>NZ_JBBIAB010000003.1:0-300000 GCF_039634785.1 Tistrella mobilis | reverse complement strand
GCGCGCCGATGCTGCTGCGCCTGCTGTCGCCGGCGACCGATGGCGAATTCAGCTATCTGGCCGAGCTGCGTGCCGAGGGCCAGACCGGCTATCTGGCCACCATCGTCCGCTTCGGCGGCACCGGTGGCGACGGGATCGGCGTGGGCGGCATGGAATGCGTCTACGTCTCGTGGATCACCGATCGTCCGGGCGGCTTCGCCGAGCCGGAGGTGGCGGCGGTGCTGGCGATCATGCCGTCTCTGGGGCTGGCAATGCGCGCGGCCTCGCTGTCCGGCATCGCCCATACCATCGCCCGTACCTATCTGGGCCGCGACGTCGCCCGCCAGGTGATGTCGGGGCGGATCGTGCGCGGGGTCGCCGAAAAGCGCGACGCCGTGCTGTGGTTCAGCGATCTGCGCGACTGGACGCGGATCAGCGGCAGCCTGCCGCCCGACCAGGTGATCCCCTTCCTGAACGACCATGTCGAACCGGTGGTCGCCGCCATCCATGCTGCGGGTGGCGAGGTGCTGAAATTCATGGGCGACGGCATTCTGGCCGTCTTCCCCGCCGACGACCGTCATGCGGCCGCGGAACGGGCGCTGGCCGCCGCCGCTGCGGCCCGGCAGGGCCTCGGCGATCTGGCGCGGATGCGCGAGGGCGCGGACCTGCCCTCCACCGGGCTTTATCTCGCCCTGCATGTGGGCTCGGTTTTCTATGGCAATGTCGGTGGCCCCGACCGGCTGGATTTCACCGTCGTCGGCCCGGCGGTGAACGAGGTCGCCCGCATCGCCGCCATGTGCCGCTCGGTCGATCGCAGCCTGCTGTTGTCGCAGGCCTTCGTCGATGCGCTGGACGGGGCGGACCAGCAGGTCGCCTCGGTCGGCCGCTTCGCGCTCCGTGGCGTCGAGGTGGTTCAGCACCTCTACACCCCGGATGCCTGATTGAACAAATTCTGGGTGTTTTTCCCCCGGGTTTCTACCGGAAGGTTGCTGCCTGGCTCGGGCTGAGCCTATCTCTGGTGAGATTGTCCCGGCATCAATGCAGGCATCACCTTTATTCACATCAGATTGCGTTGCAATTCTCGGTGCGGGCCGTATATATGATCTCCGTGTGTGGATTAAGCCGCGAAACAACAACGTCCTCGCGGATTGCCCCTTCACCGACGGTCCCCGCAGCCGGCGGTGAGCAGGAGTTCGGGTCATGAGCTTGCATGTGATTTCCGCCAACCGCCTGACCGACGGCGTCGCCGTCTGGCTGAACCAGGCCGGTGACTGGGTGGAACGGGTGGATGGTGCCGCCGTCTTCGACCGCGACACGCTGGAGGCCGGGCGCGCGCTTGCGGCCGAAGGTGAGCGTCGCCAGGAGGTCGTCTCGGTGGCCGAGGCGCCGGCCCAGGTGGACGGCGACCGCCCGGTGCCGACCACCCGGCGGGAGAGCATCCGCAGCCGTGGCCCCAGCGTGCGCGCCGATCTGGGCAAGCAGGCGGGGGAGACCGGCTGGCCGCCGGCGCCGCCGGTGACCGACGCCCCCCGGCCGCAGCATCGCGCGACCGCCGGCATCTACAATTACGACGAGCAGGACCGCGCTTTCCTGAAGGATCGCGCCGAGGTCTTCCGCCGTCAGGTGGAGCGTCGCATCGCCGGCGAGCTGACCGAAGAGGAGTTCCGCTCCTTCCGGCTGATGAACGGCCTCTATCTGCAGCTGCACGGCTATATGCTGCGGGTGGCCGTGCCCTATGGCGTGCTGTCGTCGGACCAGATGCGCCAGCTGGCCTATGTCGCCCGGGTCTATGACCGGGGCTATGGCCATTTCACCACCCGGCAGAACATCCAGTTCAACTGGCCGCGGCTGGTCGACACCCCCGACATTCTGGAGGTGCTGGCCGATGCCGACATCCACGCCATCCAGACCAGCGGCAACTGCATTCGCAATGTGACCACCGATCAGTTCGCGGGGGCGGCTGCGGACGAGGTGGTCGATCCGCGCATCTTCGCCGAAATCCTGCGCCAGTGGTCGACCGACCACCCGGAATTCACCTTCCTGCCGCGCAAGTTCAAGATCGCCATCACCGGCAGCCCGAATGACCGCGCGGCCGTGCGGCTGCACGATATCGGCGTGCTGGCGAAGCGCAATGCGGCGGGCGAGATCGGGTTCGAGATCCATGTCGGCGGCGGGCTGGGCCGCACGCCGATCGTGGCGACCAGGGTTGCCGACTGGGTGGCGGTGCCCGATTTCCTGCGCTACATGGAAGCGGTGCTGCGGGTCTATAACGCCCTCGGCCGGCGCGACAATCTCTACAAGGCCCGGATCAAGATCCTGGTCCGCGAGACGAAGCCCGAGCGTTTCCGCGAGATGGTCGAGGAAGAATTCGCGGCGATGGATGCCGAGGGTTACCGGCTTGAGCCCGAGGTGGTCGAGGCGATCGCCGCCCGCTTCATCGACCCGGATTTCGAGACGCTGCCGGCCGTCTCCGACGCCTTCGAGCGCGCGAAAGCCGCAGATCCGGCCTTTGCGGCCTGGGTGCGGACCAACACCAACCCGCACAAGCGGCCGGGCTACATCTCGGCGGTGATCTCGCTGAAGCCGGTGGGCGGCATTCCGGGTGATGCCACCGATGCGCAGATGGACCTGGTCGCCGATCTTGCCGACCGGCACTCCTTCGGCGAGATCCGGGTGGCGCATGAACAGAACCTGGTTCTGCCCCATGTCCGCCAGGACGCGCTGTACGCGCTGTGGCAGGCCCTGCAGGGCACCGGGCTGGAGACCGCCAATATCGGGCTGGTCAGCGACATCATCGCCTGCCCGGGCATGGATTACTGCGCGCTGGCCACCGCCCGCAGCATCCCCGTCGCCCAGCGGATCGCCGAACGTTTCGCCGATCTGGACCGCCAGCACGATATCGGCCGGCTGACGCTGAACATCTCGGGCTGCATCAATGCCTGCGGCCATCACCATATCGGCAATATCGGCATTCTGGGCCTGGACCGCGGCGGCGTCGAAGCCTATCAGATCACGCTGGGCGGTGCGGCGGACGAGCAGGCGGCCGTGGGGCAGATCGTGGGTCCGTCGGTCTCATATGAAGACGTGGTCGACGCGATCGAGACCATCGTCAACGTCCATGTCGCCCGCCGCGAGGCCGGCGAGACCTTCATCGACACCTATCGCCGCATCGGCATCACCCCGTTCAAGGAAGCGCTCTATGGCTCTGCTAAATGATCAGGGGCAGCCGATCGCGGATCGCTGGCAGGTGGCGGCCGAGGGCGAGGCGGTAACCTCGCCCGAGACCATCCTGCCGCTGGCCCGTTTCCTGGCGGCCCGGGCCGGCACGCCCGAGATGGCGGGCGACGAGCTGGCGCGCGGCGTGGCGCTGGGGGCGGATGCCCGGCCCGAGCGGCTGCGCGAGGTGCTGGACCGGATCGATCTGGTGGCGATCGACTTCCCGAAATTCCGCGACGGCCGCGGCTTCACCATCGCCCGCACGCTGCGTGAGCACATGGGCTATGAGGGTGAGATCCGCGCCCGCGGCCATGTTCTGCCCGACCAGTTCGTCATGCTGCTCGATTGCGGCTTCACCACGGTGGAAGCGCCCGAGGATCGGCCGATTGCCCGCTGGGCCGAGTTCCTGGTGCTGCAGCCGCATGGTCCCGAGCCGGCGCGGCCGGTTCAGCTCTTCCGCCGCCTGGTATCCGGGCGCGCCTGACGGCCGTCGGGACTGGAAAGAGAGGATGTGTGACCGGCCCGGAATCGGCTATGATCCGGGCCGGTTCGCATTTCCCGGGACGTATCGCCTCATGAGCCTTCCTGACCCTGCCATCTGCCGTGTTGCCCTCCGGAGCCGGAGGACCCGCGCATGACCGCGCTCGCCGCTTTCTGGCAGGTCGACGGCAACACCGAAGGCGATGCCGCACTCGGCCGGATTCTTGCCGCGCAGGCCATCTACGCCCCGCATGCCCGCCCGGGGGCGGCGAATCAGGTCTGGGGCGACGACCGGATCACCATCGGGCTGCGGCTCAACCCGTCGCTGCCTGAAGACATTTACGACCGCCAGCCGGTGGAAGGCGCCGGCGGCCGCTTCGTCATGGTGGCCGATCTGCGTCTGGACAACCGCGAGGATCTGGCGCAGGAGTTGGGCATCAGCGCCGACCGGCTGAAAACTATGGCTGATTCCGATCTGGCCATGGCGGCGTTCGAGCGCTGGGAACTGGACTGCGTCCACCATTTCTACGGCGACTTCGCCTTCGTCGTCTGGGATACCCGCGAACGCCGCCTGCTGATGGCCCGCGACCATTTGGGCGCCCTGCCGCTGCACTACCACGCCGGAACCCTGCCCGGCGGTGGCCGGTTCTTTGCCGTGGCGAGCATGCCCCGCGGTCTGCTCGCACTGCCCTGGCTGCGCATGGCGCCTGATATGGAGCGGCTCAACGGCTTCCTGGCCCTGCTGCCGGAGCTGGGGACCAATTCCTTCTTCGAGGGCATCGAACGCCTCCTGCCCGGCCACCGCGCCGTGGTGACGGCCGATGGCGGCGTCCGCGCCGAGCGTTGGTGGAACCCCGCGCCGCCGCTTCTTCGCCTGTCCAGCCGTGACGAATATGCCGAGGCCCTGCGCACCGAACTGGACCGGGCGGTGCGCTGCCGGCTGAGGGGCGCGGGCGACCGGGTGGCAACCCATCTGAGTTCCGGGCTCGACAGTTCGTCGGTGACGGCCACGGCCGCGCGTCTGATCGCGCCGGGCCGGGTGACGGCCTATACCTCCACCGTTCGGCCGGGCTATGACGACCGGTTCGTCGATCGTGACCGGATGGCTGATGAATGGCCACTGGCCTCGGCGACTGCCCGGCTGTATCCGAATGTCGATCATGTGCGCGTGATCAACGACGGCACATCACCGATGGAGATGCTGGGCACGAGCTTCGAGTTCATGGACCGTCCGGTTCTCAACCCCTGCAATCATGTCTGGATGCATCAGATCAACGATATGGCCCGGAAGGCCGGGCATCGCGTTGTGCTGTCGGGGCAGATGGGGAATATGAGCCTCAGCTATGACGGCTATACCTTCTATCCCAAGCTGTTCCTGTCCGGGCGCTTCCTGCGCTGGTTCAAGGAGGCGCGCGGCCATGTCCGTGCCGGCGGGCAGTGGCGGTGGCGCGGCATGCTGATGCATTCCATCGGCCCGGCCTTGCCCCCAAGGGTCTGGGTCGGGCTTATGAAGCTGACCGGTCGGAATAACGACCTCGCCAATATTTCCCTGCTGCACCCGGACAAGCGGGCCCGGGCCTTCGAAGCGGCAGAGAGGGCCGGCTTCGACCTCTCCTATCGCCCCAGCCTCGACAGCATCGAATTGCGCCTCAGGGTGTTGCGGCGCTTTGATGGCGGCAATTACCACAAGGGTACGCTGGCCGCCTGGGGGCTGGACAGCCGGGATCCGACCTCGGACATCCGCCTGATCGAGTTTGCGATGCGGGTGCCGGACGAGATCTTTGTCGAGAATGGCGGCGGTCGGGCGCTTGCGCGACGTGCCATGACCGATCGTCTGCCGCGCGAAGTGCTGGCGGAACGTCGCCGTGGCCTGCAGGCGCCGGACTGGCACGAAGCCCTGACGGCCAAACCGGAGCTGCTGGACAGCACGATCGAGGGCATTCTGCGCTCACCGGCTGCCTGCGAAATGCTCGACACTGAACGGTTGAAGAAGCTGCGCGACAACATGGCGACCACGGATCTGCGCAAGCGCGGGGCGATGTTGGCCTATCGTCTGGCCATGCTGCGTGGCACCGCCGTCGGTGATTTCATCCGGCGGGCCTCGGGCGCGAACTGACGCGTCTCACCCCGGCAGCGGGTCGATCAGGATCACCCGCAGATCGTTGACATTGGTGCGGGTGGGGCCAGGGTGGAACAGCCCGCCCGCCGCCCGAAAGAAGCCGGTCGAATCATTGCGCAGCAGGGCCGCGCGGGCATCGGTTCCGGCGGCCCGGGCGCGTGCCAGGGTATCGGGGTCGACCAGCGCACCGGCCGGATCGCTGGCGGCACCTGCGCCGCCATCGGTGCCGTCGGTATCGGCTGCCAGCGCCCGGATGCCCGGGGCGCCGTCGAGCGCAATCGCCAGCGCCAGGGCGAATTCCTGATTGGGACCACCCCGGCCGTCGCCGCGGAGCGTGACGGTCAGCTCCCCGCCCGAGATCAGCGCCACCCGGTGCCCTTCTGCCTGAGCCGCCAGGGCCAGCGACGCCTGACGCATGCCTTCGTCCCGCGCTTCGCCAGCAAGATCGCTGCCCAGCAGAACCGGGCGATAGCCGGCTGCGGCTGCTGTCTCGGCGGCTGCGGCCAGCGCATCGGCGGGTCGGGCGATCAGGGTGAAGGAATGCCGGTCGACGGCGGGATCGCCCGGTTTCGGTGTCTCCGCCGCCGGATCCTGCAGTCTCTGGGTGACGGCGGGGGAGTGGGCGATGCTATATCGCTCCAGCACTGCGCTTGCATCCGCCAGCGTGGTCGGGTCGGCGACCGTGGGGCCCGAGGCGATGGCGGCGGGGGCGTCGCCCGGCACGTCCGAGATGGCGAAGCTTTCCAGCCGGCCGCGGATCAGCCCGGCGAGGCGTCCGCCCTTGATCGCCGAAAGATGCCGGCGCACTGCATTGACCTCGTGGATATCGGCCCCGGAGCGGAGCAAAGCGCGGGTCAGCGCCTGTTTCTCCGCAAGATCGATGCCCGGGGCAGGGGACACCCAATTGGCGGACCCCCCGCCCGAGATCAGCGCCAGCACCAGATCCTCCGGGCCTGCCGCCGCCGCCATCGCCAGCACTCGGCGGGTGGCGGAAAGGCCGGCCGCGTCCGGCACCGGATGGCCGGCCTCCACCACCTCCACCCCCGCCGGCAGATCGTCGCCGTCGCGGGGGCCATAGCCATGGCGCACCACCGCCAGGCCCTGCAGGCGATCGGGGGGGAGCCCCGCTGCGCGATACCGGCGGGCCGCGGCCGCGATCATCGCCGCGCCGGCCTTGCCGCAGGCCAGCAGCACCACCCGGCCACGGGGCGGGGCATCGGGCAGATGGGCCGGCAGCACGAGGCCCGGATCGCAGGCGGCCACGGCGGCGTCGAAGATCGCCCGGCGGGGATCGGTACCACCGGTCATGATCCGGCCCCCGGGCCGGCGACGACATTGCGCGGCCGGCCGGCCATGAAGGCCTCGATCAGGTCGATCAGCTGATCGGCGAGCGTCTGGATCGCCTCTTCAGCCGCCCAGGCGACATGGGGGGTGACGATCACATCGGGTCGCTGCGCGATGCGCATCAGCGGATGATCCGGCGCCGGCGGTTCGGCGGTGGCGACGTCGAAACCGGCGCCGGAGATCTGCCCGGCTTCCAGCGCCTCGACCAGGGCGGTTTCATCGACCAGCCCGCCGCGCGCGGTGTTGATCAGCAGGGGCCGGCGGGCCATGCGGGCGAATTCCGGCCGGCCGATCATGTGTCTCGTGCCCGGGCCATGGGGGCCAGGCTCGATCAACGGGGCATGCAGGGTCAGGATGTCGGCGGTTTCCAGCACCCTGTCGAAATCGGTGTAAAGGGGCCCCATGCCTTGCGGCCCCGCGACGTTGCGGCCCTTGTGGGCGGCGAAGACGACATCCAGCCCCAGCGCCGTTCCGATCCGCCCGACCGCGCGGCCGAGCGCGCCGTCGCCGATGATGCCAAGGCGCGATCCCGCCAGATCGCGGATCGGGTGGTCGAAGAAGCAGAACTGCCCGGCCGCCTGCCAGCGCCCGGCCCTGACCGCATCGGCATAGGCCAGAAGGCTGCGGCGCAGGGCGAAGATCAGCGCGAAGGTGTGTTCCGGCACGGTGTGGCGGGCATAGTCGCGGATGTTGCAGACGGTGATGCCGCGCGCGGCACAGGCGGCGAGGTCGACGACATCGGTGCCGGTCGCGGCAACTGCGATCAGCCGCAGATCGGGTGCCGCGTCCAGCGCCTCCGCCCCGATCCGCACCTTGTTGGTGATCACGATACTGGCGCCAGCGATGCGGCCGGCCACCTGATCGGGAGCGGTGCGGTCATGCACCACGACGTCGTGGTCGAAAGCGGGGCGGCGCAGCCGGGTTGCAGGCGACAGCGTCCCGCGGTCCAGAAAGACCAGTCGGGGTGAGGTCATGGATCAGCCGAGGGTGAGGGCGGGGATGAAGCTGAAGGCCAGCACCACCGCAAGCGTGAACAGGTAGAACGGCCAGAGTTCGCGGGTGACCGTCAGGATCGGCACCCGGGCGATCGAGGCCGAGATGAACAGCGTCGTGCCCACCGGCGGCGTGAACAGGCCAACGGCCAGGTTCAGCACCATCATGATGCCCAGCTGCAGCGGGTCGAGCCCGATGGTCTGGGCCAGCGGCACGAAGATCGGCCCCAGCAGCAGGATCGCGGCCGGCAGGTCGATGAACATGCCGACGATCAGCATGATCACGTTCATCGCCAGGATGATCGCCCAGGGGTGGCGCAGGGTTTCCACGCACCAGGCGGCGAAATTCTGCGGGATCTGGGCGAAGGTCATAAGCCAGCCGACGGCGGCCGAGCCCATGATCACCAGCATCACCACGCCGGTTGCGACACCCGCCTGGATCATCGCTTTGACCACCCGGTCGAGGGTGAGATCGCGATAGATCAGCACGCCCGCCGCCATGGCATAGATCGTGGCCAGCACCGAGACTTCGGTGGGCGTGGCGAAGCCGAACCGTAGCAGCACCAGGATCAGCACCGGCAAGGCCAGCGCCGGCAGGGCGCGCAGCCCGACATGGCGGAAGGCCGCCCAGTCGAAAGGGTCGCGATGCAGCGGAAAGCCGCGCAGTCGTGCCGAGATGTTGCAGATCATCACGAAGCCGACCGTGATCAGCACGCCCGGCAGCACGCCGGCAACGAACAGGGCAGCGACCGAGACGCCCGAGACCAGCGAATAGAGGATCAGCGGGATCGAGGGGGGGATCAGGATCGCGATCATCGCCGAGGCAGCATTGTTGGCGGCGACGAAACCGCCGGGATAGCCCTCGCGCTTCTGCCAGGGGATGAGCATCGAGCCGAGCGCCGTGGCATCGGCGACCGCCGATCCCGACACCCCGCCGAAGACTGCCGAACCGACCACCGAGACCGAGGCAAGGCCGCCCCGATAGCGCTGGACCAGCATCTTGGCGAAGCCGATCAGATGGTCGCCCAGCCGGCCGCTCATCATCAGGCTGCCGGCCAGGATGAAGAAGGGCAGGGCCAGCATCGGGAAGGACTGGGTCTGGTTGAACATCTGCTGGGCAATGATGCTGAGCGGCAGCATGCCCTGCGAGATCACCGCGGCACCCGAGGCGATCATCAGCACATGGCCGACCGGCACCGCCAGGATCAGCAGGCCCAGAAAGACGAAGACCATCACGCCGATCATGTCACGCTCTCCTCGGCCGGGGCGGCGGGCAGGGCGGAGATGCCGTTCAGCGCGACCCTGAGCGCGATCGCGGCATTGGCGAAGGCGGCGCCACCGGCGCCAAAGGCCAGTGCCCAATAGGCCCAGGATCGGGAGATGCCGAGCAGCGGGCTCATCTCGATCGAGACGATTTCGATCAGCCCGATCGTCACCTTCAGCAGCAGCAGATAGGCGACCGCGACCAGAAGATGGATCGCCGTGCCCAGCACCCGGGCGCCGCGCGGGCCGAAGAAACCGAACAGCACGTCGACGGCGATATGGGCGCCGCGCTGGACGGCGAGCACGATCCCGGCGGCGATCGCCCAGGGGAACAGGAATTCGGTCGCCTCGTTGATCCAGTCGATGCCACCTTGGGTTGCGGCGTAGCGGATCACCACGTTCACGCCCAACCCAACCAGCATCAGGGACAGCGTCACCAGAAGCACGGCGCGGCAGATCGCGCCCAGCACCCGGTCGACGCCGTCGGCGGCGGCCACGAACGGGCCGCCGGCCGAAAGCGTCTTCATGATTGCCTCCATCAGGCCTTGGCGGCGTCGATCAGGCGCTTGACGAAGCCGCCGAAGGGCTTGTCGATCCAGGCCGCGTTGACCGGCTCGGTCGCCTGCACGAAGGCCGCATGGTCGACCTCGTTCACCGCCACTGCCGGGTTGGCCTTGAAGTCGGCAAGCAGCTTCACGTCCGCTTCGGCCATCAGCCGGCGCTGGAGCACGCCCGCTTCCTTCGCTGCCGCCTTGATCGCCGCAAGCCCATCCTTGCCGACGCGGGCGGCGGCGATCGGCGACATCAGGAAGGGGGTCGATTCCCATTTATGGGCGGTCAGGCTGATGTATTTGTTGACCTCGTAGAGCTTGGAACTCGCGATATTGGCGAGTGGGTTTTCCTGGCCGTCGACCACACCCTGCTGGAGCGCCACGTAAAGTTCGCTGAAGGCGATCTGCTGGGTGGCGGCGCCGAGGGCGGTGAAGATGTAGATCGTCATCGGGTCGGCCGGGGTGCGGATCTTCAGACCCTTCAGGTCCTCGGGCGTTGCCACCGGCCGCCTGGCATTGGTGACGTGGCGGATGCCGTTGTCCCACCAGTCGAGGGGGATCATGCCGACCTTGCCGAAAGCGGCATCCAGATCGGTGCCGATGGGCCCTTCGAGCACGCGGATCGCCGCGGCGGCATCCCTGAACAGGAAGGGCAGGCCCAGCGCCGCGATTTCCGGCACGATGCCCGATGCCGCCCCCTGGCTGTTGGCGGTAAGGTCCAGGCTGCCGGTGCGGATCGAGGTCAGCATGGCGACGTCGTTGCCCAGCTGTTCCGAACCCGCGATGTTGATCGCGATTTCGCCATTGGTCTGTGCCTTGACCAGTTCGGCGAATTTTTCGGCGGCGACGGCGCGCGGATTGCCCGCGGCGGCGCCATGGCCCAGGGTCAGCGTGGTGGCGGCGCGGGCGCGGCCGCCGGTCAGGCTCAGGATCGCCGGGGCGGCAAACAGCCCGGCACCTGCGGCCAGGAAGGTGCGGCGACGCATTTCGATCGGCATGTGGTTTTCCCCCCTTTTGGTCTTTCCGTGTGGCGCCGGCCCGGTTTTCGGTGCCGGTCGTCCGGGTTTGTCCGGCCCGGAACCGGTCTGGTGTCGGCGGGATCGGGCTCCCCCTCAGAGCCCCCCCTTCAGAGCCACCCCTTCACGGCGGTGGTCACGGCTGCGGCCGACAGGCCATAGCGGTCGTGCAGCGTGGGCAGGGCGCCCGCATCCAGGAAGGCATCGGGCAGGGCGATCTGCCGGAAGGCCGGATGAACGCCGCCCCGCATCAGGGTTGCGGCCACCGCCTCGCCCAGCCCGCCCATGATGGTGTGGTTTTCGGCCACCACCACCAGCCGGCCGGGGCGGGCGGCCTCGCGCAGGATGGTTTCGGTGTCGAGCGGCTTGATGGTCGGTACATGCACCACCGCGGCGCCGATCCGGTCGGCAGCGAGCGATTTCGCCGCCTCCAGCACCCGCATGGTCATCAGCCCGCTTGAGATGAACAGTACCTCGGCCCCGTCGCGGAGCAGCTTCGCCTTGCCCAGTTCGAAGCTGTAGTCGTACTCGTCCAGAACCGCCGGGACATTGCCGCGCAGCAGCCGCATGTAGACCGGCCCGTCATGGGCGGCGATCGCCGGCACCGCCTGGGCTATGTCGATCGCGTCGCAGGGATCGACGATGGTCATGTTCGGCAGGCCGCGGAAGATCGCCAGATCCTCGGTCGCCTGATGGCTGGGGCCATAGCCGGTGGTCAGGCCCGGCAGGGCACAGACGATCTTGACCGGCAGGCTTTCCTCGGCGATCGCCATGCAGACGAAATCATAAGCACGGCGCGATGCGAAGACCGCATAGGTGGTGGCGAAGGGGATGAAGCCTTCGCGGGCGAGGCCGGCGGCTGCCCCCATCAGCAGCTGTTCGGCCATGCCCATCTGGTAGAAGCGGTCGGGGAAGGCCTTCGCGAAGACGTGCAGATCGGTGTACTTTGAAAGATCTGCCGTCAGGCCCACGATGTCGGGCCGGGTCTTCGCCAGTTCGACCAGGGCATGGCCGAAGGGGGCGGGTTCGGTGCGCTGGCCCTCGGCCGCCAGCGAGGCGATCATGGCCGAGGTGGTCAGCCGGGGGCGCGAGGGATCGCGGACCGGCGCGGGGCGGCCGGCGGGGCGCTTCAGGGCGGTCATGCGGGCTTTCCTTCGTCGAGCGCAGCCAGGGCCAGCTGCCATTCATCGGGTTCGACCCGGATGAAATGGGTGATCTCGCGGGCTTCGAGGAACGGCACGCCCTTGCACATGGTGGTGTCGCAGATGATGACCCGGGGCTTGGGTTCATCCAGCTCACGTGCGGTGTCGAAGGCCGTGCGCAGCGCATCGATATCGTTGCCGTCGACCCGCTGGACATGCCAGCCAAAGGCCCGGAATTTGTCGGTGACGGGTTCGGCCGACAGCACCTGGCGGGAATGGCCGTCGGCCTGCTGGTCGTTGAAGTCGACCAGCGCGATCAGATTGTCGAGCCGGTGATGGCCGGCCGACATCGCCGCCTCCCAGGTCGAGCCTTCGCCAAGCTCGCCATCGGACATCAGGTTGTAGATGAACGAGGTGGAGGCCTTGCGCTTCAGCCCCAGCGCCATGCCGATCGCGATCGGCAGGCCGTGGCCCAGCGAGCCGCCGGTGATCTCCATGCCCGGGGTATAGGCGGCCATGCCCGACATCGGCAGCCGGCTGTCGTCGGTGCCATAGGTCTCAAGCTCGTCTTCGGGGATGATGCCGGCCTCGATCAGCGCGGCATAAAGGGCGATGGCATAGTGGCCGATCGAGAGCAGGAAGCGGTCCCGCCCCTCCCAGAGCGGATCCTCGGGGCGGTAGCGCAGGGCGTGGAAATAGGAGACGGCGAGCAGATCGGCGACCCCGAGAGCCTGGCCGACATAGCCCTGACCCTGAACCTCGCCCATCCGCACCGCCAGCCGCCGGATGCGCCAGGCGCGCTCCGCCAGACTGACATTGGCCAGCGCGTGCCCACGCGCCGCATCGACATCGGTGGTCATCAAATACCTCGAAGCACTGGAAAGAAGGGAGCATCGCCCGTCGAGGGGCTGCCAAACCGGCGCGGTAGCACCCGCCCGGCGAGGGCCAAATCAATGAATCAGCATGCCGCCGTTCACATCGATCACCGCGCCGGTGATGTAGGACGAGAGGTCCGAGGCGAGAAACAGGCAGGCGCCGGCGACGTCTGCGGCCTCGCCCAGCCGATCGAGCGGGATGGTCTTGCGGATCTCATGGCGCATCTTGTCGGTCAGTTTGCCGCCGGTGATGTCGGTCTGGATAAGGCCGGGGGTGATGCAGTTGACCCGGATGCCGGCCGGGCCGAATTCGCGGGCCATTGCCTTGGCGAGGCCCAGAACCCCCGCCTTGGCGGCGGAGTAGTGCGGGCCGCCGAAGATGCCGCCGCCGCGCTGGGCCGAGACCGAGGACATGCAGGCGATGGAGCCGCCGCCGGCGGCACACATATGCGGGATGATCGCCTGGCTGAGATAGAGCGTGCCGCGCAGGTTGACGTCCTGGATGCGGTCCCAGTCGGGGGGGGTGATGTCGAGCAGCTTTACCGGCTGGGTGACACCGGCATTGTTGACCAGCACGTCGATCCGGCCGCAGGTGGCGATGATCCGGGCGGTGGCTTCAAGGCAGGCCTCGCGGTCGGTGACGTCGCAGGCGAGGCCCAGATGCGGCAGGCCGGCGGGCGTGGCCGGCAGGTCCGCGGCAGCGGCAGACGAGGCCGCTTCGTCAAGATCCAGAATCACCACCCGGGCGCCCTGGTCCGCGAACAGTTTTGCTGTGGCGTAGCCGATGCCGCGCGCACTCGCCGCACCTGAAATCACGGCCGTTCTGCCGTTCAGGAGCATGGTTTCCTCCGCCGTTTTGGGTTTTGATTGACCCAAGCATCGGCAAACCCGCGCAGCCCGACAAACGGGAAGTTTGCATCAATTGATGAATCAGGTTCATCCGTAATATGGCCCCACCGCTGCCGCTTTCCCTGCTTCGTGCCTTCGAGGCCGCCGCACGCACCGGCTCGTTCCGGGCGGCGGCCGAGGAATTGTCCCTGACCCCCAGCGCCGTCAGCCATGCGGTGCGCAAGCTGGAGGATCAGCTGGGCGTGGCCCTGTTCGTGCGGTCCACCCGTGCGGTGCGGCTCAGCCCCGACGGGGCCGCGCTGATCGGCCATGTCGGGCGTGGTTTCGAAGAGATCCGCCGCGGCATCGACCTGATTTCGACCAGCGGCCCCGGGCTGCTGCGGCTGCATTGCGCGCCGAGCTTTGCCGCCACCTGGCTGACGCCGCGGCTGTCGCGCTTTCTGAACGCCAATCCCGAGATCGATGTCCGCCTGGCAGCCAACACCGATTACGCGCGCTTTGAGACCAATGAATTCGATGCCGACATCATTTATGGCGAGGTGCAGCCCCGCGACGGCATCGTGGTCATCCCCCTCGGCGAAGAGACGGTGGTGCCGCTGTGCACCCCGGCCCTGGCGCCCTATATCCGCAAACCTGCCGATCTGCTGCACCAGAGGCTGCTGCAGAGCGACAACAAGCTGATCCGCTGGCCGCATTGGTTCGAGGCGAACGGCCTGGCGCCGCCGCCGGCCCAGGGCGCCCGGTTCGACCGGAGCTTTCTGGCCATCGCGGCAGCGGCCGACGGGCTGGGGGTGGCGCTGGAATCGACCCGGCTGGCCGAACGCGAGATCCGGTCGGGTCTGTTGGTCCGGCCGCTGGCGGGGCGGGCCCGCGATATCACCTATGTCGGCCATCATCTGGTGTTTCCGCGTCTGGCCGCGCGCCAGCCGACCATCCGCGCCCTGCTGCGCTGGCTGGTTGCGGAGCTGGGGCTCGATCCGGCGTTTATCGGCACATGAAACCGACCGGAAGTTGATGCAGATCAAGGTATTGATTTTTGTGACAGGGTAAACGGAAGATGAATGCGACCCCTGCTGTCGCACCGCCCCCCTGAGGTGGAGGAAACAGCCATGACCGTCAGCCCCTCGACATCCGCAGCACCCGAGACGGCGCTTCTGCCGCCGGTGTCTTTCGACACCATGATGACCGGCGGCCGCGAGGCCGTGGAGACCTGGTTCCAGATCAACCGCGCGGTCGTGGATGCGGCCGGGCGGATCGCGCAGGAATACGGCCGGTTCGTGATGGGCCGGCTGAACGACGACTTCGCCAGCCAGAAACAGCTGAGCGCCTGCCGCACGCCGGTCGACTTCATCGAGATGGCGAACGGCTTCGCCCAAAAGGCCGTGCGCGACTATATGGACGAGGCGACCCGCCTGACGGCCATGGCGACCGAGGCCTTTTCGGCCGCGGCCGTCACGCCGGCGCCGTCGGCAGCCCGCCGTCAGGCGGCCGACTGACCACGGTCCCGCCCGCGTCTCCAGGGCCCCCGTGTTTCCAGGGCCCCGTGTCTCCAGGGCCTGGCCCGTCGCCCGTGCAGGCGGCGGTGCCGGGCCCTGTGACGTTTATCCCCTGCACGCGTCTGCCGCAGATGCTATAACGTCGGGCGAAAGCAGCCCGCCTTGCGGCGGGTGGCGGTCGCATCGAGGGGCCGGCTTGTACCAGAGGGGTCCTTCGGGCGGCCCCTGGTGGTGGAATATTGCCAAGCGAGCGTTTGCTTTTCACGCTGGCCGGTCGATCTTTCCAGCCATCTGCATCCTTCTCCCAAGGCCCCGAGCCTTCCCCAGGGCCCCGAGACTCCGAGGACATCCATGTTCGGTTACACGGCACCCATCCGCGACATGCGCTTCGTAATGCGCGAGATCGTCGACATCGAAGGCCTGTCGCAGCTTCCGGGCTGCGATGCGGCGACCCCCGACACCGTGGACGCCATCCTCGAAGAAGCCGGCAAGCTGGCCGGCGGCGTGATCGCGCCGCTGAACCGCACCGGCGACCAGACCGGCTCCAGGGTCGAAAACGGTGTGGTCCGCACGCCGGAAGGCTGGCGCGAGGCCTATCGCCAGTTCGTCGACGGCGGCTGGAACTCGATCCCGTTTGAGCCGGAATTCGGCGGCCAGGGCCTGCCGATCACCGTCGCCTCGGCCTGCGCCGAGATGTGGAATTCGGCCAATATGGCCTGGGGGCTGTGCCCGCTGCTCACCATCGGTGCGGTGGAGGCGCTGACCGCCCACGGCTCCGACGCCCAGAAGCAGACCTATCTGGAAAAGCTGGTCTCGGGCGAGTGGACCGGCACCATGTGCCTGACCGAGCCGCAGGCCGGATCGGATCTGGCGCTGCTGCGGAGCAAGGCGGTGAAGCAGGATGACGGCACCTATGCCATCACCGGCACCAAGATCTTCATCACCTATGGCGAGCACGACCTGACCGAGAACATCGTTCATCTGGTGCTGGCGCGCACCCCGGATGCGCCGGCGGGGGTGAAGGGCATCTCGCTGTTCATCGTGCCCAAATTCCTGGTCAATGCCGACGGCACGCTGGGCCAGCGCAACGACCTGCGCTGCGCGAGCCTGGAGCACAAGCTCGGCATCCATGGCAGCCCGACCGCGGTGATGCAGTTCGGCGACGGTGGCGGTGCCACCGGCTATCTGATCGGCGAAGAGAATCGCGGCCTGCAGTACATGTTCACCATGATGAACAATGCCCGGCTGAATGTCGGCATTCAGGGCTATGCGATCGCCGAGCGCGCCTATCAGCAGGCGCTCGCCTATGCGCAGGAGCGCCGCCAGGGCCGCGCCGCCGGCGCCGAGGGTGCGGCACCGCTGATCATGCATCCGGATGTGCGCCGCAATCTGATGTTGATGAAGTCGCAGACCGAAGCCGCCCGTGCGCTCGGCCTTTATACCGCCGCGATGATCGACCGCGCCCGCCATACCGAGGATGCGGAAGCCCGCCGCCAGGCCCAGCGCCGGGTGGAGGTGATGATCCCGATCGTGAAGGGCTGGTCGACCGATCTGGGCTTCGAACTGGCCTCGACCGGTGTCCAGATCCATGGCGGCATGGGCTATGTGGAAGAGACCGGCGCCGCCCAGCATCTGCGCGACGCCCGCATCTGCCTGATCTACGAGGGCACCAACGGCATTCAGGCGATGGATCTGGTCGGCCGCAAGCTGTCGATGGACAATGGCCAGTCGATCAAGGCGCTGGTCGCCGAGATGGGCGCTGCCGCCGACGCGCTGAAGGCGGTGGAGGGCGATGATGCCGCCACCATCGCCGCCGCGCTGGCCGAGGCGGTGGCTGCCGCCGACGATGCCACCGACTGGTTGATCGCCCGGGCCGGCAGCGATGCCCAGGCCGTGCTCTCGGGTGCCACCGCCTATGCCCGGCTGATGGGCACGGTTGCCGGCGGCTGGATGATGGCGATCTCGGCCGCGGCCGCGATCCGCGGTCTTTCGGAAGGTGCCGATGATGCGGCCTTCCTGGAAGCGAAGCTGATCACCGCCCGCTTCTATGCCGAGCAGGTCCTGCCGCTCGCGGCCGGGCTTGCCCGCACCGTCAAGGCCGGTTCGGCCTCGATCATGGCGCTCAGCCCCGAGCAGTTCGCGGCCTGATCGCCAGGAACATGCGCATGCACCGGGGCCGTGGCGGGCGACCGCCAGGCCCCGGTTGCGGCCCGGTTTTCCAAGACGGCCGCCCAGAAGCCGCGGGGAAGCCTGTGCCGCAGACGACGACGGTCCGAACGCCCGCAGAGGCGGGGGCCGGGATCTGAGAAGACGGATCTGTCTGACGAGGGGGAGGTGATGCAAGGAAAGGCCAAGACATGGATCGTGCCGCCGGGGTCGTCTATCCCCTGACCACGCGCCCGGAGCCGGGGCAGAGCCTGGAGGTCGCCCCGGGCGTCTTCTGGGTCCGGATGCCGCTGCCCTTCGCGCTCAACCACATCAATCTCTGGCTGGTCGACGGGCCCGAGGGCTGGACCGTCGTTGATACCGGCATCAACACCCGCATGACCACCGATCTGTGGGAGCAGGTGTTCGAGGCGACGCTCGGTGGCCGGCCGGTGGTCGACGTGGTCGTCACCCACTACCATCCCGACCATATGGGCCTGGCCGGCTGGATGGTGCGCCGCTGGGAGGGCGCGCGTTTCCATGCCTCGCTGGGTGAATGGCTGATGGCGCGGGCGGTGTGGTTTGAGGTCGCCTCGGGCGCCCATGACGCCAGGCTCTCCTATTACCGCAAGGCGGGGCTGACCACCGACGAGATCGAGGGCATCCACGGCCGCACCAGCGGCTATCGCAAGGGCGTGTCGGAACTGCCGCAAAGCTTCCTGCGCATGAGCCGCGAGGCGAAGGTCGCCTTCGGCGGCGACGAATGGCAGGTGCTGATCGGCCGCGGCCATGCCGTGGAGCATGTCTCGCTCTATTCCGAAAAGCGCAAGGTGCTGATTTCGGGCGATCAGGTTCTGCCCCGGATCAGCCCCAATGTCGCGGTCTGGCCGACCGAACCCGACGGCGACCCGCTGGCGATGTTCCTGGCCGACATGCCGCAATTCCTTGAACTGCCTGAAGACACGCTGGTGCTGCCGGCCCATGACGCGCCGTTTTATGGCCTGCATCACCGGGTCGAAGCGCTGGCCGCCCATCATCACGACCGGCTGGACGCGATCCTGACCGCCTGCCGCGCCGGGCCCTGCACCGTGCGCGACACGTTCCCGCTGCTGTTCGGCAACCGCAAGCTCGATGCCCAGCAGCTGGTCTTCGCCACCGGCGAGGCGCTGGCCCATATCAACAATCTGGTCCACCGCAACGCCATCCGCCGCGAGACCGGTGAGGACGGCATCTGGCGCTTCGTCGCCGTCTGACCGGCGCCGATCCGGCCGGGTTCCACCGGTGCAATCTATCCGTTTGCGGCCAGCCCGCGCCCCTGGACCTCCGGGGGCGCGGGCTGTCGCTTTTACAGCGTGGAAATCTTCTTACCCGCGGGTAATGTCGATTGACACCTACCGGACAGTTTCCTAGCCTGAAGGGACGGGAGTGGTTCTAAAATAATAAAGACCGCCCCGCGAGGGAGGGAGACATTACCGGTGAACGGTCACCATCGACGGCACGGATGCGCCCGTGCCGGGGAGACGGGAGAGGTGCATCCGCGCGTCTGCCGTCGGGCGGGCGCGACATGACGGCCATACTCGAAGTTGAGGGCGTCGGTCTGAAGTTCGGCGGCGTGGCTGCCCTGACCGATGTGTCGCTCACCGTCGAGGAGGGGTCGATCACCACCGTGATCGGCCCCAACGGCGCGGGCAAGACCTCGCTGTTCAACGCCATCTCGGGCTTCTACAAGCCGAACACCGGTACCGTGCGCTTCCGCGGCCGCGACGTCAGTCGCCTGAAGCCGCCGGCCCGTGCCGCGCTGGGGCTTGCCCGCACCTTCCAGAACATCGCCCTGTTCCGCGGCATGACCGTGCTCGACAACATCAAGCTCGGCGCGCATGTCCATCTGAAGACCGGGCTGGTCGATGCCCTGATCTATCGGGGCCGGGCGCGGGCGGAAGAGGCGCGGCTGCGGCAGGAGGTGGAAGAGCGGATCATCGATTTCTTGGAAATCGACCATATCCGCGGCCTGCCGGTCGGCGCCTTGCCCTATGGCCTCCAGAAGCGGGTGGAGCTGGCGCGCGCGCTCGCCATGCGGCCGACCGTGCTGATGCTGGACGAGCCGGTGGCGGGCATGAACCGCGAGGAGCGCGAGGACATGGCCCGCTTCATTCTGGACGTGAAAGAGGAATGGGGCGTCACCGTGCTCATGGTCGAACACGATATGGGCCTGGTGATGGACATTTCCGATCATGTCGCCGTGCTGAATTTCGGCAAGCGCATCGCCGCCGGCCGGCCGGCCGAGGTTCAGAAAGACCCCGAGGTCATCCGCGCCTATCTGGGGGCGGGCGATGTCGGGCAGATGCGCGCACGGCTGGAGGCGGGCCAGGCGGCGGCCTGACCGGCCGACCGTCCCGCTCCCCGGACCAACCCGTCTGACCTGATATCCCCCCTTGCCTGGCATCCTGCATGTGGAAGGAGGCGGCCGTTGGATTGGCTGTTCTTCGGCGAAGTCAGCCTTGCAGGGCTGGCGACCGGCGGGCTCTATGCCCTGATCGCCCTTGGTTTCGTGATCATCTACAAGGCGACGCGGGTCATCAATTTCGCCGTCGGCGAGATGATGATGTTCTCGGCCTATCTGTTCCTCACCTTCGCCGGCATCCTGGACTGGCCCTGGTATGTGTCGCTGCCGCTGGCGGTGATCGGCGGGTCGCTTCTGGGCGGCGTGATCGAGCGGGTCGCGATCCGGCCGATGCTGGGCGAAAACCCGATCTCGGTGGTGATGGTGACGGTGGGCATCGCCAGCGTGCTGATCGGCCTGGCCGAAATGCTCTGGACCGCCGACCCGCAGCTGCTGCCCGATTTCCTGCCGCGAGAGCCGATCATGATCGGCGAGATGTTCGTGGCGCCGAAATCGGGCTGGGCCTTCGTGATCGCGGCCTGCGTGATCGTGGTCTATCTGCTCTATTTCCGCTTCTCCCGCGGCGGCGTGGCGCTCCGCGCCACGGCGTCCGACCAGGCGGCGGCCTATTCGATGGGCATCGCCGTGCCCAAGGTGTTCTCGGCCGCCTGGATGGCCGGGGCCTTCGCGGCCGCGATCTCGGGCATCCTGGTCGCGGCCAGCGGCGGGCTCAGCCCGCAGATGGGCGTGGTCGGGCTGTCGATCCTGGTGATCGTGATCCTGGGCGGGCTCGACAGCATTCTGGGCGCGCTGATCGGCGGGCTGTTCGTGGGCTGGATCGAAACCATCGCCGGCACCTATCTCGGCGGCGAATACCGCCAGCTCGCCACCTTCTCTCTGCTGGCGGCGATCCTGATCGTCCGCCCCTACGGCCTGTTCGGCACCCGCGAGATCGAGCGTCTCTGACCGGGTGTCTGTCCCCGTTCCCTTCGCCACCACCGCACCGGAGACCGGATCGCGATGCGTATCGGTGACGCCAAGACCAGCTATATCGCCGACGAGATGATCTTCGACACGCCCGTGCGCCGGGCGTGGTTCGCGGCCCTGATCGTCGCCATCCTGGTCTTTCCCCTGATCGGCAACGACTACACCATCTATCTGGCCTGTCTGGTCGCGATCAACGTGATCAGCGCCACCGGGCTCAACATCCTGACCGGCTTCACCGGCCAGATCTCGCTCGGCCAGGCGGCCTTCATGGGGATCGGCGGCTACACGGTCGCGGTGCTCGCCAGCCGCTGGGGGGTGCCCTTCATCCTGACCCTGCCGCTGGCGGGGCTTGCCTCCGCCGCCTTCGGCGTGCTGGTCGGCCTGCCCTCGCTCAGGGTCAAGGGGCTCTATCTCGCGATCGCGACGCTCGCCGCCTCGGTCATCGCCCATTTCGTCTTCGCCCATTGGGACCCGGTCACCGGCGGTATCGGCGGGCTGCAGGTGCCGCCGGCCGACCTCTTCGGCCTGGTGCTGGGCGACGACCGGTCGATGTACTGGCTGATCATGGGGGTGGCGGTGATCGCCTGCATGGGCGCGCGCAACCTGTTCCGCACCCGGGTCGGTCGCGCCTTCATCGCCATCCGCGACCGCGACATCTCGGCCGAAGTGCTGGGCATCGACCTGTTGCGGTGGAAGCTCTACGCCTTCGCGCTCAGCTCTTTCTATGCGGGCGTCGCCGGTGGGCTCTTCGCCTATTTCTTCCGGGTGGTGACGCCCGAAAGCTTCCCGCTCACCATGTCGATCTTCTTCCTGGCCGCGATCATCGTCGGCGGGATGGGCTCGATCCTGGGCGGCATTCTGGGGGCGATCTTCATGACCCTGGTGCCCGAGGCCCTGCGCTTCGTCACCACCATGGTCACCCCCTTCTATCCGCAGGCCCCGGTCGTGCTGTCGCCGATGCGCGAGGTGGTCTTCGGCCTGCTGATCGTTCTGTTCCTGATCTTCGAACCCCATGGCCTGGCCGAGATGTGGCGCAGGCTCCGGCGGTTCTTCCACCTCTGGCCCTTCCGCACCTGACCGGTGCCCGGGGCCTGCCCGATCGTCAACGACCGCCGGCCAGAACCGGCGGCAGGCGTCCTTTCAGGGAGGAGACACCCATGTCCAGCACCATGCGCGGCCTCTCGCGCCGCGATCTCCTGAAATATGGCGGCGGTGCCGCGGCCCTCGGCCTTGCGCTCAAATCCGGGCTCGATCCGCGGAGCGCGCTTGCCGCCGACGACATCGTGATCGGCGGCTCGCTGCCGATGACCGGCGTCTTCGCCTTTGCCGGGATCGCCGGCCATCAGGGGCTGAACGATTTCGTCGAATGGAAGAACGCCAATGGCGGCGTCGCCGGGCGCCAGCTGCGCTATGTGATGGAAGACACCGGCTACAAGGTCGACGTGTCGGTGGCGGCCTTCAAGAAGATCACCGCCGCCCACAAGCCGCCCTTCTATTTCGGCGACAGCACCGGCTTCGAAAAGGCGATCGCCTCGGAACTGGTTCAGCTGGGCACGACGGTGATGTCGGGGGCGAGCTTCGCTTCGGAACTGGCCGATCCCGGCCGCTACCCCTATCACTTCATCGCCGGCCCCAGCTATGCCGAGCAGGTCGGCATCCTGCTGCAATACATCAAGAACGAGGCCTCGGGCGGCTCGGCGCCCAAGCTGGCGCTGGTCTACAGCGACACCGAATTCGGCCGCGACCCGATCGCCTCGGCTAAGGCGCGCGCCAAGGCGCTGGGCATCGAGCTGGTCGACGAGATCGTGACCAAACCCGGCAGCGTCGACGTCTCGGCCGAGGTGCTGAAGCTGCGCCGCTCGCGCCCCGACTATGTGATCTTCCACGGCTATGTGCTGTCGCCGATCAACGAATTCATCGTTCAGATGAAGCAGATGGGCCTGAAGACGAAGTTCATGGGCACCTATTACACCATGGACAAGCTGCTGATCGATCAGGTGGGCGAGCCCTCCGACGGCTTCATGGGCGTGATGCCCTACAACTATTACGACAGTGACGCCAGCGGCGCCAATTTCGAGGCCATGCGGGCCTGGACGAAGCAGCATGCGCCGGACGTGACCTATCGCCCCGTCCCCTATGTCGCCAGCTGGTTCACCGGTATGCTCTTCGCCGAAATCGCCCGGCGGGTGATTGAGGGCGGCCAGGAGATGACCGCCAAAAACATGAAGGCGGCGCTGGAAAGCATCGAGAACTGGGACACCGGCGGCATCATCGGCCTGCCGATTTCGATGAAGACCCATTCGGTGCCGGTGGGCCGCATCTACCAGGTCAAGTTCTCGGAGAAGCGCTACGTGCCGGCCTCCGACTGGATCGCGCTCACCTGACCTCGTCCGACCGACGGCCGGCCCGGGACAGGTGTCCGGGCCGGCCACAGCCACCGGGGCCCTGCCGATGACGTCAGCCTCTCCCGATCCTCTGCTCGATATCGAGAACATAGAGGTCGTCTACAATCACACGGTGCAGGTGCTGCGCGGGCTGTCGATCCGCGTCGCCCCCGGCGCGATCGTGGCCCTGCTCGGCGCCAATGGCGCCGGCAAATCCACCACGCTCAAGACCGTGTCCGGCCTGATCCGGCTGGAGAATGGCGGGCTGACCGCCGGCCATGTCCGCTTCCGCGGCCGCGAGGCCTGGGGGCGGGAACCCGACCGGCTGGTCCATGACGGGCTGTTCCATGTGATGGAAGGCCGCCGGGTCTTCGAGGATCTGACGGTCGAAGAGAACCTGATCGCCGCGACCTATGCCCGCAGCGCCGGCAGTGTCGGGTCCACCGACGACGCGCTGGCCATGGTCTACGGCTATTTCCCGCGGCTGAAAGAGCGGCGCAAGGGGCTGGCCGGCTATCTGTCGGGCGGGGAGCAGCAGATGCTGGCCATCGGCCGGGCGCTGGTGGCGGAGCCGCAGCTGATCATGCTCGACGAGCCGTCGCTGGGCCTCGCCCCCATGGTGGTGGAAGAGATCTTCTCGATCGTGCTGCGCATCAACCGCGAGCGCGGGGCCGCGGTGCTGCTGGTGGAACAGAATGCCGCCATCGCGCTGGCGGTGGCGGATTATGCCTACATCATGGAAAGCGGCCGGGTGGTGATCGACGGTACGCCGGCCCAGCTTGCCGCCAATCAGGACGTGCAGGAATTCTATCTGGGCCATGGCGGCGAGGATGGCGGCGGCCGGTCCTTCCGCGACATCAAGCATTACAAGCGGCGCAAGCGGTGGCTGTCATGACCATGGCGATTCCGACCCTGACCATGCCCCAGATGCTGCGCGAGCATGCCCGCCGGCAGGGCGACCGGCTCGCGATCCGCCAGAAGGATTACGGCATCTGGCAGCCGATCACCTGGGCCGGCTATTTCGCGCGCGCCCGCGCCTTCGGCCTGGGGCTGGAGGTGCTGGGGGTGGGCGCCGGCGGCCATGTCGGCGTGCTGTCCGAAAACCGCGCCGAATGGGTGATCGCCCAGCTGGGCACCGGCATCATCGGTGCGGTCACCGTCGGCGTCTATCCGACCAGCCCGGCGGGGGAGGTGGCCTATGTGCTCGCCCATGCCGATGTCGACGTGGTGGTGGTCGAAGATCAGGAACAGGCCGACAAGGTGCTGGAACGGCGGGCGGAGCTGCCGCGACTGCGCCGGATCGTGGTCGTCGACATGCGCGGCCTGCGCGGCTATGACGAGCCCGACCTGATCCCCTTCGACGAGGTGGAACGGCTGGGCGCCGAACACCATGCCGCCGATCCCGGCCGGGCCGATGCGCTGCTCGATGCCCAGACGCTCGATGACACCGCGCTCATGATCTACACCTCGGGCTCGACCGGAAAGCCCAAAGGTGCCGTGATCACCTATCGCAACATCACCCATGTCGTGCCCGGGCTGGTCGCGCGGCTGCATCTGGACGGCGAGGCCTCCAGCCTCAGCTATCTGCCGCTCTGCCATGTCGCCGAACAGGCGATGACCAATTTCGCACCGCTCTATCTGGGCAGCCGGATCTCGTTCGGCGAAAGCCTGCGCACGGTGCAGTCGGATCTGCGCGAGGTGGCGCCCAGCTTCTTCATGGGCGTGCCGCGGATCTGGGAAAAGCTGCACGCCGCGATCCATATCAAGATGGCCGAGACCGGCGGCTGGCGGAAGGCGCTGTTCGACCGGGCGGTCCGCGATTGCACGCCGCTTGCCTGGAAGCCGCGCCGCGACTGGACGATGGCCCAGCGGCTGCGCTTCGGGCTCTGGTATCTGCTGGTGTTCCGGGCGCTGCAGAACTTCATCGGCCTGCGCCGGGCGCATGTCGCCATCACCGGCGCGGCCCCGATCTCGCCTGAGATCCTGCGCTTCTTCCGCACCATCGGCGTGCCGCTGGTCGAGGCCTATGGCCAGACCGAGACCTCGGGCGTGGCCATCGGTCAGGCGCCCGAGGATGCGCGCCCTGGCATGGTCGGCACCGCCGTCGAGGGGGTGGAGGTAAAGCTCGACCCCGCCACCGGCGAAATCCTGGTGCGGGGCGGCTCGGTCTTTGCCGGCTATTACAAGAACGAGGCCGCGACCCGCGACACCATCCGCGACGGCTGGCTGCACACCGGCGATGTCGGGGAAGAGGTCGACGGCCATATCCGCATCGTCGACCGGATCAAGGACATCATGATCACCGCCGGCGGCAAGAATCTGTCGCCGACCGAGATCGAGAACGCTGCCAAATCCAGCCCCTATGTCAAGGAATGCGTGGTGATCGGCGACCGGCGCAAATACGTCGCCGCCCTGATCCAGATCGATTACGACACCGTCGCGCGCTGGGCGGAAGAGCAGGGCATCGCCTATACCACCTTCCGCTCGCTAGCCGAAAACCCCAAGGTCCGGGCCCTGATCGAGGCCGAAATCGCCCGCGCCAATGCCGGCCTCGCCCCGGTGTCGCAGATCCGTCGCTTCCATCTGCTGACCAAGGAACTGGACCATGACGACGACGAAGTGACGGCGACCATGAAGATCCGGCGCAGCAATGTGTACAGGAAGTACACGGATGTCATCGAAGGGCTTTATGCCTGAGACGGATGGAGCCTGAGGCAGGGCCGCTCAGCGCGGCCCCACCTCCGCCACCCGCTCTGCGGTGACGTCGCCGGGCTGTCCGCCCCAGCGGCGGCGCAGATAGTTGACCAGCGCCGCCATCTCGCCGTCGTCGAGCAGGTCGCCGAAGGCCGGCATTTCCTGCATCCGGCCGGTGCCGGCGAGCGGGCGGGCCGGAATGCCGTCGCGGATCACCTTCACCAGATTGCGCGGGTCCTGCAGCATGGCGGTGGTGTTGCTGGCAAGCGGCGGCGAGGCGGCGGGGTGGCCTTCGCCATCGGCCCCGTGGCAGCCGGCGCAGAAGCCCAGATAGATGTCGTGGCCGGGGTTCTGCGTATGGCCGGTCGTGACCGGTTCGGGCCGTGTCGGGGGCGGGGCCCCCTCGGTCAGATAGGCGGCGATCGCCCCCACATCCTCTGCCGTCAGATAGCGGGTGGAATGGTGGAGCACCGGATACATCCGGAAAGTCATCGTCCCCTGGGGCGAAAGGCCGGTCGACAGGAAACCGGTCAGATCTTCCGCCGTCCAGCCGCGGGCCGAGAGGCCGGCCGGGGTGATGTCGGGGGCGAGCGCACCTTCGATCACCTCGCCCTGAAGATGCCGGTCGTCTTCCATCGCATAAGCCAGGTTGCGGGGGGTATGGCATTCGCCGCAATGGCCCAGCACCTCGACCAGATAGCGGCCGCGGGCGTGATCGCCGGCCGGCGCGGCACTGCCTGCAGGCGGGGGCAGATCACCCGGCTCGGGCCGGAAGACCAGGTTCCAGAAGGCGATCGCCGGCCGGATGTTGAAGGGGAAGGCCAGATCCGGCGGCCGGTTCGGCTTCTCCACCGCCGGCAGGCTGGCGAGATAGGCCGAGAGCGCATCCACATCCGCCCGGGTCATGGCGTGATAGGACGTATAGGGCATGGCCGGATACAGCCGGCCGCCATCGGGGAGAATGCCGTAGACCAGCGCCCGATAGAGATCGTCCGCGCTCCAGCCGCCGATGCCGTGATCGTGCGAGGGCGTGATATTGGTGCCGTAGATCGTGCCGACCGGGGTTTCCATCGGCAGCCCGCCGGCATAGGCGCGGCCATCCTCGGCCACATGGCAGGCGGCGCAGTCGGCGGCACGGGCGATGTAGCGGCCTCTTTCCACCAGCCGGGTGCGCTGGCCCGCATCCAGCCGGGCCAGGTCCACCGTCGCAGGTGGGATCGGCCCGGCGCCGGTCAGCAGCGGCACCGCCACCACTGCTACGACCACGACAACGACCAGGGCAAGCGCCCCCAGAATCAGCCGCCGCCTCATGATCCGTCATCCCGTTTGCTCGCCGGCCGGTCGGTGGTCAGACCCGGCGTCGACAGGATCACGTCGCGCACCGCGGCCAGATAGCGGACATAACCGGTGCAGCGGCAGATATGCCGGTCCATGCCTTCCAGCACCACGCGCTCCACATCCCGGCGCGGCACCGGCTCGCGGGCCAGGCGTTCGATCAGCACGGTCGCGCCGTTGACGAAACCCGGGGTGCAATAGCTGCACTGGAAGGAGAAATGGGTCAGATAGGCCTGCTGGATGGCGGAAAGCGCCAGGCTGCCATCCTCGTTCCGCCTGGCATGGCCTTCGACGGTGCGGACCCGCGCCCCATCCAGATGGGCGACGCCGGTCACGCAGCTGGGCACCGCCCGCGACCGGCCGTCGGGGCGGTCCAGGATCACGGTGCAGGCACGGCAGACCCCTTGACCACAGCCATAGCGCGTGCCGGTCAGGTTCAGATATTCCTGCAGGAATTCAAGCAGCATCAGGTCTTCGGGCACCTCGACCGGGCCGGTATCCCGGCCGTTGACGGTCAGCCGCACCGATCTGGTGGCGGGGATCACAGCAGCACCTCCCTGATCTTTTCGGGGCGGATCGGCAGGTCGCGGAAGCGGTGGCCGATCGCATGGGCGATGCCGTTGGCGAGCGCCGCCACGATCGGGATCATGGTCACCTCGGCGATGCCCTTGGGCGGATCGGTGGGCGAAAGCGGCGGCAGCACCTGGCCGGTCTGCGACCAGACCGCGACATCCGATGCACGTGGCAGGCGGTAGCGGTTGAAGTTCCAGGTACCGTTGCCCGGCCCGTCCTCATACAGCGGCAATTCCTCGAACAGGGCATGGCCGATGCCCATGGCGATGCCGCCCTGCAGCTGGCCCGAGACCAGCTCGGGCACGATCATGTTGCCGCATTCCATCCACGAGTGGTGCGACAGCAGCCGGACCTCGCCCGAACCCCCGTTCACCGACAGCTCGACCAGGGTTGCGACCGGCGCGTAATAGACCACGGCGGCATTGTTGCGCTGGACGGGCGGGTAGAAGACCCGCCGGCGGGGCTGGAAGTCATAGCCGCCATCGCCCCGGCGTAGCGCCAGCGCATCGATCGGCCAGCGGTGGGTGCCGTCCTCCAGCTCGAACTCCGCCTCGGTCCAGGACCAGCGGTTGAAGGTATGGACCACGACGCCGGTCACCAGCCCCATCTGATGGGCGCGGGCCGCCAGCCTGGCCAGCGGCAGCGGCTCCAGCGAGGCCGCGACCAGCAACCCGTCGCGCCAGACCGCCTCCTCGCGCCGGATCGCGAGCGGGGCCGCCTGGCCGCCGCCGATGCCCTCGCGCCAGATCGACAGCGCCGCCGGCCACAGCCCGCGTTCGAACAGGATCCGCGCCGCCTCCCGCGTTGCATGCGACAGGTAATAGGCCGAGTTGGAGGCGCTGCGCGGCGAGGTGATCCGCGGTACCCAATGGGGATCGCGCGCCGCCTGATCCTGCGCCGCCTGCGACATGGTATAGGGCTCGTCATTCGAGGTAAGCGGCAGTTCCGGCCAGTCGGTCACCGCAAATTCGGCATCATGGGCCGGCCGGCCCAGCCAGTCCGCCACCACCAGCATCTGCGACGAGGTCGACCCGTTGCCGATCTCGTTGCAGACATGGCGAAGATGGATATGGCCGTCGGCGCCCAGCGCCACCCGGGCGATCGCCGCCTCGGCGCCGGTGCCGTAATCCTTCTGCACCGCGGCGAAGCCCACCCCGTAGTGATGACCGGGATGGTCCTGGTCGTGCAGCCGCTTGCGCTCGTGCCGTTCGGTCCAGAGCGGGTGGCGGGCGGCGGCCTCCAGCAGTTCGCCTGCCCTGAGCAGCCCGGCCGGCACGGCGCCCTGGGTGTTCTTCATGCCCGCGGTCAGCAGGTTGCGCCGGCGCAGTTCGATGGCGTCCAGCCCCAGCTCGTCTGCGATCTCGTCGACCAGCATCTCGGTCGCGCTCATCGATTGCAGCGTGCCATAGCCGCGCATCGACCCGGCGGTCGGGGCGCGCGACGCCTCCACCCGCACCGACAGGTCGCTTTGCGGAAAATAGTAGATCGACTGCGCCGCACTTGCCGCGACCTCGCCCACCGAGGGGCTGAAATTCATCCGCCCGCCGCCATCGCCCAGCAGATCCATGCGCAGCGTATGGAACTGCCCCGTCCGGCGGTCGACCGCGATCGCCGCATCGATCCGGAAGGGGTGGCGCTTGATCGCGGTCTGGAAATGCTCCCACCGGTTCAGCGCCAGCCGCACCGGCCGGCCATCGGCGTAAAGCGCGGCCATGGCCGCGTAATAGGGCAGGGAATGATGTTCCTTCTGGCCGTAGCCGACGGTGTAGCCGGCATTGAAGCGCAGTTCGTCCAGCCGGAACCGGCTGGCCCGGACCATGGCGATCACATGGGTGGCGTTGGTATAGGGCGACTGGGTGCCGGTCACCAGATGCAGGCGCCCCGCGGCCGGGTCGTACCAGGCATTGCCGTTGTCGGGTTCCAGCGCCGCCGGGTCGACATAGGGCGAATGATATTCCCGCCGGAAGACCGCAAGATCGTGGTCGGCGCTCTCCAGGCTGCGGGCGATCTCTTCTGCGGCATGCATGGCGCGCGCCGCCGCATCCCCCTCTGCATCGGCCGCCGGCCAGTCGTTGCTGTCGGCGGGCGGGCGCAGCACCGTGCCGGTCATGGGGGAATAGATGTCGGGGGCGAAGGGGGTGGCCCCGCCGATGCGCACGAAGCGCGCGCGACCATAGGGCGGTCGGGCCTGCACCCCCGTCTCCCGGCCATAGCGGATGGCATCCTGGTTGAACTGCAGCAGCTGCTTCGCCCGGCGGAAGCGCGGATAGTCGTGATAGATCAGCAGCGCCACCGGCTGGCCCAGCAGAGGCGGTATCTCTCCGGATCTGAGCAGCAGGTCGCCATAGAAATCGGGTTCGGGCATGGCCACGCCGTCGGCCGCAAGCTCGGTCGCGGTGACCAGCCGGTCGGGCGCAAGTTCGGGCGGCAGCATCGACAGGTCGACACCCTCGAACACCCGGTCGGCCTGGGTTGCGCGCAGCAGGAAGGCATGGGCCTGGGTCTTGGGCCAGCCGGGCATGTCCCGGGCGCGGATGTCGACCGCGAACACCTTGTCGCCGGTCACCTTGCGGATGCCGTCATGGCGAAAGCGGATGCGCCCCGACTCGTCCAGCCAGTCGGGCGGGCGGGTGCTGCGTTCGGGGATCATCGCCCCCAGGGCCTGGCCCAGCGGCATGACCGATGCGGTCACCCCCGCAGCGGCGGCGGCGCGCAGAAAATCCCGGCGCGAGATGTCCGTCGGGCGCGACACGTCCCTCTCCATCCCTGAAGTGCACTCAACGGGCCGGCCGCAGGAACGACACGGATCCCGTGACATGCCAACCTCAGGGGCGGCGATCGGGTTCCATCGGCAGGGATGCGGAAAGCGAGGAGAGGAGGGGAAGGGCGGGCAAAAAAAACGGCCCCGACGGGGGAAGCGTCGGGGCCGTGATGCGGTGACCGGTCCGTCTTGCGGCCCGGCGATGCGGCCCCTTGGGGAGAGGGGCGGACGGTGGGGCCGAGGGAGGGCGGCCGGACCGTCGTCAAGGCATCGCGGGGCAGGTCGCAAGTGGGGAACGACCGGTCCCGTCGGCGTCGCGCAGCACTCGGGCCTGAGGGAGGGCAGGCGGAGGCGCAGCAGACGCCGGGCTGGGGTCGGGCCGGTTGCCGAGGGAGGGCGGCAGCGGCCCGGGCAGGCTGAAGCGGGGGAAACGCTTCAGTTATCGCATCGGGATCCGGGGGAGGACGGTTCCAGATGCGAAGCTTGTTTCAGGCGCGATCTCCGGCTATATCCACAGCCGGGCTCGCTGGATCACACGCCGTAGCCGGCAACCTCGTGACCCTGGCGACCATGGGTCGCGACCGAGCGGATCTCGCCGCGCGAGATGCCGATATCGGCCAGCATGCGGTCGTCGAGGGACTTCAGCTCGGCATAGGTCCGACGCTCCAGGCGCCACCGGATCATCCGGGCAACAACGTTCTTCAGCGAGATGACGCCAGGGATGAAGGCGGTCATGACAGGTCTCCTAGGGGCTGCGCCGTCTTCGCTGCCGGGCCGCTCGACCGGTCGCATCCTGAAGGTCTTTCAGGGCTGCGTGCTTGGGGGGCTCGGTCGGGGCGCCTGAGCTGCGGCGGCGCATCGTGTCGTTTCGATGAGCTAGAGATACGCCTGATCGATCGGTTTCGGGAGGGGTCCATTTCGCACTGCAACAATGCAGCTTCTGCATGGCACCAGACCCGTGCGCGATCTGCATGGCTTTCCTATCAGGCGTAAGGCGAGTTTCCCCGCTTCTGGTTCCGCGCTCAGCCGTGCATAATGGCCCCAGCCCGAGCCCGGGGAGGCCGGGACAGGCGGCCCGCGCGGGAGAGATGGCGCAGGGCTTTCCTGCTCCGGAACGACGGCTCGCGGTGGTCGGATCCGGGCCGGCCGGTTGCCGAAGGTGACCGCCCAAGGCCCCCGCCGGACGCCGCGGCACCCGGGTCGTCGACGCATGATGTTGGATCGCAACCAGAAAAAGATGGGGAAGCGATGAAGCTCAATCCGATCCGGACCGCCACTGCGGCCGTTGTCGCCTCGATGATCGTCGCTGCGGCGCCGGCCTGGGCCGCCGGAGCGAAGATCGGTGCTCTGATGCCGCTGACCGGCGACCTTCAGGCCTATGGCGTGGCCTCGGTGACCGGCTCCGAGCTTGCGATGGAAGAGATCAACGCGCAGGGCGGCGTGCTGGGCGGCAAGCTGGCCCTGGAAGTGGCCGACACCCAGACCAACGCCCAGGCGGGCGTGGACGCGGCGCAGCGTCTGGTCTCGGTGGCGGGTGTCAACGCGATGGTCGGCGCGCTCTCGTCGGGCGTGACCATCCCGGTCGCCACCACGGTCTCGGCGGCACGCATGGTGCCGCAGATCTCGCCGGCTTCGACCTCGCCGGTGATCACCTCGCTCGACGACAAGGACTTCCTGTTCCGCTCGGTGCCGTCGGATGCGCTGCAGGGCACGGTGATGGGCCAGCTCGCCGCGAACGAGGGCTACAAGACCGTGTCGGTGATGTACATCAACAACGACTACGGCCAGGGCCTGGCGGAAGAATTCGCCAAGACCTTCGAAAAGGGCGGCGGCAAGGTTGCGGCCTCGCTCGCCTTCGAGCCGGGCAGCGCCTCCTATCGTGGTGAGCTGACCAATGCCGCCAAGGACGGTGCCGAGGCGCTGGTCCTGATCGCCTACCCTGAGAACGGCACCACCGTGGTCCGTCAGGCGCTGGAAGAGGGGCTGTTCACCAAGTTCGTCTTCTCCGACGGCCTGAAGGCGCCCGAAATGTCGCAGGCGATCGGCGAGGAATACCTGAAGGACACGGTCGGCATCGCGCCGGAAGCCGTGGCCGACAGCCCGGCGGCGGCGAAGTTCCGCACCGCCTACGAGGCGAAGTTCAAGCAGCTGCCGCCCAAGCCCTATATCGACACCACCTATGACGCGGTCTATGTCCTGGCGCTGGCCATGGAGAAGGCCGGCTCCACCGACGGCACCAAGATCCGCGATGCGCTCCGCGAGGTCGCCAACGCCCCCGGCGAGAAGATCCTGCCGGGTGAGTGGGAAAAGGCGGTGAAGCTGATCAAGGAAGGCAAGGACATCGACTATGTCGGCGCTTCCGGCTCGCTCGATTTCGATGCCGCCGGCGACGTGTCCGGCACCTTCGCGATCTACGAGTTCAAGAACGGCACCGTCGAGACCCGCGAGATCGTCGAGCCCAAGCTCTGATCGATCCTTCGGGATACAGACCTGACGACAGGCGCGGCGGCCGGGCAACCGGCCGCCGCGTCTTATTGTCCGGGGGAGGCGCCCCGGGCCGGATGCCCCTGGCATATAGACGCATTCGGGATATATCTTAGAAAGCGGCTCCCGAGGGGCCGGCACCGCCGCCACCGGAGCACGCCGATGCGCCTGACCACCTTTTCCGACTATGCCCTGCGCAGCCTGATCTTCGTGGCGGTGGCCCCCGACCGGCTGGTCACCATCGGCCAGATTGCCGAGGCCTACGACATTTCCCGCAACCATCTGATGAAGGTGGTCCACCAGCTGGGCCGGCTCGGCTATCTGGAAACCGTGCGTGGCAAGGGCGGCGGACTGCGCCTGGGGCAGGCGCCCGAAGACATCCGCATCGGCGCGGTCCTGCGTGAAACCGAGCGCGACAGCGCCCTGCTCGAATGCTTCGACACCCACGGCAATTGCCGCATCCTGCCCGCCTGCGTGCTGCGCGGCGCGCTGGCCGAAGCGGCCGAAGCCTTCTATGCCCATATGGACCGCTACACCCTGGCCGACCTCACCCGCCCGCGCTGCGACATCGCCAGCCTGCTCGGCCTCGACCGCGCGACCGACGCGGCCTGATCAGCGGCGGGCGTCGCGGCGTCGGATGGTGTCGCGGAAGAAAGTCTCCGCCTCGGCGCGCGCCGCCTCGCCCAGATGTACCCGGCCGGTCATGAAGATCGCCCGGGCCTCGGCGAAGGTGTCGTCGATGAAAGTGGCCAGAACCGGGTCGAGCGGCTCGGTGCCGAGTTCTCGGGTCCGCGCCTTACGGGCCATCAGTGCCTCGGCGATTGCCGCGACGGCCGCAGGCGGCTCGCATTCCGCCATCAGCGTCGGGAAATGCATCGGTGGAATGCCTGCGTCCGGATGCAGCCGCAGCCATCTGAGGGCGGCCGCAGGCCGCAGCGCATAGAAGATCTTCTTCTGTGGGACGGACTGCCCGTCGCCGAAATACGTCATGCGTTGGCGTTCACCCAGATGCAGATAATGGCGGGCGATCAGTTCGCGATCGGCATGACGCATGGCAAAGTCGAGCAAGCCTTGCCGGAAGGCCTGATCTCCCCGATAGACGATGGGGGAGCGCAGCCATTCCAGGATCACGGCATTACCCTTCAGCATCAGCTTCAGCGCCTTGGCCAGATCCCAGCCATTGACGTCGAACACGCCCTCGACCGGGGTCTCGATCACATCGCGCGGCGGCCAGGGCGAGAGATAACGATCCGTGTGACGCAGATAGACGAACCGGCAGTCATAATCGCTGTCGGGTGAGGGAAAGCCCCAGGCCCGGCTGCCGCTTTCAACGGCCAGCAGGATGGTCATGTCCTCTGCGGCTTCGAGGTCGTCGAGGCGGCGGTCGATCCGGGCCACCACCTCGGAGTCCATGCCCGGATCGATCCGACGGAGCATCGTCACCAGGCCCTCCATCCATCTGCGGTATAAAGCCCACCAGAATGCCATCAGCAGCCGTGATGGGCGAGACCGGACATGTCCGTCAGTCAGGGCTGGCCTTGATCATCGACCAGTCAAGCCCGAACCGGGCCAGATATTTGCGCAGCCGGTCGGCGTCGTTTGGCGCGGCTTTCCGGGCACGCGAGGCTGCGAACAGGGCCCGCCCGGCGGCGCTCAGGCTGGGTGTGCTGCGGCAGACACGCACGACCTCGGCCAGCTGGACCCGGTCAAACGGGTCGATCTCCGCCAGCCGTGTCTCGCCCAACAGGCCGGGCAGCGGGTCCTCCCGGGCCGAAGCAGTCCTTCGCTGCCAGGCCCGTTCCAGCCGCTCGATCTCTTCCGCCACCACCTCTTCGGTGATCCGCCCGCCGGGGGCGAGGGTTGCCATCCGGGTGACTGCGGCGCCGAGGTCGCGGAAATTCCCCGGCCACAGCCCGCCTGGGCCGGTGGCGAAGGCCAGGAAGCGCTGCCGGGCCTCGCGACTGAACGAGACCTGGCGGCCTTCCCGGACACCATGACGGCGTAATTCCTCGTCGAGATTGGGGTCGATGTCTTCGGGCCGGCGGGCAAGCCCCGGCAGGTCGAAGCTCCAGAGGTCGATGCGGGCAAGCAGATCCTCGCGGAACCGGCCGTCCGCCACGGCGGTGCCGAGGTCGCGATTGGTGCCGGCGATCAGCTGAAACCGGCTCGCTGCGTCGCGATCGGCACCCACCGGCAGAAATCGGCCCTCTTCGATCGCGCGCAGGATCATCGCCTGTTCGTCCAGCCCCAGTTCGCCGATCTCGTCCAGAAACAGCAGCCCGCCATCGGCCGCGCGCAACAGCCCGGCCCGTTCGGCCACCGCCCCCGTGAAGGCGCCGCGGACATGGCCGAACAGGGCCGACATGGCGCCGTCACCGCGCAGGGTGGCGCAGTTGACCTCGACGAAGGCGCCATCGACCTGTCGGCGCTGCTTCTTCAGGTCGAAGATCCGGCGGGCGAGGGCGGTCTTGCCGGCGCCGGTCGGGCCGGTCAGCAGGATCGGCGCGGTCGAATGCAGGGCCACCCGTTCGATGCGCTCGATCAGCCGGTTGAAGCCGGGATTGCGGGTGTCGATCCCGGCTTTCAGGAACGAGGTACGCTCGCGCCGTTCCTGCCCGAAGCGGCCGGCGATGCGGTCATAGCGCGCCAGATCGATGTCGATGATGGTGTGGCTGCCGAAACCGCCCGGCCGTTCCCTGGCCGGCGGCGGCGACACCTGGATCAGCCGTGCCGGGATGTAGCGCGCTTCCACCAGCAGGAACCAGCAGATCTGCATCACATGGGTGCCGGTCGTCATGTGGATCAGATAGTCCTCGGCCTCGGTGTCGAAGGGAAAGCTGCGCGCGAAATCATGCAGCAGGCCATAGACCTCTTCGAAATCCCAGGGATCGCGGATCGTGACCTCTTCGGGGCGCACCTCCACCCGGGGCGCGATCAGGTGGATATCATCGACAAGCCGCGCCACCAGTTTGCGGGCACCGGCCCCGTGCAGAAGATGCAGCCGGTCGATGCCGATCCCCGGCTGCTGGATCAGCGAGATTGTCGGCCGCCAGGCCTTCCAGCGATGCGGGCCGGCCGCCACATCCAGCGTGGTGCCCACGAACCCGATCACGACCCGGCGCTTCGACATGGTCTTATCCTGACGTATAACTTCCGAGATGACAGGATCATATCCGGCCGGGATGCCTCTGCCCAGCCGGTGCGACCTCTGGCCATCAGGCCGTTACAAAGCAAGGGCTTGGGTGGATTTCCCTCGCGCAGGGCCGGTCTGGCACGCGCCTCGCAAAGAGCGCCACGCCACCTTTCGCAGTTGAGGACCACCTCCGATGGCTTTCGATCTTCTGGCGCATCGCTACGAACCCGCCCGCGACCGGCCGGCCGCACCGGTCAAGATGTGGACCCGCGGCGTGCCGGTCGATGAATTGTCGATGCGGCAGCTGCTTAACACCGCCTCGATGCCCTTCATCCACAAATGGCTGGCGGTGATGCCCGATGTCCATCTGGGCAAGGGCGCCACCATCGGCTCGGTGATTCCGACCGTGGGCGCGATCATCCCGGCCGCGGTCGGGGTCGATATCGGCTGCGGCATGATGGCGGTGCGCACCTCGCTCACCGCCGATGATCTGCCCGACAGCCTGGCGGGCATCCGCTCGGCGCTCGAAGCCGCCGTGCCCCATGGCCGCACGGTCGGGCGGAAGAAGCGGGATGTCGGGGCGTGGGGCGACGATCTGCCCCCGGCGGTGACGGAAGCCTGGGCCGGCCTCGATGCCGGCTATCGGGCGCTGATCGCCCGGCATCCTGCCCTGGTCAAGGGCAATGCCATTGTCCATCTGGGCACGCTCGGCACCGGCAATCACTTCCTGGAAGTCTGCCTGGACGAGGTGGGCGGGGTCTGGATCATGCTCCATTCCGGCTCGCGCGGGATCGGCAACATGATCGGCACCCGGTTCATCGAGCTCGCCAAAGAGGATATGCGCCGCTACCACCTGGATCTGCCCGATGCGGATCTGGCTTATCTGCCCGAGGGCACGGCGCATTTCGACGATTACGTGATGGCGGTGGAATGGGCGCAGCATTTCGCCCTGACCAATCGCCGGGTGATGATGGACCATGCGGTCGCCGCCCTTCGGCAGGTGATCAGGCGGCCCTTTGATGCGGCGTTGGAGGCGGTGAACTGCCACCACAATTATGTGGCGCGTGAGTGGCATTACGGCCGCGAGGTCTGGGTCACCCGCAAGGGGGCGGTGCGTGCGGCCGCGGGCCTGCCCGGCATCATCCCGGGTTCCATGGGGGCGAAATCCTTCATCGTGCGCGGCAAGGGCAACCCCGAAAGCTTCTGCTCCTGCTCCCACGGCGCCGGGCGGGTGGTCTCGCGCACCGAAGCCCATCGCCGCTTCACCCTCGACGATCATCTGCGCGACACCGCCGGGGTCGAATGCCGCAAGGATGCGGGCGTGCTCGACGAGACGCCCAAAGCCTACAAGGACATCGACGCGGTGATGGCCGCCCAAGCCGATCTGGTCGAGGTGGTCCACACCCTGCGGCAGGTGGTCTGCGTCAAAGGATGACATGCCGCAGGGGCGACGCCGCACATCCCCGGCTGTTGACAGACCCTGTCAGCAGCCAGGGCGCATGATCCCGTCAGGGCGGCTCATCGGGGGCTGCCCGAACGGGAGCGGAAACGATGACCCATCCGAGCTATGCGCTGCTCTATGTCGCCGACCCGGCGGCCAGTGCCACCTTCTATGCCGATCTCTTCGACACCCGCCCGGTGGATGTGTCCCCGGCCTTCGCCCTGTTCGCGCTGGAGGGCGGCATGATGCTTGGTCTGTGGGCACAATCCGTGGTTGCGCCGGCGCCGTCGGCGGCGCCGGGGGCATCCGAACTCGGCATCCGCATGGCCGATGATGCCGCGGTGGATGCCGCCTTCGCCGACTGGCAGGCCCGCGGCGTCACCATCGCCGCGGCGCCGATGAAGCAGGGCTTCGGCTACAGCTTTATGGGCCTCGACCCCGACGGGCACCGGCTCAGGGTCTATGCGCTGGCCGGCGGCTGACGGCGCCGGTCAGATCACCCCGATCACCCGCAGCCACAGCACCTGCAAAGGCCAGAGCACCAGAATGGTGACGATCGCGGTCAGCAGGCAGAGCTTCGCCACATCGCGGATCGGCAGCCCGCCGATCAGGATCGCCATCATCAGCGGCGGGGCCTGATAGGGCAGGATGACGGTCGAGAAGCCCATCACCTGCGCCGCCAGGACGGCGGGGGTGGCAAGGCCGGTGGCGGCGGCGAGGTCGCCGGTGAGCGGGGTGAGGATGGCGGGCACGCCGGGCAGGGTGGTGGCCATCGCCACCACCGTCGCCAGCCCGCCGGTGCGGAGGAAGTTGCCGGCGGCATCCCCCGGTTGCAGCCCCACCGCATCGAGCAGCACGGCGGCCAGCCAGTCGCCGAGCCCCGCATGCACGATCAGCGCACCGAGCCCGATGACGCCGCCGGCATAGAAGATCGGCTCCATGTTCAGGGTCTGCAGGGCGCGGGGCGGCAGAAAGGCGAAGCGCGGGATCAGGCAGATCACCGCCACCGTCATGCTGACCCAGGCGGGCGAGATGTGGTGCAGCGCGTCGGTCATCCAGAAGCCCAGCGCCACCAGCAGCACCAGGGCCAGCCGGCGCTGGTCGCGGGTCATCGGTGCCGGGCGGTGGGGGCGCGTCACCGGCTTCTGCCGGCCGCGGCCGTAGAGAAACAGCAGCACGCCGGCCAGGACCAGCGTCTTCAGCAGCCCCAGCACCGGGAAATTGGTCATCAGATAGGTGGAGAAGCTGGGCACGGGCGCACCCGCCGCTTCCAGGATGCCGACCATGATGTTGTTCGGCACATTCGCGGGCAGGATGGTGAATGACGGCAGGAAGGTTCCGATCACCCCGGCCAGCATCATCCCCGCATGCCGGCGGTCGCCGGGCTGATGGCCCAGATGTTCGCCCAGCGCCGCCAGGATCGGCAGGATCAACACGATCCGCCCCATGGCCGACGGCATCAGGAAGGCCATGACCAGGCCGAAGGCGAGCGCCCCCAGCAGCGCGCCCCGATAGCTGGTGCCCACCCGCCGCGCCAGATGGCCGGCGATCCAGGCGCCGAGCCCGCTATGGCGGACGGCGACCCCGATCACCAGCCCCGAAAAGATCAGCCAGAAGGCCGAGGAGGTGAGGCCCGAAAACACCACCTCGGGCGGTGCCAGCCCCGTCAGCATGGCGATGGTGAAGAAGCCCAGCGCCGTGACCGATTCCGGCAGCAGCCCCGTCGCCCAGAGCCCGAGCGTCATCACCACCAGGGCCGCCGCCGGCGCCGCCGCGGCGTCGAGACCACCCGGTGCGGCGCCCGCCTCGGGCAGCAGGCGGATGGCCGCGCCCACGATCAGCAGCAGGCCGGCGATGACGGCGGTGACGAGCGGCGGGCGGGCAGCGGTGGCGGACATGGGCTGGCAGGTCTCCGGGCAGGCGGGGAACGTGGGGAGGATTTCCCTATCCGCCTCATCGCGCAAGCCGCTGAAACTTGACCTGCCCTGTGCGTGAATGCACAGATGGAGATGAACCTTCCGGAGGCGGGCAGGATGGCGGCAGGCATGGACTGGGACGATCTGAGGCTGTTTCTGGCCGTCGCCCGCGCCGGCAGCCTGACGGGGGCCGGCCGGGCCCTGGGTGTGCGCCATTCGACGGTGCTGCGGCGGATGGCGGGGTTCGAGGCGCGGCTCGGGCTCAGGCTGTTCGATCGCGGGCCGGGCGGGTATGCGCTCACCGCCGCCGGCCGTGAGCTGCTGGAAGAGGCGGCGGAGGTCGAAACCCGGCTGGTGGCGCTGGAACGGCGGCTGTCGGGCCGTGATCAGCGGCTGACCGGCACGGTGCGGATCGCGACGCTCGGCGCGCTGGCGCCCTGGCTGGCCGAGGCGCTGGCGGCGTTCCGGGGGCTGCATCCCGGCATCCGCACCGAGATTGCCATTTCCCATGAAACCGTCAGCCTTGCCAGGCACGAGACCGATATCGCGATCCGGATCAGTCGCAACCCGCCCGACAGCCTGATCGGCCGGCGGATCGCGACCCTGGTCCACGGCATCTATGGCGCCCGCGATCGCCTGCCGCTGCCGCCGGGGGCCGCGCTTGCCGAGGCCCCCTGGGTGACCTATGCCCAAGGGCGGGCGGATCTGCCCCAGGCGCGCTGGGTGGCGGCCAATATTCCCGACAGCCAGGTCGTGCTGCGCACCGACCATACCGGCATGCTGATCCAGGCGGTCAGGGCCGGCATCGGTCTCGGGCTCTTCGCCTGCTATCTCTGTGATGCCGATCCGGGGCTGGTGCGGTTGCGCACGCTCAACGGGCTGGGCTTTGACCTCTGGATCCTGACCCATCCCGATCTGCGCGACACGCCCAGGGTGCGGGTGCTGATGGATCATCTGGCGGCGGCCCTTGCCGCCCGTCAGCCGGCCCTGACCGGGCAGATGCCGGCCATGGATCGGCAAGAGCGGGGGGAGGGGGAATGGACGGGCTCGGCAGATTGACCCTGTTCCTGCAGGTCGCGGAAGCGGGCAGCTTCGTTGCCGCCTCGCGCCGGCTCGGCATTTCCGCCTCGGCGGTGGGCAAGGGCATCGCCCGGCTGGAGGAGCGGCTGGGTGTCACCCTGTTCCGCCGCACCACCCGCAGTCTCAGCCTCACCGATGAGGGGCTGCTGTTCCTGGAACGCTGCCGGCGGATCCTGAGCGAGATCGAGGCGGTGGAACTGGAGCTTGAGCGGCGGGCGACCACCCCGCGTGGCCGGCTGCGTGTCGCGCTGCCGCTGGTGCATCACCTGCTGCTGCCGGCGCTGGCCGCGTTCAATGCCGCCCATCCCGGGATCGAACTGCATCTCGATTTCTCAGACCGGCTGGTCGATCTGGTCGAAGAAGGTTTCGACGTCGCCATCCGAACCGGGCCGCTGGCGGATTCCCGGCTGAAGAGCCGGTTGATCGGCCGCTTCCGTCTGATCCTGGTCGCGGCCCCGGACTATCTGGCCCGCCACGGCACGCCCGCAGGGCCGGATGATCTGGCGGATCATCTCTGCCTGCATCACCGCTTCGCCCAGACCGGCCGGCTGGAGCCCTGGCCGGTGCCCGAAACCGTGCCGCTGCCTGAAAGCGTGGTCGCAACCACGGTGGAGGCCCTGCTGCATCTGGCGCTGGCCGGGCGCGGCATCACCTGCCTGCCGGATTTCACCGTCGCCGCCGATCTGGCGGCCGGCCGCCTGGTTCAGGTGCTGCCCGACAAGGCGGTGCATGACGGGGTGATACAGGCGGTCTGGCCGGCCAGCCGTCAGGCCTCACCCAGGGTGCGGGCCTTCGTCGACGTGCTGCATGATCATCTGAAGACCTGATTGCGGACCGAACTGTCCGGAAAGTCCGGCATATCGGCCGGTTTATTCCGGGGTGGTGCTGATGCCTATTGGAAGCCGGTACCAGACAAGGCCGGGCGGCCGCACCTCCTCCGACATCTTTCCGCAGGGTCCGACATGACGACATCATCCCCAGGCAGGCTGCCGCTCGGTGGCCTGCTCGCCCTCGCGCTCGCGAGTTTCATCACCGTGCTGACCGAGGCATTGCCGGCCGGGCTGCTGCCGGGCATTGCCGCCGTTTTCGACATTCCCGAGGCCCTGGCCGGGCAGATGGTCACGGTCTATGCCGCCGGATCGCTGCTGGCCGCGGTGCCGGTCACCCTGGCGACCCGCGGCCTGCGCCGGCGACCGCTTCTGTTGGTTTCGGTCGCAGGTTTCGTTCTGGCCAATGGCATCACGGCCATCTCCGGCAGCTTCATCCTCACGCTCGTCGCACGCTTTGCCGCCGGGATCGCGGCCGGGGTGCTCTGGGCGCTGCTTGCCGGTTATGCCGCACGCATGGCGCCGGATGCGTTGCGCGGCCGGGCGATCGCCATCGCCATGGCCGGCACACCACTCGCCCTGTCGCTGGGGGTGCCGGCCGGCACTTTCCTGGGGGGCATCATCGGCTGGCGGGCGAGCTTTGCGCTGATGAGCCTGGGGGCCGCGCTGCTGATGGTCTGGATCCGGCTGGGCGTCCCCGATTTCCCCGGCGAGCCGGCCGGCCAGCGGGTGCCGGCGTCCCGGGTGCTGGCCCTGCCGGGGGTGGCGGGCGTGCTGGCCGTGATGATGCTCTATGTCCTCGCCCACAACCTGCTTTACACATACATCGCCCCTCTGCTGGCGCTCGCCGGGCTGGGCGCGCGGGTCGATCTGGTGCTGGCGGTCTTCGGCCTGGCTGCCATCCTCGGCATCTGGGCAACCGGGCTGGTGGTCGACCGGCATCTCCGCCAGGCAATGCAGCTCAGTCTCTGGGGGTTCGTGCTCTCGGCCGTTCTGCTGGCGGCGGGCAGTGACGCTGCGGTGGTCGTGGCAGCCATCGGCCTCTGGGGGCTTGCCTTCGGCGGGGCTGCAACCCTGTTTCAGACCGCACTCGCCCGCGCGGCCGGCCCTGCCGCCGATATCGCCCAGTCCATGCTGGTCACAGGCTGGAACCTTGCCATCGCCGGGGGCGGGCTGGTCGGCGGTCTGCTGCTCGACCTTCGGGGGCCGGACGTCCTGGGCCCGGTGGCCCTGGTGCTGCTGCTGCCCGCGGCCGCCATTCTGGCCGGCGCGCGTCGCCACGGCTTTCCCGCCGCAATGCGCTGACCTTCAAACGCAACCGGGGACGGATGCCGTGGCATCCGTCCCCGGGGTCGTGCGCGACCGGTGGGTCGTCGTCAGCGGACCTCGCGGCGATGGGCCTTGGGGTCGGCCTGGGCGGTGCGCCCGGTGCGGTAGAGCCGTTCTTCCGACAACAGGCCGGCCGGACGGGTGAGCAGGATCACCTGCAGCAGCACGCCGATCAGCAGCAGGCGCAGAGCACCGGCCTGGGTCGTCAGGCTGGCCGGCAGAACCTGGCTGATGATGAACTCGCTGCCCGACCAGATGACCCAGATCACCAGCGCGCCCAGGATGGCGCCCTTGTTGTTGCCGCTGCCGCCGGCGATCAGCATCACCCAGATCAGGAAGGTGCCGACCTCGGGCATGAAGGCTTCGGAACTGATGAAGCCGATGAAATGGGCGTAGAGCCCGCCGGCAAGCCCCATGATCGCCGCGCCGAAGACGAAGGCCTGGATGCGGAAGCCGACCACATCCTTGCCGGCCGCCGCCGCGGTGTCCTCGTTCTCGCGGATCGCGCGGAGCACGCGCCCCCAGGGGGCCTTGCGGGCGCGTTCGATCGCCAGATAGACCAGCACCACCAGCACCAGCACCAGCGCCAGATAGGCGAGTTCGAAATAGCCGCTGTCGAAGAAGGGCCGCGGAATGCCGGGAATGCCGCGCACGCCGTTGGTCAGCCAGGCCTCGTTCTTCAGGAACAGGCGGACGATTTCGGCAATGCCGATGGTCGCGATCGCCAGATAGTCGGCGCGGAGGTTGAGGCAGATCAGCCCGATCACCAGGCCCAGCAGGCCGGCCACGATCATGCCGCCGATCAACCCGATCGGCAGGGGCAGGCCGAAACCGCCCAGATAGCTGCCGCCGCTGTCGGGCCCGGTCAGGATGGCCGAGGTATAGGCGCCGAGCGCATAGAAGGCGACGATGCCGAAATTGAACTGGCCCGACAGGCCCCACTGCACGTTCAGCGCCAGGCAGACGATGGCATAGATGCCGACCGAGGTGAGGAAGAAGACTGCATAGGTTTCAAGACCACCCATACCCATCATCACACCTTCCTCCCTGCGAACAGGCCGGTCGGGCGGACCAGCAGCATCACCACCATGATCGCAAAGGCGACCGCGGGCTTGTAGGCGGGCGAGATCACCATGGTCGACCATTCCTGAACGATGCCGATCACCAGCCCGCCGGCGATGGCGCCATAGGGGCTGCCGATGCCGCCCAGGATCGCGGCGGCAAAGACCGGCAGCAGGATGTTCCAGCCCATGGTCGGGTGCAGGCGGGTGTCCATGCCCAGCAGAACGCCGGCGGTGGCGGCAAGGGCGATGCCGATCGCCCAGGTCCAGATCACGATCCGGTCGACCGAAATGCCGGTGACCTGCGCCAGATCGCGATTGTCGCTCATCGCGCGCATGGCCTTGCCGACCCGGGTCTTCTGCAGGAACAGGTGCAACGCCAGCACCAGGAAGGCGGCGACGCCCACGATCATGAAATGCGCCGGCTTGACCCGGATGTCGCCCAGCCGCACCGGCATCTGAATGCCCGACTGATAGACCTGGGTTTCGGAGCCGAAGATCATCTGCAGCAGGGCGCGCAGGATCAGCGCGGTGCCGACCGACGAGATCAGCAGGATGACCGGCTGGGTCTTGCGCAGGCGGCGATAGATGGTCTGGTCGACGGCAATGGCGAACAGCACCGCACCGGCGGCGCCGAAGGGCAGGGCGATGATCGGCGGCACGCCGAAGGTGGTGACGATGGCGAGCGAGATATAGGCGCCGAGCGTCATGAAGTCGCCATGGGCGAAATGCGGGAAGCGCAGGATCGCATAGACCAGCGACAGACCCACGGCACCCAGCGCGAAGATGCTGCCCAGCACGATGCCATAGACGGTGAGCTGAAGGAGATCGGTCATTCCGCGTGGCCTCCGCCGCCCAGGAACATCTCGGCCACCTCGCGATTGTCGAGCAGCGCCGCCCCGGTATCGGTATAGCGGTCGCGGCCCTGCACCAGCACATAGCCGCGATGCGACATGGCCAGCGCCTGTTTGGCGTTCTGTTCCACCATCAGGATGCCGACGCCCAGTTCATTGATCTTGATGATGTTCTGGAACATCTGGTCGATGATCGCAGGCGCGAGGCCGGCGGTCGGTTCGTCCAGCAGCAGCAGCTTGGGTTCCAGCATCAGCGCGCGGCCCATCGCCACCATCTGGCGCTGACCGCCCGAGAGCGAGCCTGCGGGCTGCCTGCGCTTCTCGCGCATCACCGGGAACAGGTCGTAGATGCGCTCCATGGTCGGGCGATAGTCGTCGCGCCGGATGAAGGCCCCCATCTCCAGGTTTTCCTGGACGGTGAGCGTCGGGAAGACGTTGTTTTCCTGCGGCACGTAGCACATGCCGTGATGGACGATGCGGTCGGGCCGCAGATTGGTGATGTCGTGGCCCTGAAAGCGGACCTGGCCCTGGCGGATCTTCACCAGGCCGAAGACCGATTTCATGGCCGTCGACTTGCCGGCGCCGTTGGGGCCGATGATGACGACGATCTCGCCTTCCTCGACCCGCATGTTGACGCCGTTCAGGATGTCCACTTCGCCATAGCCGCCGCGGACGCCCTCGACTTCGAGCAGGCTCATCTGTTCCTCGTTCGCTGCGTCACGCCTTGCGGCGGAAGGCTTCCGGATCGCCGGCCGAGCCCAGATAGGCGTCGAGCACCGTCTGGTTTGCGCGGATCTCGGCCATGGTGCCCTGGGTCAGCACGGTGCCCTGGGCCATGACGATGACCGGGTCGCACAGCTCGGTCACGAGGTCCATGTCGTGCTCGATGATGCAGAAGGTCATGCCGCGCTCGCGGTTCAGCCGGCGGATCACATCGGCCAGCTTGACCAGCAGGGTGCGGTTGACGCCCGCCGCCGGTTCGTCGAGCAGGATCACCCGGCAGTTGTCGACCATCATGGTCCGGCCGAGTTCCAGCAGCTTCTTCTGCCCGCCGGACAGATTGCCGGCCAGTTCGCCCGCGACATGGGTGATCTCGAGGATGTCGAGCACCTCCATCGCCTTGCGGCGGATTTCGGCATCCTCGCGCTGCACCCGTCCCCAGGACAGCCAGGCCGAGATCAGATTCTCGCCCGCCTGGCCGGAGGGCACCATCATCAGATTCTCGAGCACGGTCATCCGACCGAGTTCGTGCGGAATCTGGAAGGTGCGCACCAGCCCCTGCCGGAACAGCTGATGGGGCTTGAGCCCGGTCACGTCGCGGCCTTCCAGCAGCACCTTGCCGCTGGAGGGCGGCAGGGCCCCGGCGATGATGTTGAAGAGCGTGCTCTTGCCGGCACCATTGGGCCCGATCAGGCCGGTGATGGAACCTTTCGGCACGTCCAGCGAGCAGTCGTCGACGGCTGTGAGCCCGCCGAAGCGCTTCACGATGTTCTGTACGGAAATCAAGGCCGACATCGCTTCCATATGTCGAAGTTGGCCGCATGCCGCACCGATCGTCCCGCGGGGGCCGGACGGCCGGACGGCGGTTGCCCTGATGGAATGCTGCGCGCTGTGGTTTCGCGCGTCCAGCCGTAACGTGTTCGGAAGCACGTGCGGTGCATCATTTCTCCCCCAGCACCGCAGCCCCTCCGCGGGCCTCCCCTGAAGGCTCCGGACCTAAGTAACCAAACCGTCGCGCGCTGGCAACCGCGAAACCCGACCAGAGCGAACGGTGTCGATTCCGAGGTTTGGGCCGCATGTTTCGCGATCCCCGAACCGGTGCGCGATCCCGATTATTTCCGGAAGAGGCGTTCGGATCTGATCCCGACCGCCGGATCGGAATGATATTGCGTTGCACAAGAAATATTGTGCGTGGCCACATCCTGGATCCGGTCGATTTGATCCCGAACTGGTATACCATCATCTCGGGCGTGATTGCGATTGTATGGGAACTCACCACTTCCGGTGGTGCGCAAACTTCTGCCCCGATTGATGCAAAACCGGGACGATCCTGCCTTCCGGCCTCTCTGCCGGCGGGTGGATAGACAGCACATTCCCGCGGCCGCCGCCCAGACTTCGCGACCGGGAGCGGGTGGACGCCCGATCCCGGTTTTCATGCGAAGGGATCCCCGGATGACTGCCGCCAGCAGCCGCATCGCCATCATCATCGACCCGGCCCTGCCGGCCGGACTGCTTGCCAACACCATCGCCGGTATCGCCATCGGCCTGGGGGCCGCCCGGCCTGAACTCGGCGCCGTCGCCCTCACCGACGCCGCCGGCCGCAGCACGGCCACGATCACCAACCTGCCGGTTCCCGTGCTTCAGGCACCGGCGGAGGTGATCCGCAGCCTGCTGCTGAAGGCCCTGCCGGCCCCCGAAGAGGCCACCGTCGTCCCCTTTCCGGGCTTTGCCCGCAGCCTGCACGTCTTCGCCGACTATGTCGCCGCCTTCCCCACGCGCGATCTCGGCACCGAGACGATCGACGGCTTCGGCCTCCTGGGCCCGGACAAATGGGTGCGCTCGCTGACCGGGAGCCTGAAACTGTTGAGGTGAGGCGATATCGTCGCCTTGGTGGATCAGCCGCCCGTCAGCCGCCGGAGATCGGTGCCGAGCGCGTCTACGGCCCTGTCCAGATCCTCCCCGGTCATGCCCAGGCGATCGCGGGCATGGCGGCGGTTGTCCGGCAGGTCGAGCGTCTCGTGAACCCGTGAGAGGGCGGCCAGGACCGAGGGGCCGTAGGCGCCGACGGCCTTTGTGACCGCTGCATCCGGGACAGGGCCCAGATGCTGGATCAGCATGCCGAGATCGATCGCATCCCGCCAGGCGACGGCCTTGTCTGCCCCGCGGTCGGCATTGGCGAGCAGTTTTTCGGCGTACTGGTCGGCGGTGCTCAGCACCGGGCAGCCGCACAGCCGGGCATCTGGCGGATCCAGGTCGATGCGGGCTTCGCGGACGATTTCGAACTTCACCGGTCGGCCGTCGATCTCGATCAGGGCACGCAGGCCGTACTGATCGGCGCGGTGGCCGCGGGGCAGGGTGACGGGGGCTCTGAACAGGCTTCCGAACCCGCCGTCGAAGATGCGCTGACGGAGGAAGCGATACCCTTCCGTGCTGGCACAAAGGAAGTCGACATCGGCGGAGACCCGGTATTCCCCAAGCGCCAGCACGATCGCGGTGCCACCGCCGAAGCGGCAGGCGCCCGCCTCCAGAACCGCCGCGTCCAGCCGATCGAGCAGGACCGCGACCGCCTGATGCTCGGGGCGACGATAGCCGGTCATCGGACCAGCATCCGCCCGGCCCCCCAGCGCCGGGTCAGGCGGTCGATCAGCGCCCGTTCGCGGGGCGTCAGGCGGTCCTGGTCGACATGGCGCCAATTGGCCTCGTAGAGCGCAAACACCTCCGCTTCCGGCAGCGGTCGTGCCGGATCGCGGTTCCAGGCGAGCAGCCGGAGTTCTGGATACTCGGCCGGGACGATGAGGGCGGGTGGGGCGATGTCCTGGGCCATGGCCCTGACTCTAGGCATGGCGGGCCGCCGCTGCCACCAAAACCGAACGCCGCCCCGGTCGGAACCGGGGCGGCGTCGGGTGGTCATCGGGGTGCAGGCAGGGGCGGACGGGCCGCCCGGCCGGTCAGGAGCAGCCGCTGGTCGAGCCGCAGGTGACGCATTTCAGGCAGGTGCCGTTGCGGACCAGGGTCATGTTGCCGCATTCGCCGCAGGGGTCGCCCTCGAAGCCCTTCTGGCGGGCGATGCGGATCGCCTCCAGGCGCTCGTCGACCACTTCGGCACGGCCGATGGCGGTCGGCGACAGGTCTTCATGCGCATGGGCATGCGGCTCGGCATAGGCGGTGGCGGTGTTGCCGCCCGCGCCGCCGCGGAGCACGTAGAGATTGCTGCGCACGAAGCCGGCGCTGGCGAGCCCCATGGCCGCGGCGACCGCGGGCGCCGGGGTGGGGGTGCCGCCCTGGCCGTCTTCGCGGGTGCCCTCGCGCACGCCGCGGCCCACGCTGTCGGGCAGCAGATCGGCTGCCTGGACCGGCTGGACATGGGCAAGGTCGGTGCGGCCCAGATACGAGATCGCGAGTTCCCGGAACACGTAGTCGAGCACCGAGGTCGCCATCTTGATCGCGTCATTGCCTTCGACCATGCCCGAGGGCTCGAACCGGCTGAAGACATAGGCGTCGACATATTCGTCCAGCGGCACGCCGTACTGCAGGCCGATCGAGATGGCGATGGCGAAGGCGTTCATCAGGCTGCGGAAGGCGGCGCCTTCCTTGTGCATGTCGATGAAGATTTCGCCCAGCTTGCCGTCTTCGTATTCGCCGGTGCGCAGATAGAGCTTATGGCCGCCGACCACCGCCTTCTGGGTGTACCCCTTGCGGCGATGGGGCAGGCGCTGGCGCTCGCTCACATACTGGGTGACGATCCGCTCGGCCACCACGCGCGCCTGTTCGGCGGCGGGCCTGGCTGCGAACTCGGCCACCGCCTCTTCCACGTCCTCGACATCGTCGTCCAGGATCATGGCGTTCAGCGGCTGCGAGAGCTTGGAGCCGTCGCGATAGAGCGCATTGGCCTTGAGGCCCAGCCGCCAGGACAGCATGTAGGCCGCCTTGCAGTCTTCCACCGTGGCCGCATTCGGCATGTTGATGGTCTTGCTGATCGCGCCCGAGATGAAGGGCTGCGCCGCCGCCATCATGCGGATATGGGCTTCGGCCGACAGGTAGCGGGTGCCCTTGCGGCCGCAGGGGTTGGCGCAGTCGAAGACCGGCAGGTGCCGGGCTTCCAGCCCCGGCGCGCCTTCCAGCGTCATCGCACCGCAGACCCAGATGTTCGCGGCCTCGATCTCGTCCTTCGAGAAGCCCAGGCCCTGGAGCATGTCGAAAGCCGGATCGTCGAGCTGGGCATCGGTAAAGCCCAGCGCGTCGCGGCAGAACTCGGCGCCCAGCGTCCACTTGTTGAAGGCGAATTTCAGCTCGAAGGCCTGGCCCAGCGACTTCTCCAGCCGCTCGATCGCGGCATCGTCGAAGCCGCGGGCCCGCAGTGCGTCATGGCCGATGGCGGGCGAGCCGGCGAGGGTGCCGCGGCCGACCGCATAGTCGATGATCGCGCGGATCCGCGGCTCTTCATAGCCGAGCCTGGCCAGCGCCTCGGGCACGGTGCGGTTGATGATCTTGAAGTAGCCGCCGCCGGCGAGCTTCTTGAACTTCACCAGCGCGAAATCGGGCTCGATGCCGGTGGTGTCGCAATCCATCACCAGGCCGATCGTGCCGGTGGGGGCGATCACGGTCGACTGGGCATTGCGGAAACCATGGGCCTCGCCCAGCTCCAGCGCCTGGTCCCAGGCGCGGCGGGCGGCATCGCCCAGGCGCGGATCGGGCAGGTTGGCGTGGTCCAGCGCCACCGGCGCCACCGACAGCTGCTCATAGCCCTCGCTCGCGCCATGGGCGGCGCGGCGATGGTTGCGGATCACCCGCAGCATCGCCTCGGCATTGGGCGCGTATTTCGGGAAGGTGCCGAGTTCCTTCGCCATCTCGGCCGAGGTCGCATAGGCGACACCGGTCATGATCGCGGTCAGCGCACCGGAAAGGGCGCGGCCCTCGTGGCTGTCATAGGCAAGGCCCGAGGCCATCAGCAGGCCGCCCAGATTGGCGTAGCCGAGGCCGAGGGTGCGGAAATCATAGGACAGCTGGGCGATGGTCGCCGAGGGGTACTGCGCCATCAGCACCGAGATTTCCAGCGTCACGGTCCACAGCCGGACCGCATGCTCGTAGGTCTCGATGTCGAACGAGCCGTCCTCGCGCCGGAAGGTCATCAGGTTCAGCGACGCCAGGTTGCAGGCCGTGTCGTCGAGGAACATGTATTCCGAACACGGGTTGGACGCGTTGATCCGGCCGTGGGCGGGGCAGGTGTGCCAGTCGTTGATCGTGGTGTCGAACTGGATACCGGGATCGGCGCTCGCCCAGGCGGCGTTGCCGATCTGCTCCCACAGATCCTTGGCGCGGATGGTGCGCACGGCCTTGCCGTCGGTGCGGCGGGTCAGCGTCCACTCGCCATCGGCCAGCACCGCGTTCAGGAAGGCATCGGTGACGCGCACCGAATTGTTCGAGTTCTGGCCCGAAACGGTCAGATAGGCTTCCGAATCCCAATCGGTGTTGAACACCGGGATGTGGAGTTCGGTATAGCCCTGGCGCGCGAACTGAATGACGCGCTGAACGTAATTCTCGGGGATCAGCGCCGCCCGGGCGGCCTTGACCGCGGCCTTCAGCGCCGGGTTGCGGCGCGGGTCGAAGCGGTCGTCCTCGGCCACCTTCAGATCCGAGGCGGCCTTGATCACCGCGTTCAGATGCTTGTTGGCGAGCTTGGAGCCGGTGACCAGCGCCGCCACCTTCTGCTCTTCGATCACCTTCCAGTTGATATAGGCCTCGATATCGGGATGGTCGACATCGACCACCACCATCTTCGCGGCCCGGCGGGTGGTGCCGCCAGACTTGATGGCACCCGCGGCGCGGTCGCCGATCTTCAGGAAGCTCATCAGGCCCGACGAGCGGCCGCCGCCCGACAGCGGCTCGCCCTCGCCGCGCACCGACGAGAAATTGGTGCCGGTGCCCGAGCCGTATTTGAACAGCCGCGCCTCGCGGACCCAGAGGTCCATGATGCCGCCCTCGTTCACCAGATCGTCCGAGACCGACTGGATGAAGCAGGCATGGGGCTGCGGGTGTTCATAGGCCGTGGCCGAGCGGGTCAGCTCGCCGGTGACATGGTCGACGTAATAATGGCCCTGGGCCGGGCCGTCGATGCCATAGGCCCAGTGCAGGCCGGTGTTGAACCACTGCGGCGAGTTGGGTGCGGCCATCTGGTCGGCCAGCATCCGGCACATCTCGTCGCGATAGGCGGCCGCATCGGCTTCGCTGTCGAAATAGCCGCCCTTCCAGCCCCAATAGGCCCAGGTGCCGGCCATGCGGTCGAAGACCTGGGCGGCGGTGCGCTCCCCCGTATAGCGCTCACCCTCGGGCAGGGCGGCCAGCGCCGCCTCGTCGGGTTCCGAACGCCACAGGAACTCGGGCACGCCCTCTTCGGGCACGCGCCGGGTGACGGCGGGAACGCCGCGCTTGCGGAAGTACTTCTGCGCGATGATGTCGCAGGCGACCTGCGACCACGAGGCGGGCACCTCGATATTTTCGAGCTTGAAGACGACCGAGCCGTCGGGGTTGCGGATTTCGCTGGTGGCGGTCCGCATCTCGATCCCCTGGTAAGGGGAGCGGCCATCGACGGTGAGCTTGCGGGCGATCCGCATCGTATCCTGCCTCCATCATGCTGGCGGGCGGCTTGGGGCCCGCTCGCGTGGGATTCAACGGAAAATGGCGACGCAACGACGCCCCGGGCACGGAAACACCCCGAAGCCCGGCCACCGGCGCATCGACTGCATCGGTTCGTTCCCGGGCGCGCGGGGTGTGGTGTCGGGGGTCGGGTCTGTCGGGTTGGGGTTATGTCCGAAGGTCGCCGGCCGGACCGGCGCCAAATCTGCGGCGGGATCCCCGAGGAAGATGTCTTCGGCCTGCCCGTCTGACCCGGATCGTAAGCCTGCACGGCCCCACGCCGCAAGTGTTTTCCGAGCGCCCTGCCTTACAATATCTAGGGGGTCTTGTGGGGGATTTTATCTATATGGTGTGGTCATGTGTGGATAAGCCCGGCGCGCCGGCGCGTTCGCGCAGCATCCGCGCAAAGCCCCGGAGTGCCTTGATTCCGCGCCGGAACCGGGCGATTTTTCCCCGGGTTTTCCACAAGCGGCCTGTGGACAGGATGACTGTCATCGATGCGTAATGCAGCGCCGCGGCCACCCCTGCACGGCACATATGCCCGCCCTGCACGGCCGAGGCTTGCGCACCCGGGGGGCAACCCCTATCTTGGCGGCGGCCAGTCATCCGGATAGTGGACCCCATGACCAATCTCATGACACGTCTTTACACCCTGCGCCACGGCGTGTCCGTGGGCGAGGACGAGTTCGGGAACCGTTATTTCCGGCACAAGGACAACCCGTCCCGGCGCTGGGTGACCTATGGCAAGGGTGTCGACCCGACCACGGTGCCGCCGGAATGGCATCGCTGGCTGCACGGCACCACCGACAAGACCCCGGTCGAGGCGCCGCTGGCGCGCAAGACCTGGGAAAAGCCGTTCGAGCCGAACCACACCGGCAGTGCCGAAGCCTATCTGCCCAAGGGCCATATCCTGGCCGGCGGCGAGCGGCCCAAGGCCACCGGTGACTACGAACCCTGGACGCCGTCCTGATCTGATCGGGTATCTGCCGGCCGGCCCCCATTGCCGGCCGTCGCAGCTGATCCGGATCCAACGGCCGGAAGGAAGCAGAGCTTGCAGCGCAGTGTCGTCGAAACCCTGCTCGGCGCGGCCGTCATCGCGGTCGCGGTCGGCTTCGCCGTCCATGCCTATACCGGCGCCGGGCGCGGCGGCAGCGGCAGTGGCTACGCCCTGACCGCCGCTTTCGACAGTGTCGACGGCATCGTGCCCGGCTCGGAGGTCCGCATCGGCGGCATCAAGGTCGGCAGCGTCACCGGCCAGCATCTGAACCCCGAGACCTATCGCGCCGAGATCACGCTGTCGATCGACCCCACGATCAAGCTGCCGGCCGACAGCTCGGCCGAGATCGCAAGTTCGGGCCTGCTGGGCGACAAATACGTCTCGGTGGTGCCGGGCGGCGATGATCGCATGCTGCAGCCGGGCCAGGCGATCACCTATACCCAGTCCTCGGTCAGCCTCGAATCGCTGATCGGCCGCTATCTCTTCTCGTCCGGCGGCAGCGGCGAGGAGAAGCCGGCCGGTGCCGAAGCCCCCGCCACCGGCGGTGCGGCGAAGAAGGATCCGTTCGCGGAATGATCAGGATGCGCAGCCTTGCGACCGTGGCGCTCGGCGCCCTGCTTCTGGCCTCGGGCCCTGCCGCCGCGCAGCAGCAGACGGGTGGAACGGGCGGCATCCCGGGCAAGGTCGCGATCTTCAACGGCCTGAACAAGGTGACGGCGCGGATCAGCCGGATCGTGGCGCCCATCGACCAGCCGGTCGAATTCGGCTCGCTGGTGATCACCGTGCGCTATTGCGAAAGCGCGCCGCCGGAACAGGCCCCCGAGGCCCGGGTCTTCCTGGAAGTGCAGCAGACCACCGCCTCGGCACCGACCGAGCGGATCTTCGACGGCTGGATGTTCGCCTCCTCGCCGGGTCTGAACGCACTCGACAACCCGATCTACGACATCTGGCCGATCTCCTGCGTCGACAAGGCGCCGGAGCCGTCGGACGAGGGCTCCGCGAAGCCCGCGGGCTGATCCCGCTCAGACCTCCAACACCACCGCATCGGCATCGTCCATCGGATCGCGCGGCCGCCGTCGCCGGGGCTGTGCCACCGGTCCGTCGATCGCCGCCAGCACCTGATCGGGCGTGCCCGCGCCGAAGCCGAAAGGCTCGGGGATGAAGCTCGCCCTGATGCCCAGCGCATTGCGCAACCGGTCCTGATAGACCCCGCGCGGGATCTCGATCGCGCCGAAGCGGGTCAGATGGTCGGTCACGAACTGGGTGTCGAGCAGCCGATAGCCGCCGCGTTTCAGCCGGGCCACCAGATGGACCAGCGCCACCTTGCTGGCATCGGTGCGGCGGCTGAACATGCTTTCGCCGAAAAACGCCGCCCCCAGCGACACGCCGTACAGCCCGCCGACCAGTTCAGCCCCCTCCCGCACCTCGATGCTGTGGGCATGGCCCATCTGGTGCAGCTCGGTATAAAGCGCCAGGATCTCGTCATTGATCCAGGTCCGCTCGCGCCCGGGGGCGGGGGCCGCGCAACCGCACATCACGCCCTCGAAATCGGCATCCACGGTCACGGTGAACGGCTGGCGGCGGATGGTCTTGCGCAGCTTGCGCGGCAGGTGAAAGCCATCCAGCGGCAGCACGCCGCGCCGGTCGGGGTCGACCCAGTAGAGTTCGGGTTTGTCGCCCGACTCGGCCATCGGGAAGATGCCGCAGACATAGGCGCGCAGCAGCAGGTCGGGCGTCAGATGCATGCCGGATGTCCCTGGGGAGGAAACTGCTCCAGATGTGGGGTGGCCGGCCGCGTTCCTCAACGTCGCCCCGGTCCCCGACCTGCAGCCGGCACCCAACCTGCACCCCGTGGCGCCGGGTGGCAAGAGTGGCCGTCAATTGCCCGTCAGCATCCGCATCATGTCGCGGCGCAGATCGGTCGTGCGCGGCCGCTTTACCGCCCGGAAGGGCAGGGGGCGGCAGGCCTCCATGGCGCCGAGCCCGATGCGGGCGGCGACCAGGCCGTTGACCACGCCCTGGCCCAGCCGGGCCGAGACCGCGGCGGCAAGCCCGCCGCCCAGCGCGTCGACGGCGGTATCCTGGCCGGCCTCGCCCATGCCGGCGACGGCGGCCGCACCCAGGCTGCGGCGCACGATCTTCAGGCTGGCGATCCGGCCCGGGCGCACGCCGTAAAGTGCCGCCACCTCGCGCACCAGCCGGGCATTGCGCCACAGCACCACCGCGGCATCCAGCAGGGCCGCCGGGCTGGCGGCGGTGGCCAGCGCCGTGTCGCGGGCGGCCAGCAGCACCAGCCGCCGCGCCTCGGCATCGATCGGGGCCAGCAGCAGGCGTTCGGTCAGGGCCAGCGCCTCGGCGGCGTCATGGGCATCGGTCAGCTGGGCGGCGAAATCGGCCCGCGCGGCGGCAAGCCCCGGCCGGGCCTCGTAGAGCGCCGCGACCCGTGCGGACAGGGCTGTGGCGTCGGCCGCTGCGGCGGGGTCGTGCAGGGCTTCCGGTGCCACCAGCCGCTCCGCCTCGTTCCGCAGCCCGTCGACCCGGGCGAGCCGCCGGAGTGCGGCAATCTCGGCGCCGCCCAGAATGCCGAGCCCGCCCAGCGTGGCGACGCCCAGCCCGGTGACCATCCAGCCCAGCCAGTCGGCATGGGCGAAGGCGCGTGTGGCGAGATCCCAGGTCTCGAAGCCGATCAGCGCCACGGCAAGGCCGCCGAGCCCGCCCCAGAGCAGCCGGCGGCCGGTGCGTCGCGTCGCGGCCCCGGGCGCCAGATCCGGCATCAGCCCGCGGCCGGGTACGGTGGCGGGCAGTGCCGCCTCTTCCGCCGGCCGTGCGGTCAGGGCGGCCGCTTCGGGCAGCTCCAGCGGGCCGGACGCCGCCGCATGGGGGGCTGCCGGACGGCGGGGCGGCGTTGCGGCCGGTTCGTCGAAAATGCGCGGGCGGTCGGTCATCCGAGCCGGTCTCCGATCAGATGATCCAGCGCCTGATCCAGGCGGATATGGGCCATCCCGTGGCCGTTGCGGACCAGACCCTCGGGCGGCAGGAAGGGTGGGAAGTCGAAACCGCCACCGGCGGCCCTGGCCAGCGCCTCGGCCGGATCGGCCGGCAACTCGCCCGGATAGACCACCGACGGCCGCTCGCGGCCGGCGATGCGGCCGCGCACGCAGGCGAGGTTGCGGCCGTCATGCTCGGCGAACACGCTTTCCGCCGCCTTGACCGCGGCGATGGCCAGTGTGCGGGTCTCGGCGCCCTCGAAACGGATCGCGCGCGCGGCATCGGCCACCAGCGACTGCATCAGCGCGTCCAGCCGGGCGTGCTGGGCGGCCGGCACCTGGTCGGCCTTGGTGGCGGCGAACAGCACCCGGTCGATGCGCACGCCCGACAGCAGCCGCCCGATCATGCCGTGGCCGCGGCCATAGCGGAAGGCGCCCAGGCTTTCGGTCAGGGCAAGTTTCAGATCCTCCACGGCGTCGGCCCCGGCGCTGAGCGCGCCGGGCAGGTCGACCAGCACCACCTGGCGGTCCAGCCGGGCGAAATGCTCGCGGAAGAAGCGGCCGACGATACGCTTGCGATACTGGTCAAAACGCTCCGCCGCCACGGCATACAGGCTGCCCGAGGGTGCGCGCCCCTTGGGCTCCGGCAGGGGGGAGAAGGCCAGCACCGGCGCGCCTTCCAGATCGCCCGGCACCAGAAAACGGCCGGGGCCGAGGCGCGAGACGGCAAGTCCCGCCGCACGGCAGGCGATCAGATGCGCGCTCCAGCCCTGGCCGAGCTCGGCGAGCGTCACGTCGTCGGCCGGGGCGGCCGGATCCAGGGTTTCCAGCCGGGCGAGGAAGGGGCGGGCCAGCTCTGCCCGCTTGCCCTGGCGCAGCATGGCCAGCGCCTCGGCCGACCAGTCGGCGAAGCTGCGTTCGATAAGGGCCAGATCCAGCAGCCATTCGCCCGGATAGTCGATGATGTCGAGCGTCAGCTCGCGTACAGGCCTGATCCGCCGGTTGACCATGCCGGCCGGTTTCCAGCGCAGCCCCATGCGCAGTTGCGAGAGCATGCGGGTGGAGGCGGGCCAGCCCGGCATCTCACCATCGCTGCCGGCCAGCCGCGCCAGATGGGTTTCGTAGGCGAAGCGGGGGATCTCGGGATCGCCCGGCCGGCGCAGCTCGGCGCCGATCAGCCGGCCGTCGGCGCGGGCCTGCAGAAAGGGCAGGCGGTCGGGAAACAGCAGGGCGCGGGCAACCGCGGTGGTGAACACGGTCTTGCCCGACCGGGCAAGACCGGTCACCCCCAGCCGGAGCGGCCGGTCGAGCAGAGACGCCGCCTCTTCGGCCAGCGCCTCGGGCGTCAGGCGGCGGGCAAGGCGGCGGGCTTCCAGGCCCAGACGATCGAAGGGAGAGGCGGACAAGGGCGGCGGTCCCGGTCGTTGAACGGTAACGCGGCCGACGGATTGCCGGCCGCATCGCCCTTTCAGATCGGAAGCCGGTGACGCCAGGTCAACATGACGCGGCGAATCATCGCCGTGTCATCCTTCGGTGTGTCAGGGTGCGACCCGCAGTTCGAAACCCTGGGTGGAGCCGGCGACCGCACCGGTCACTTCGAATTCGACCGTCGCTTCGGTATCGGAAACCGCCACGATCCGTGCCGGCCGGGCGGCCGCCAGCGGCGCAGATGGCGGCAGCATCACCACATTCACCTGAGCCGGGCTGGGCGTATACGAGAGCGGGCGCGGGAAGACCAGGGTCTTGGACACGTACTGACTGATCGAGGTATCGACGGTATCTGCCACCACCGCTTCTTTCGCCATCGTCGTCGCGCCGAAGCCGTTGATCAGTAGTTTGGAGCGTGCACCCGGGCTGCCCGAAAAATGCTGCTGACCGGTCAGAACGTAACTGTCGAATTCCACATGGCAGTCGTCGCAGCCGGGCGCGAAGGAGGCGTTGGTCTTGCACGACGAGATGCGCCCGTTGATCCGGACATTGTCCGCACCGTCGATCGACAGACCCTGGCCGCCGACGGCGCCGAAGGCGCGGATATCGGCCTTGCCGACCCAGAAGTCCGAAGCGGTGCTGGCGATCACCAGGCCGGTGCCGGCCCCGCCGCCGCTGGCGCCGAGAACGCGCATCTGGCCGATCTTCACCCGCGAGGCCGAAACCTCCACACCGTTCGCCGCCGGATAAACGTCGCCCATGTTGCAGTTGGCGCGGATCATGCCGATGTCGCAGGGGCCGGTGATCTGCACGCAGGCGGGCGAGGACGAGTTGCGGGTCTGGATGATGTTGAGCAGGGTTTCGGTATAGCCCTCGATCAGGACGCCGTTCTCGGCGATCACGTGATCGCCCTGAACCGAAGACCTGAAGCGGACGCCGCGCCCGCTGCCGCCATAGGTGTGCACGCGGCCGATGCGGCAGCCGCCGTCGCGGTTGTCATCATAGTCGATGAAGAAGTGCCAGTCGCTGTGCAGCGCGTTCACCGAACGGATGATATGGGCGTCGTGGGGGCCCATGAAGTGCACGCCATAGCGGCCGCTGCGGGCGGTGTCGATGTCGAGCACGCCTTCCCAGAGGTCGCGCATCACCCCGTCGACCGGCGTGGTCTCGATGCCCGGATCCTTGCCGCAGGCATGGAAGAAGCAGTCGTCGACGGCATCGGTACAGGTGATCTTCATGTACCGGAACTTGCCGTAGCCTTCATAGCAGCGGCTGACGGCCTGCATGCCGTCCAGCGCCAGGCCCCAGACGCCGTAGCCATAGGGAATGCCATCGTCGCGGACGCTGGAATAGTTGCCGGCATTGTAGGTGTCGAAGCCGCGGGTCTTGATCAGCGCCGAGCCGGTGAAGCCGGTGGTGGGGCGGATCACCACGTCCCACAGGCCGCCGCCCGAGGTCAGGAAGACCCGGCTGTCCTGAATGAGCGGCGCCGAAATGCGGTAGTAGCCGGCCGGAAACAGCACCGAGCCGCCGGTGGGCAGGCTGGCGGCATGGTCCATGGCGGCCTGGATGGCGGCGGTGTCGTCGGTCACGTCGTCGCCGACGGCCCCGAAATCCGTCACGCAGATAAGGCAGGCGGTAAAGATCGGCATCTTGATGATCCCCGGTATGGTGCGCCGCGCCGCCGGGCTGGCGGGCGGGGCTGACCGGGGAAGTCTGGGCGGTCCGGTTTATGATGTCGCGTCACCGGTTGCGGCCACATGCGGCCGCATCCCGGTCACCAGCCACCGAAACGCGGCCAGACCGCCGGGGCGGCGCCAGTATCCGCCGGGATGACATGATAGGCGTCGAATTGTGCGGCGGTGGCGCAGGCATGGTTGGGCAGGATGCGCAGCACCGTGCCGACCGGCAGGTCCGGCGGCGTGGCCACCGCACCGGGGCGCAGGGCCAGGATACCGTGTTCCTGATTGGCGCCGGTGACGATCAGATCCGGGATCACCCGGCCTGCGGCATCCGCCACCAGACCATAACCCTGATCGACCGCCTGGCCGGCCGTGCCGCGATCGCGCGACAGCGCCATCCAGCCGGCATCGACCAGGGTCCAGCCCCGGTCGGGGCGGTGGCCGATCACGGTGGTGGCGACGGAGAGCGCGATCTCGTCTACCGCGCAGACGCCGATCCCGGCCATCACCAGATCGAAAAAGACATAGACCCCGGCGCGGACCTCGGTCACGCCCGCAAGGTCACGGGCGGCAAGCGCCGTGGGCGTGGAGCCGACGCTGACCACGGGGCAGGGCAGGCCGGCCGCGCGCAGCCGGTCTGCCGCCGTCACCACCGCCCGGCGCTCGCGTTCGGCGAAGGCGGCATGGGCCTCATCGCCCGAGACGTCGTAGCTGCCGCCGGCATGGGTCATCACCCCGCGAAGTTCCGCGCGGCCTTCGTGCAGGATCCGGCCGATCTCGATGATCTCTGCGGCATCGGGGGCGAGGCCCGCGCGCTTGCCGTCGCAGTCGATCTCGATCAGCACCGGGATCGGGCCGGCACCGGCCCCGGCCGCCGCAACCGCCTGCGCCTGTCCGGCGGAATCCAGGATCACCGCCAGATCGCAGCCCCGGGCCCTCAGCGCCTGCACCCGATCAAGCTTGGCGGGCGTGATGCCGACCGCATAAAGGATGTCCTGCACGCCCGCCGCCGCGAAGACCTCGGCCTCGCGAAGGGTGGAGACGGTGGCCGGCCCGCCTGTGTCGGGCAGCATCCGCCGGGCGATCTCCACCGATTTGGCGGTCTTCAGATGCGGCCTGAAGCCCACGCCGAGCCCGGCGATCCGCCGGGCCATCCGGTCGAGATTAGCGGTCATCTTCGCCTCGTCGACCACAAGGCAGGGGGTCTGCAGATCGGGGAAGAGACCGGCCATGACGGGGCTCCGCGAGAAGGGGGCATGGGTCAAACGCAGACGGGCGGGCCGGAAACGCCTCCGGCCCGCCCGCCCCTTGATGCATGATGCTCCCGGATCAGCCGCGATTGGCGACCAGGGCCTCCAGCCAGCGGATGTCGTAGACGCCGTCGACGAAATCCGGATGGCGGGCGATGCGCTGATGCAGGGGCAGGGTGGTGTCGATGCCGCCCACGACATATTCCTCCAGCGCCCGGCGCAGCCGCATGATGCACTCGTTGCGGTTGCGACCATGGACCACCAGCTTGGCGATCAGGCTGTCGTAATAGGGCGGGATGCGATAACCCTGATAGAGGCCGCTGTCCACGCGCACACCCAGCCCGCCCGGGGCGTGATAGGTGTCGACCAGCCCCGGCGAGGGGGCGAAGGTCTCGGAGTTCTCGGCGTTGATCCGGCACTCGATGGCATGGCCCTGGACGCGTACGTCCTCCTGGGTGAAGCCCAGCGGCTGGCCGGCGGCGACCCGGATCTGCTCGCGCACCAGATCGATGCCGGTGATCGCCTCGGTGATCGGATGTTCCACCTGCAGGCGGGTGTTCATCTCGATGAAGTAGAACTCGCCGTTCTCGTAGAGGAACTCCACCGTGCCGACGCCGCGATAGCCCAGCTTGCGCATGGCATTGGCGACGATCTCGCCCATGCGGGCGCGGTCGGCCGCATCGATCGCCGGCGACGGCGCCTCTTCCAGCACCTTCTGATGGCGGCGCTGCAGAGAACAGTCGCGCTCGCCCAGATGCACCACGGTCCCGAAGGTGTCGCAGAGGATCTGGATCTCGATATGGCGCGGATTGGCGAGATACTTCTCAAGATAGACCGCATCCGATCCGAAAGCGGCCTTGGCCTCGGCGCGGGCGGTCTGCAGCGCCTCGCGCAGGCCCTCGGCGCTTTCGGCCACCTTCATGCCGCGGCCGCCACCGCCGGCGGCGGCCTTGACCAGCACCGGAAAGCCGATCTCGCGGGCGATCTTCATCGCCTCGGCCTCGTCGGTCACCGGCCCGTCGGTGCCGGGCACCAGCGGCAGGCCCAGCTCCCTGGCGGCGCGCTTGGCCTCGATCTTGTCGCCCATCAGCCGGATATGGTCCGGGGTGGGGCCGATGAAGGTCAGGCCATGGGCCTCGACGATCTCGGCGAACTGGGCGTTCTCGGACAGGAAGCCATAGCCCGGATGGACCGCCTCGGCGCCGGTGATTTCGGCGGCGGCGATGATCGCCGGGATGTTCAGATAGGAATTGCGCGCGGGCGCCGGGCCGATGCACACGCTCTCGTCGGCGAGACGGACATGCATGGCATCGGCATCGGCGGTGGAATGGACCGCAACGGTGCGGATGCCCATCTCCTGGCAGGCGCGATGGACGCGCAATGCGATTTCGCCGCGATTGGCGATCAGCACCTTCTCGAACATGATCGCTCCCGCGTCACTCGATGATCGCCAGCGGCTCGCCGAATTCCACCGGCTGGCCGTTCTGCACCAGAAGCCGGCTGACGGTGCCGCTCCGCGGGGCGCGGATATGGTTCATCACCTTCATGGCTTCGATGATCAGCAGGGTCTGGCCCTCGCGCACGCTCTGGCCTTCGGCGACGAAGGCCGGCGCACCCGGTTCCGGGGCCAGATAGACGGTGCCCACCATCGGCGAGGGCACGGCGCCCGGATGGCTGGCGGGATCGGCGGCAACCGGTGCCGCAGGGGCTGCGGCGGCCGGGGCCGCCGCGGGGGCCGCGGCGGCGGCGGGCGCCTGGAACAGCATCTGCGGGGCGGTCATCTGCGCCGGCGCCTGGCGGGCGATGCGGATGCGACCCTCGCCCGCGCCGACCTCGATCTCGGTCAGGCCGGTCTCGTCGAGCAGCAGCGCCAGTTCGCGGATCAGGCCGGTATCGACGGCACGAGCCTTGGTGTCAGACATGCGATTGGTCCTTCGTGGCCGCGCGGGCCTGTCCCCCAGGGATCAGCCCGGCCATCGCCTCGATCGCCAGCGCGTAACCCGTGGCCCCCAGGCCGCAGATCACGCCGACCGCCGTCCGGGACACATAGGAATGATGCCGGAACGTTTCGCGACGATGGATATTCGACAAATGCACCTCGATCACCGGCAGTGCCGTCGCGGTGAGCGCGTCGAGCAGGGCGACCGAGGTATGGGTGTAGGCAGCGGGATTGATCACGATCCCTGCCGCAGAGGTGCGGGCGTCCTGTACCCAGTCCACGAGAACGCCTTCGTGGTTCGACTGGCGGAAATCGACCGCCAGCCCCAGGGCCGCGGCACGGGCTTCGCACAGACGCCGGATGTCGTCCAGCGTCGTATGCCCGTAGACCTCGGGCTCGCGGGTGCCAAGCAGGTTCAGGTTCGGTCCGTTCAGGACCAGGATGGTCGGCGCCATGCGGGCTGTCGATACCCCGTGAACGGTGATTAGGAGAGGACGCCACGTCAGCCCTGCGTTATAAAGCACCCGTGCCGCGGGGCGCAACGCCGTTCGAAGCGGGCGTTCCGCCACCCGCGCCCGAACATCACGTGGAGCGGAGATCCTGGTATGCGACTGATGATCAACGGCGAGGCCCGCGAGGTTGCAGGCGAGCCGACCGTCGCCGGGCTTCTGAGCCAGCTGGGGCTGGATGCGCGGAAGATCGCGGTTGAACGCAATCTGGAGATCGTCCGCCGGGCCGCGTTCGAGACCACGCAGCTGGCCGATGGCGACCGGCTGGAGATCGTGCATTTCATCGGCGGCGGCAGCGGCGCCGACGCGTCCGCCGCGCCCGTGGAAGATCCTTTCGTCGTCGCCGGCCGGACCTTCACCTCGCGCCTGCTGGTCGGCACCGGCAAGTATAAGGATTTTGAGGAAACCGCCCGCGCGATCGAGGCCTCGGGTGCCGAGATCGTGACCGTGGCGGTCCGCCGGGTGAACGTCACCGACCCGTCGGCGCCGATGCTGATGGATTACGTCGACCCGAAGCGCTACGTCTACCTGCCCAACACCGCCGGCTGCTTCACCGCCGACGATGCCGTGCGCACGCTGCGCCTGGCACGTGAAGCCGGCGGCTGGAACCTGGTCAAGCTGGAAGTCCTGGGCGATCACAAGACCCTCTATCCCGACGTGACCGAAACCCTGAAGGCGGCGGAGGCCCTGATCCGCGACGGTTTCGACGTCATGGTCTACACCAGCGACGACCCGATCGTGGCGAAGAAGCTGGAAGATCTGGGCTGCTGCGCGATCATGCCGCTGGCGGCGCCGATCGGCTCGGGGCTCGGCATCCAGAACCCGGTCAACATCCGGATCATCGTCGAGCAGGCAAAAGTGCCGGTGCTGGTCGATGCCGGTGTCGGCACGCCCTCGGAAGCGGCGGTGGCCATGGAACTCGGCTGCGACGGCGTGCTGATGAACACCGCGATCGCCGGGGCGAAGGATCCGGTGATGATGGCGCGCGCCATGAAGGCCGCGGTCGAGGCCGGGCGCCTCGGCTATCTGGCCGGGCGCATGCCGCGCAAATTCTATGCGGACCCGTCCTCACCGCTCGCCGGCCTGATCTGAGCCGGGTGCGGGGGGCGGTTCCCGGTTCAGCCAAGGAGCCCCACCCCCATGAGCATGGAACTCTACTACTGGCCGGGCCTGCCGGGGCGGGGCGAATATGTCCGCCTGGTGCTTGTCGCGATCGATGCCCCCTGGCGCGACATGGCCCGCCTGGCCGAACGCCAGGGCGGCGGCATGGACGGGCTTCTGCGCGTGCTGGGGGATGAGCGCGAGCCCTTCGCCCCCTTCGCCTGCCCGGTGCTGAAGGATGGCGATCTGCTGATCGCCCAGACGCCGCTGATCTGCGCCTATCTGGGCGAGACCTACGGGCTGGCCCCGGCCGACGAGGCGGCGCGGCTGTTTGCGCGGCAGATCGCGCTCACCACCGCCGATCTGGTGAACGAGGCCCATGACGTCCATCACCCGCTCGGCTCCTGGGACTATTACGAGGACCAGAAGCCCGAGGCGGCACGCCGGGCGGCGGGGTTCCGCGACCAGCGGATCCCCAAATTCCTCGGCTGGTACGAACAGGTGCTGACCCGCAACCCGGCCGCATCGGGCTGGCTGGTGGGCGCCGGTCTTTCCTATGCCGATCTGGGCCTGTTCCAGACCGTGCTGGGCCTGCGCTACGCCTTCCCCAACCACATGGCGGGTCTTGCCGGGCGCTGGCCGGGGGTGGAGGCGCTGGTCGATCGCGTGGCGGCCCTGCCGCGGATCGCCGCCTATCTCGGCAGCGACCGCCGGATTGAATTCAACCAGGACGGGATTTTCCGCCACTATCCGGAGCTGGACGCTCCGGTCGTCTCGGGGTGACCGATCACAAAACCGTCGGTTTGGGTGCAATCGCAGGCCTGGACCAACTCATGATAGAATGATAGGGTGCCGGCCAGAGAGTTTTTCGTCTGGCGGGCCCCCTGCATCTCCAAACCGCAGCCCCGTCCCGGTCGCTCCAGAACCGCCCCGGAGGACATATGGCGCTGACCGTCGCCCTGCAGATGGACCCGATCGAGACCATCAACTTCGATGGCGATACGACCTTCATGCTCGGGCTGGAGGCCCTGCGCCGCGGCCATAACCTCTATCACTACCAGCCCTCGGATCTGAGCCTCACCCCCGAGGGCGCGGTGGCCTGGATGCGGCCTCTGGGGCTGCAGCGGGTGCGCGACGATCACTACCGCCTGGGCCCCAAGGAACGCGTTCCGCTCCGCGAGATGGATGTGGTGCTGCTGCGTCAGGATCCGCCCTTCGACATGGCCTACATCACCAGCACCCACCTGCTGGAGCATGCCGGCCCGCGGACGTTGGTCTCCAATGATCCGGTGCAGGTGCGCAACGCGCCCGAGAAGCTGTTCATCACCCGTTTCCCCGACCTGATGCCGCCCAGCCTGGTGTCGTCCTCGGTCGACGAGATCCGTGCCTTCCGCGAGGAACACGGCGACATCGTGATCAAGCCGCTCTATGGCTTCGGCGGGCTGGGGGTGTTCCGGGTCAGGCCGGATGACGAGAATCTGGGCGCGCTGCTGGAGCTTCACGCGCTCCGCGGGCGCGAGCCGCTGGTGATCCAGAAATATCTGCCGGCGGTGCGCGAGGGCGACAAGCGGATCATCCTGGTCGAGGGCGAGCCCCGCGGCGCGGTGCTGCGCGTGCCGCAGCGGGGCGAGGCCCGGGCCAATATGCATGTCGGCGGCCGGCCGGTGAAGACCACGCTGACGGCGCGCGACCGCGAGGTCTGCGAAGCGGTCGGGCCGGAACTCCGTGCCCGGGGGCTCACCCTGGTCGGCATCGACATGATCGGCGACCACCTGACCGAGATCAACGTGACCTGTCCCACCGGCATCCAGGAGATCGACCGCCTCGACGGCGTTACGCTCGAACGGGATGTGTGGGACGCCATCGAAACCCGGCTGACCACGCTCAGGGCAGGCGTCGCCTGAGGTTTGCGGCCGGGCGGCCGTCATCCGATCTCGGAGATCCGGGCCGAATCCAAGCGCGAGGGGGCGATCTTCGATCTGGCGCCCGCATCGGGGCCCGGCTGAGGCTCAGCCCCCCAGCCGGTCCACCGCCACGGCCGGCACCGCATGCACCGCCAGCGGCTCCACCCGGCCGCGGACGGTGATCTCGTGGCAGCTGGCATCCAGCGTCGCCGGCGCCCGTCCCGCCGCCTGCAGGATGTCGTCAGACACCACCAGCAGGCAGGCATGGGCCTTGGTCAGCTCTTCCAGCCGCCGGGCGACATGGACGGTATCGCCCACCGCGGTCAGCATCCGGGTTTCGCCATAACCCAGCCGGCCGACAACCGCCGGCCCGCCATGGATGCCGATGCCGATCCTGAGCGGCTGGCCCAGATCGCGCACCAGGCTGCGGTTCAGCACCTCCAGCCGGCGGGCGATCTCGCCTGCCGCATGCAGGGCCTGGGTCGCCGCCGCGGCGAAATCTTCAGGGCCATCGCCGCCATCGGCACCGAAGATCGCCATCACCTCGTCGCCGACAAAGGCGTTGGGCGTGCCGCCGGCCGCTTCGACCGCGCCGCCGATGGTTTCGAAATAGCGTTCCAGCAGGAACATGATGTCATAGGGCGGGCGCTGTTCGGCGATGGCGGTAGAGCCGCGGATGTCGGTGAACAGGATCGCGACCCGCTTTTCGCGCCCGCCATGCACCATCGGATCCTCCGACGGCCGCCGGCCGCGGCCCTGGGCCTTCAGCAGCGGATGCACCGTCACCGGCCCGGTCGGATGCAGCCGGCAGGCCAGCCGCACGCCCGCGGGCGCGCGGATGCGCGACAGCAGGGCCGATTCTTCGGCATCGGCCGGCGGCAGGTTTTCCAGCCCGCGCACGATTTCCACCCGGCAGGTGGAACAGCGGCCGCGGCCGCCGCAGACCGCGACATGGGGCACATTGCCCAGCCGGCTTGCCTCCAGCACCGAACCGCCCGGCAGCATCCGCACCGTGCGTCCGCCCGGATAGGTCACCACGACCCGGCCATGACGCAGCGAGATCAGGTGGCGCAGGCCGCGGGCGGCGAAGGTTGCGAAGATTGCGAAGGTCCAATTCGCAATCATCGCAAACTCGTTTGCCTGGGCCCGGGCATGGAGATCGGCGGGCAGGGCAGACAGCGTCGGCGACAGCAGCCCCAGCTTCATCAGCCCGGCCACGCTGCGGCCGGCATCCAGGAAGCCCAGCAGGGCGGCGAGCGGCAGCGCCCAGGCGCCGATCCGCCAGGCGGCGATCCAGCCCGCCCCGGCCCCGCGCCCCTTCAGCCAGAAGCCGAGACCGATCATGCCGTGCAGCCAGACCACCCCCAGCAGCACGAACTGGCGCAGCGCCCCGGTGGGTGTCCAGAGCAGGGCCATGATCCGGGTATAGCTGTCGACCCCCGCATCGACGCTGAGTGCGGCATCGACCCCGGTGATATGGGCCGCCAGCAGCATCGGCAGCAGCAGGCCCAGCGCCAGCTGCAGCGCCTCGGTGGGCGGCATGCGCAGGCTGCGGCGCAGATAGAGCGCGCGCAGGCCCAGACTTGCGTGAAGCAGGAAGGCCGCCGGCAGCAGCAGGCTGCCCGGCGGCACCGTCCAGGGCGCCATGGTGACGTCCAGCACCTTCTGGGCAACGCCGATGCCGAACAGCCCGCTGGCATGGGCGATCAGATGGCCGGTGACGAAGACCAGCATGATGGCGCCGGTTATCGCGCGCAGGCGGCGCACCAGACGGTTGCGCCGGCTTTGCGGGCGGCCCTGGGGCAGGGGAAGGCTGGGGCTGGTCATGGCTCGCGGCTCGGGCTCCGGGCTGGCCGGACCGCGCGGAAGGCGGGTGCTGCGGCCGGACGCCCCATCCTAGCGGACCGGGCGGCCGACGGCAGCCCCAGGCTTACCTCATGCGCTGGACGACCACACCCATCCAGCCCAGACCGTCATATTCCTGATAGCCGATGGTTTCGGAAAAGCCGATCACGGTGTCGCCGGTCATGTAGGTGCCCTGTTTGGCGCCGTCGGTCGACAGGTGGAAGGTCTGGTAAAGCCCCTGGCCGTCGGACGCGGCGATCACGCGCCGGGCGCGATCCAGCAGCAGCACCCGCGAGCGGGTCCATTCGTCGGCCGAAAGCGAGGGTTCGTCGACCACGATCGAGCGGCCCTGGCGTTCCCAGTCGAAATAGATGCCGAGCGTGCCGATGATCCGGCCGTCGGTGCGTCCGCCTTCGCGCACCGCGGTTGCATAGACCAGCACCGAGCGGTTGTCGTGCATGGCATCGGCGCGGACATCGTCGACGATGTATTCGTCGCCGCTGCGGGTGGCGAGCGCGTCACGAACCCAGGCCTCGCGGGAGAGATCGGCACCGCGCATGCGCTGGAAGCGGTCGTCGGCCATGGCGACCACCCGGCCCGAGGCGTCGGTCAGCACCAGATTGGTATAGACGGTGTAGTAGCGGTGGATGACCGACAGCCGCATGGCGGCGTGTTCCAGCGCCTCACGCGATGGCTGTTCCAGCGCCTCCCAGAAGGCGGTGTCGGTCGCCCACCAGCGCACGTCGCAGGTGCGTTCATACAGATTGCGCACGATCAGCTGGACCAGTCCATGGGCCAGTTCCTGGCCGCGCTGGCCCACCAGCCGCTGGGTCACCGCCTCGCATTCGGCGATGCGGCCGATGATCTCTTCCTGAAAGCGTTTCGCGGCGCCGTCGGCCTGTTCGGCCAGGCTTTTGACCTCGCCCGCGACCACCGAAAAGCCGCGACCGGCATTGCCGGCGCGGGCGGCCTCGATCGCCGCGTTCAGGGCCAGAAGACGGGTGCGGGCTGCGATTTCCTGGTTGCCGCTGGAAAAACGCCGGACGTCGTCGCTCAGCCCCTGCATCAGGCCGCGGACCTTCTGCGCCGAAACGGCTTCGGCGGCGACGGTATCGGCCGCGGCACGCACGGCAAGTGGCATCTGACTGGTCATCACCAAACCCCCTATCACTTTTTCCGGTCGCAGCAGGCGTTTCCGGTCGCGGTTTGCCGCGTATTGCTTGTGTATGTCACGCGCTGAAGGCGATCCACCCGGGGGCTGCACCGATCCTGCGATGCCGAAGTGTCACGCCTGTATGTCACCCTGCTTTAACTGTAGAGCAGGATGCGGCAGCGCAACAAGAGGATATATCGTGCGGTGCACACATCGTGGACCCACGGGCTGGAAGGCTGTCACGGCATAGAATTCGGCTGTATTCCGCCAGTTTTCACAGAAGTCATCTGCATAAAATATCGATCGAAAACGACACAAAGCCGATAAATGTGCTGCGCCGCGTCACATTCTGCCACACCCATCTGCCGGCGCAGGGCACCGCCGCCTGGCAGTCTTGTCCATTTCATCCACTTATGGTTGATGAATCCGGTCAGATCTCGGTGCGGGCGGCCATGTCGGTCAGGCGATCGATCAGCAGGACCAGGGCGTCGCGTTCCTCGGGCGTCAGTTCGGCGATCAGCCGTTCTTCGTAATCCAGCGCCAGCGGCGCGATCCGGCCATAGACATCCAGCCCGTCGGCCGACAGCCGCAGCAGCACCCGGCGGCGATCGGCCGCGTCGGTGGTGCGCTCGATCCGCCGGGCGCGCTCCAGCCGCTGCACGGCGCGGCTGACCGTCACCTTGTCCATCTGCGTCGCCTCGCAGATCGCATTGGCGGTAAGGGGGGCAAACCGGCCCAGCACCGCCATCACCCGCCATTCGGGAATGGTCAGGTCGAACGTCTCGGCATAGGCGCGGGCCAGGGTGGAGGAGATCCGGTTGGCCAGGATCGACAGCCGGTAGGGCAGGAAACGCTCCAGCCTCAGGCTCTTGCCGTCCTCGCCGCGTGCCGGGTTCGGCCGGCCGCCGGAACCGGAACCCGGCTCGGCACTGGGGGCGGGGGCGGGATTGGAACCGGGGGCAGGATTGGAACCGGGGGCAGGGCTGGCGCTTTCGCTCACCGGATGATGGCCTCCGCTTGACATTGCCCGGGTCCGGGGGCAACTTGGTTACAAATGAAACTATCAGGTGCCGACGGCGACGTCGAGCCCCGGAAGGCCCGGTCTCCCGACCCTCGCAGTCCTGCGGGGCGTCGTCCGCGTGCCGTCCCGGGGGCAGGATGGTAGCCGTGGCACGTCGAGGGGGAAAGCGATGAGCGCGGAAAGCAGGATTGGCGGCGATACGCCGTTCGGTTTCGAGAACCCGATGGGCACCGACGGCTTCGAGTTCGTCGAGTTTGCCAGCCCCGACCCGGTGGAGATGGGGGCGCTGTTCGAGCGGATGGGCTTTACCGCCGTCGCGCGTCACCGCAGCAAGGACGTCACCCTCTACCGCCAGGGCGACATCAATTTCATCGTCAATGCCGAGCCCGAGAGCTTCGCGCAGTCCTTCGCCCGGGTGCACGGCCCCGGCGCCTGCGCCATGGCCTTCCGGGTCAGGGATGCGCGCTTCGCCTATAAGCGCGCACTGGAACTGGGCGCCAAGCCGCATCTGGGCCAGGTGGGCCCGATGGAGCTGAACATCCCGGCCATCCAGGGCATCGGCGGCAGCGTGATCTATCTGGTCGACCGCTACGGCGCCCGGGGCACGATCTACGACATCGATTTCGAGCCGATCGAGGGGGCGGAGGCCGCCGCCAATGATCAGGGCCTCACCTATATCGACCATCTGACCCACAACGTCCATCGCGGGCGGATGAATCACTGGGCGGAATTCTACACCAAGCTGTTCAATTTCCGCGAGATCCGCTATTTCGACATCGAAGGCAAGCTGACCGGCCTGCATTCGCGCGCGATGACCAGCCCCTGCGGCAAGATCCGGATCCCGATCAACGAATCGGCCGACGACAAGTCGCAGATCGAGGAATACCTCCAGGCCTATAACGGCGAGGGCATTCAGCATATCGCGCTCGGCACCGAGGCGATCTTCCGCTCGGTCGAGGGCATGCGCGATCGCGGCGTCGCCTTCCTGGAAACGCCTTCCAGCTATTACGACATGGTCGACACCCGCGTGCCGAACCATGGCGAGGATCTGGAGCGGATGCGCCGCGACCATATCCTGATCGACGGTCTGCCCGACAATCATGTCGGCATGCTGCTGCAGATCTTCACCGAAAACGTCATCGGCCCGATCTTCTTCGAGATCATCCAGCGCAAGGGCAATGAGGGCTTCGGCGAAGGCAATTTCAAGGCGCTGTTCGAGGCGATGGAACTCGACCAGATCAAGCGCGGAGTGTTGAGCGCCGATGCGTAACTGGATCAACATCCCGCGCGTCGAAGGCCGGGCGTCGCGGCAGGCCCATGCGGACCTGCCCGACGGCACGTTCGAGCACGAGATCGGGCGGGAGGGCTTCTTCGGCCCGGCCGCCCATATCCACCACGCCCATGCCCCGACCGGCTGGGTGCGGTTCGAAGGCCCGATCCGGCCGCGCGCCTTCGACACTACGAAATTCGATGCGGTGCCCGCCGGCCCCTGGTCGGCCGAGGCGCTGGTCGGCAACCGCCGCTGCGCCGTGCGCTTCTGGCGGATCGATGCGCCGATGGATCATCTGGCGCGCAATGCCGATGGCGACGAGCTGCTGTTCATCCATGACGGCGCCGGCCATCTGTTCTGCGATTTCGGCCATATGACCTATGCCGAAGGCGATTACATCCTGCTGCCCCGCGGCACGATGTGGCGCCTGGTGCCCGAGGCGCCGACCCGGGTGCTGATGATCGAGGCGACGGATTCCGCCTACAAGCTGCCGGACAAGGGCATCGTGGGGCCGCATGCGATCTTCGATCCGGCGATCCTGGCGGTGCCGGTGATCGACGAGGCCTTCGACGACCAGCGCTCCGAAACCGAGACCCGGGTGGCGGTGAAGCGCTTCGGCGAGGTTTCGACCATGGTCTTTCCGTACAACCCGCTGGATGCGGTGGGCTGGCACGGCGATCTGGCGCCGGTGAAGGTGAACTGGCGCGACATCCGGCCGCTGATGAGCCATCGCTACCATCTGCCGCCCTCGGCCCACACCACCTTCGTCGGCGAGCGCTTCGTGGTCTGCACCTTCGTGCCCCGGCCGATCGAGAGCGATCCCGGTGCGCTCAAGGTGCCGTTCTTCCATTCGAACGTCGACTATGACGAGTTCATCTTCTATCACCGGGGCTCGTTCTTCAGCCGGGACAACATCCATCCCGGCATGATCAGCCTGCACCCGGCGGGCTTTGCCCACGGGCCGCACCCCAAGGCCTTTGCCATCGGCCAGAAGGCCGCGCGCAAGGAAACCGACGAGGTGGCGGTGATGATCGACACCCGCGACCCGCTGGAGGTTCAGGCGGGTGCCGCCCGTGTGGAATGGACCGGTTACGTCGACAGCTGGCGCACGCCGCCGGCCGCGACCAACGAAGCAGCGGAGTGACGATGAAGCTGGCGACCCTCAAGGACGGCAGCCGCGACGGGCGGCTGGTGGTGGTCTCGCGGGACCTGAAGCACTGCGTGCCGGCGGAGGGCATCGCCCCCACCCTGCAGGCGGCGCTGGACCGCTGGGCCGAAACCGCCCCCCGGCTTCAGGCCCTGTCCGAGACGCTGAATGCGGGCGAGGCCGATGGCGTGATCGGCTTCGATCCCGTGGCGGCGATGGCGCCGCTGCCGCGCGCCTATCAATGGGCCGACGGCTCGGCCTATGTGAACCATGTCGAGCTGGTCCGCAAGGCGCGCGGCGCCGAGATGCCCCAGAACTTCTGGCATGACCCGCTGATGTATCAGGGCGTCTCCGACCGCTTCATCGGCCCGATGGATCCGGTGGAATGCGCCGATGAGGCCTTCGGCATCGATTTCGAGGCCGAGGTCGCGGTCGTCACCGACGACGTGCCGATGGGCACGGCGCCGGAGCAGGCGGGCGGCTATATCCGTCTGGTCATGCTGGTCAACGATGTCAGCCTGCGCAATCTGATCCCCGGAGAGCTGGCCAAGGGCTTCGGCTTCTTCCAGTCGAAGCCCGCCTCCAGCTTCTCCCCCGTCGCGGTCACCCCGGACGAGCTGGGCGACGCCTGGGATGGCGGCAAGGTCAACCTGCCGCTCAAGGTCTGGCTGAACGACGAGCTGTTCGGCGCGCCAGAGGCGGGCGAGGACATGACCTTCGATTTCCGCCGCCTGGTCGCCCATGCCGCGCGCACCCGCCATCTGGGCGCCGGCACCATCGTGGGCTCGGGCACCGTCTCCAATCTCGACCGCAGCCGCGGTTCGTGCTGCATCGCCGAGCGGCGCATGCTGGAGACGATCGATGCCGGCAAGCCCGCCACGCCCTTCATGTCTTTCGGCGACCGCGTGCGCATCGAGATGACCGACCGCGAGGAGGTCTCGATCTTCGGCGCGATCGACCAGAAGATTGTGAAGTGGGGTTGAGGGTCGGCCGATCCGGTTCTGTCTGACGTGAAGCGGCCCGCCGGGGAAAACCGGCGGGTCGTTTTCCGATGCGGCTTCCTTACTGCACCATCTTTGCCAGGCTGTCGGTCGTCCCGGTCACGCCGTCGACCGCCTTGTGCATGTTGCTCGCGATGCTGCGGGTCATGGCCAGCTGTTCCTCGATCGCCGAAGAGAGCACGGCGCTTGCCTCGTGCAGCTGCAGGATGCCGCCGGTGATGCCGGACATCGTGCCGTCGACGGTCTGCGAGACCTCCTGCAGTTCGGCGATCTGGCGGGCGATGTTCTCGGTGGCGGTGGCCGTCTGGCCCGACAGGGTCTTGATCTCCGAGGCGACGACGGTGAAGCCGCGGCCTGCTTCGCCCGCGCGCGACGCCTCGATGGTGGCGTTGAGCGACAGCAGGTTGATCTGCGAGGCGATGTCCTGGATCAGCTTGATCACCCCGTTCATCGCGGCCGTGGTCTCTTTCAGCCGGCCGACGGCTTCCTCGCCGCGGGAGACGTTGTCGCGCATGCTCTCGGCGGAGCGGTGGCCGCTGTCGGCGGCACGGGTGATCTCGGCGACCGAGGCCGTCAGCTCTTCCGAGGCGGCGGCCACCGCCTCGACATTGGCGAGCGTCACTTCGGCAGACGACACCGCGGCCAGATGCGAGGTCATCAGCCGGGTGATGTCGGTTGCGTATTTGACCACCTTGCAGACCCGGCCCGAGGCATCGAAAATCGGGTTATAGGTGGCGCGCAGCCAGACCGTCCGGCCGCCCTTGCCGAGCCGCTTATGGATGCCGGTGACGAAATCGCCGGCACGAAGCTTCTGCCAGAAGGCCTGATAGGCGTCGGTCTTCACCTCGGCCTCGGGCATGAACATGCTGTGGGGCTTGCCCTGGATCTCGTCGAGCCGATAGCCGGTGGCGGCGAGGAAATTGTCGTTGGCCTGCAGCACCCTGCCGTCCAGATCGAATTCGATCACCGCATGGGTCCGGCCGATGGCCGCCATCTGGCCCTGATAGTCCGCCGTCACCAGCTTCTGCGCCGTGATGTCGGTTGCATATTTCACCACCTTCATCAGCTTGCCGGCAGGATCCAGGATGGGCGTGTAAGTCGCCTGGATCCACACCTCGCGCCCGCCCTTGGCAATGCGGCGAAACTCCGACGTCCGGGCCTTGCCAAGGCGCAGCCCGGCCCAGAATGCGCGATAGTCCTGGCTGGCGGCATCGGTCTCGTCGACGAACAGGGCGTGCGACTTGCCCTGGATCTCGTCCAGACGATAGCCCATCAGGTTCAGGAACAGCTCATTGGCCCAGAGCACCGTACCCTCGGGCGTGAAGTGGATCACCGCCTGGCTCTTCTGGATCGCGGTGATCTGGCCTTCATATTCCGCGGTCTTCAGAACTTCGGCCGTCACCTCGGTCGCAAACTTCACCACCCGTCGCACCCGACCCTTGTGATCCCGGATCGGGTTGTAGGTCGCCTGGATGAAGATCTCGCGACCCTCGCGGGTCACCCGTTTGAACACCGCCTTGCGGAAGCTGCCCGCGGCCAGATCCTGCCAGAAGGCCCGGTAGTCCGGGGCGCTGCGCTCGGCCTGGGTCACGAACATGCCGTGATGCTTGCCGGCGACCTCCTCCAGCCGATAGCCCATCAGCTTCAGGAAATTGTCGTTGGCCGCAAGGACCGTGCCCTCGGGGGAGAAATGGACGATCGCCTGCGACAGGTCGAGCGCCTTCAGGATGTCGTGATCGGTTAAGGACGGCAGCTTGATGAAGGACATCGCATCTCACCCTTCCGCATGGCGTGGGAGGGCCGAGACCGCATGTGGGGGGCAAGTTACCACGGCGGTTCGGCGATATGTCCCACATCTTCTTCGTCAACCGGAGATGACAGTGGCCTCCAGAATCATATCGCGGCTGATCAGAAATTACCGTTCAAAAGTTGAAAATACGTGAATGAAATACTTGCAAAACGAGGACATCTCATGGATTCAGTGTCATCTGTTGCCTGAGCGTGATCATCTGCCGGGTGATGACGATGACCCGGCAATGACCTTTGCATATCAAATGGCGAGAATTTCTTCGACAAGATTCACCCAAAGGGATATGCCCGTCTCCAGGGCGGCGTCGTTGAAATCGTAGCCGGGGTTGTGGATCATGCAGCCGCCCGCCGATCCGACCCCGTTGCCGATGACCGCATAGCAGGCACGTCGCCCGGCCGCCATCCAGGCGAAATCTTCACTGCCGGCAATACCCGGCAGGGTGGTGAGCACATTGGTTTCGCCGACGATCCCGGCCGCCACCTGGCGGAGGAGAGCTGTCTCGTCGGGTGTGTTGACCACGGCGGGGACCAGATGGCGATAGTCGATCGCAGCGGTCACGTCGAAGGCGGCGGCCTGGCCCGCCACGATCGTGCGGATCCGTGCCTCGATCTGCCCCCGGATGCCGGCATCGGCCGAGCGGATGTTGAGTTTCAGCTCCGCAGTCTCGGGGATCACGTTGTGGGTGGTGCCGGCATGGATGGCCCCGATGCTGACCACGCCGGTCTCTCCGGCCGGCAGATTGCGTGAAACCACGGTCTGCAGCGCCATCACGATGGCTGCCGCAGCCACCACCGGATCTCGCGCCTTGTCGGGCATCGCGCCATGACCGCCCCGGCCGGTCAATGTGATCGTGGCGATGTCGGAGGCAAGGCTGGTCGGCCCTTCCACCGCCACGATCGTGCCCACGGGAATGCCCGGGCCGTTGTGCAGGGCATAGACCGCATCCACTGGAAAGCGGTCGAACAACCCGTCCTCGACCATGCGTTTCGCCCCCGTCAGCCCCTCTTCATCGGGCTGGAAGATCAGCACCAGCGTGCCGTCGAAACGGCAGCTCCGGGCGAGCCGCCAGGCGGCGGCGAGCAGGATGGCGGTATGTCCGTCATGGCCGCAGGCATGCATTGCCCCCGGTACCCGGCTTGCGTATTCAAGACCGGTCGCCTCGGCGATCGGCAGCGCATCCATGTCGGCGCGGATACCGATCGACCGCGGCCCTGTGCCCTGTCGCAGCCGCCCGACCACGCCCTGGCCGCCGATCCCTTCATGCACTTCATAGCCCCAGCGGCGGAGCAGGGCGGCGACCAGGGCTGCCGTTTCGGGCACGTCTGCACCCAGTTCCGGATGGGCGTGGAGATGGCGGCGCAGGGCAATGAAATCCGGCGCATCCGGATCCAGATCGGGCAGGCGGGCGAAGCAGGCGGTATCAGACATGACGGGCGGCTTTCCGATAATGGGTCGTGCGGAAGAGGGCAGGGATCAGTCGGCCCGGCGGGCCTGTTCACGGAAGCCCAGCAGGGCGAGGACCGAGATCACGGCGCAGGCGGTCATGTACCAGGCCGGGGCCATGGCATCGCCGGTCACCGCCAGCAGCCAGGTGACGATGAACTGCGCCAATCCGCCGAAGATCGCCACACCCAGGCTGTAGATCACCGACAGGCCTGTGACCCGCACCGGCCGCGGGAAAGCTTCCATCAGCAACAGGAAACAGGCGCTGGAGCCGGCGGCGAGGCAGGCGGCCAGGATCGCCACCACCGCCATGGCCGTCACGATGCCAGCACCACCGGTGATCGCGGCGAAGCCTGGCCAGATCGCGATGCCACCGGCGATCCATGCCGCCAGCACCAGCGGCTTGCGCCTGGGCAGCCGGTCGGCGGCCAGGCCGGCGAGCGGTGACACCACCATCAGCGTCAGGCCCGAGACCACGGTTGCTGCGAAGGCTGCGGCCGGTGCCATGCCCATCACGCGGATCAGGAAAGTCGGCATGTAGAACACGGCGATGTACATGGTGGCGGTGCCGCTGACCATGGCGAGTGTGCCGAGCAGCAGCGTCCGGCGATGATCGCGGAAGACCAGGGCGATCGGGGAGTGGTCGGGCATGGGGGCGCTGTGGGTTTCATCCAGGCTCCGGCGGATCCAGATGCCGACCGGGGCGATGGCGAGGCCCAGGATGAAGGGCAGGCGCCAGCCCCAGCTTTCGAAGCTGTCGGCAGGCAGGGCCTGGGAGAGCAGCACGCCACAGGCAGCACCCGCCAGTGCTGCGGCACCCTGGCTCGCCAGCTGCCACGACACCATCCGGCCGCGCCGGCCGATCGTGCCCGATTCCATCAGAAAAGTGGTCGAGGCGCCGATCTCTCCCCCGGCGGAGAAGCCCTGAAGCAGCCGGCCGGTCACGATCAACAGCGGTGCGAAGATGCCGATCTGCGCGTAGGTGGGGGCGAAGCCGATGATGGCGGTGCCCAGCGCCATCAGCGCGATGGTGAGGGTGAGCGCCGCCTTGCGCCCGGCGCGGTCGGCATAGGCGCCGATCACCACCCCGCCCAGCGGACGCATCACGAAGCCGATTCCGAAGCTTGCGACCGCCATCAGCAGCGAGCCGTATTCGCTGTCCGACGGGAAGTACAGCCGGCCGATGAGGGTTGCGAAAAAGCTGAAGACGGTGAAATCGAAGATCTCGAAGGCGTTGCCGAGCGTGGTGGCGACCACCACACGGCGGGTGCCGTGCCGTCCGGCGGTGGTGGTGGCCGGTGACGCGGCGAGGCGGTCCGCGGCCGCGACATGGGTGTCTGGCATGGGCGTAATCCCGTTGAGCATCGTGACAGGAGCAGATACAGGGGGGCGGGGCACATGTCGGGCGGGGAGGGGCGTCGACATCCGCGCAGTTTGCGGCCAATGCCGGATGTGATCCTGATCACATATTTTCATGGAGATAGCCGTTGGTTATCATTGCCGCGGCGCTGCGGGGAAAGGTGGCCCATGAAACTGCATCAGTTGCGGGCGCTGCTCGCGGTGTCCGAGACCGGCAGCATCCACGAGGCTGCCCGCCGGCTGCATCTCAGCCAGCCGGCGGTGAGTAAAGCGTTGCGTGAGCTTGAGGAAGGCCTGGGCGCGCCGCTGCTGCTGCGCGCAACCACCGGTGTCCGGCTCAGCCGCTATGGCCGCAGCCTGGTGAAACATGCCCGGGTGGTGGAACAGGAACTGCGCCATGCCGCCGAGGAAATCGATGCTCTGCTCGGCATCGCCCGCGGCAGCCTGACTGTGGCGGTCACCCCGGTCACCGCCACGGGACCGGTGGGCGCGGCCTTGAAGCGCTTCATCCGCGATGAACCGCAGGTGACGGTATCGGTGGTGGAATTGCGGCCGGCAGCCATTGACGCGGGGCTTGCCGATGGCACCATCGATCTGGCCCTGGTCTCGCTGACCACTCCCCCGGCCGAGGCGCGTTTCCACTGGCGCCCGCTCTACACCGTGCCGACCTTTGCCGCGGTGCGAGACGGCCATCGGCTGGCCGGTGTCACCTCACTGGCCGATCTTGGTGCCGAGCGGTGGCTGAGCTGGGATCCGGGCGGCGAGCCTTCCAGCCTGATCGCCGGTATCTTCGCAGCGCATGGTCTGCCGTCCCCGGCGAGCGTGCTTCGCTGCAGCTCGGCGATGTTGTTTCTTGAGCTTGCGACCGAAACCGACCTGATCAGCGTCTGGTCCGAGGTGATCTATGCCGTGCCCGGCATGCGCACCCGCCTGCGTGCCCTGAACCTGCCCGGGCCGATGCCGGTGCTGGAGGTGGGGGTGCTCTGCCGCGATCCGGAACTGCTGACCAGCGTTGCCGCCCGCTTTCTGCGCCTGCTGGATGCGGCGCGGGAGAAAATGCCGATGGATCATCTGCCAGGGCGCGGCTTCGGGGCGGCCTGAGCCGTCGCGTTCACGACCGGCACCTCGGACATATGTCTGAAGCACGGGCCGTTGATGGGACAGCTACACCTTCCATCCCGCCCGCGCCGCCCGCGCCAGGCCTGAGCGCACCACCGCCACATGAAAGGGGCGGATCAGGGCGATGTACAGCCGGCCGAGGCCGTTGTGGCAGCGAACCGCGGTTGCGGTCATCACCAGCCGCTCTCCCGGGCGGTCGGGATCGGGGGCCAGGCGCACCGTCAGGCGGAAATCCAGATGGCGGTCATCCTCGCCCAGGATGATCTCGTCCGGCCGGATTTCGTAGATCCGGAAGATGCCGATCCGGCGGTTGCCCGGATCGGCAGGATCCCCGGCAGCGGCCATGCGGTCCGAGGTCTTCAGCCCGAAGGGGCGGACCAGCAGGTCGCGCAGCTTCAGCAGGCTCCGGGCCCAGCCGGCCTGGCCCGCGAACAGGACGCGCGCCAGATGTTCCGGATCGCCGCCCACTCCGGCCGGCAGGCCGATGGCATAGCAGTCGGCCAGATCCGCGCCGACGAACATCGGGCGGAGACGCGAGTCCTGGGGCAAAGGATGGGCGGTCGGGCGATACAGGTCCATGGCGGCGAGTATGCAGTCTGCGGCGGGCGGGGGACAGGGGGCGTCATCGCCTGCGTCAGCCGGCCGCAGGCGCGGGGAACCGGCTGTCGCGGCATCGGGCGGCGGCTGCTATGCTGCGGCGCCTCTCAATTCCCCCCAAAGCCGGAGTCTTCGGCCGATGACCCGTCCCGCCCTTCTTCTCGACCTCGACGGCACCGTGGTCGATGCCGTGCCGGATTTCGCGGCGGCGATGAACCGGCTGATGGCGGCGCTGGGATTGCCCGAGGTGTCGGGTCCTGAAATCGCCGGCTATCTGGGCGACGGGCCGCGCAAGCTGGTGGAACGGGTGCTGGCTGCCCGCGACCGGCCGATGGACGAGGCGGCGCATGACCGCTTCCTCGCCGATTACACCGCCCATGCCGCCGAGGCGACCACGGCCTTTCCGGGCGTGCCCGAAACCCTGGATGCCTTCCGCGCTGCCGGCTGGGCGGTGCTGCTGTGCACCAAGAAACCGGCGGCCGCCACCCGCACCCTGCTCGACGGGCTGGGCCTGCTGTCGCGTTTCGACGGCATCGGCGCCGGCGACAGCTTCCCGGTCTCCAAACCCGATCCGCGCCACCTGACCCTGACGCTGCAGGCGGCCGGCCTCGACCACGCCCCGGCGGTGATGGTGGGCGACCACCGCAACGACGTCGTCTCGGCCCGGGGCGCCGGCATGCCGGTCATCTTCGCCGGCTGGGGCCACGGCCCCCTCGCCATGGCCGAGGGCGCCGATGCCATCGCCGACCGCTTCCCCGATCTCGCCACCATCGCCCCGCGCCTGCTGGCGGCGCGGGGGATCGCTGTGGCCGTGCCGCGGGTGTGAGGCCTCAGTCGGGTTTCCGGTCGTAGCCCAGAAGGTCGCGGTCGAGCGACCAGATGACGACACGCGCCCTGGGATCCAGCGTACAAAGCCGCTGCCACTCCTTGATCAGGGACAGGTCGGCGAGGCTGGTGCCTTCGCTGGTCCTGTCGTCCGATTTGTTCCGCTGGGCATGATCGGGGAAGTCCGTCAGCCAGTTCAGGAACTCGTCGCGCTCGGGGAAGTGGGTCGCCGTATAGGGGGCATCTCCCGACAGCGCACCACGAACGTCTTCGATGAAACGCAAAGCATGTTGCCGCCGCAGTCGGCCGTCGCCCAGATGGGCGATGTGATTGCCTGTCTCCCAGATCGTGGCCATCGGCAGGAGGAAACGGGCATTTCCGGACAGGTATTGTCTGAAATCTGTGTGGACGGTCTGTTGCTGCTGGTCGAAACCCGGAACCTTGAGGATGTTGAGATAGACGGAGGTGTCGATCAGGATGACGGTCCGCATGGCCCGGTCCTCAACCCAGCCGATCCATCCAGGCGAGGGCCAAGCTTCTGCGGGTGGCCTCGTCGATCCGGATCTTCGCGGCCCGCTCCAGCGCTCCGCTGGTGGCCAGATCACCCAGGCTGCCCTGTGCGACGAGTTCCGGATAGGTCGGCAGATCGTCCAGGCGGACCAGCCGGCTCGATCCGTCTTCGGGGTCGCGATAGCAGAACACCACATCGGGAACGGCTTCGTCCGGCAGGGCATCCAGCAGGGCGGGATTGTGCGTCGAGAGCAGAACCCGCAGGTTCCGCCGCCGGGCGAGGTTGCGGATGCTGTCCAGCAGGTGGCGGGCGCGGCTCGGATGGACGCCGTTGTCGATCTCTTCGATCACCACCAGACTGCCGCTTTGCGCCGACAGCATGGCGGCGGCGATGGCGAGAACGCGCAATGTGCCGTCAGACAGCAGCGAGGCATCATACCTCCGCGTCTGTGCGCCGAACGTCTCTTCCAGCTGGATCATGACCCCGCCCCGGGGCTCCTTCAGGAAATCGAAGCCGGCGATGTTCTGCTCAGGCAGGCTCTTGACGAAGCCGAGCACATCGGCTGTGGCCTCGTCTGTACTTCGTGCGCCTTCCGTCAGGTCCCAGAGAACCGAGGAAATATTGCTGCCATCACCATTTAGCCGGTGCTCGCCGGGGAAGCTGTAGTCTCGCATACGTGCCGGGACCGGATCCAGGAACAGCATCGACCCGAGGCTCGCTTCATAGGCGCGGGCGATCTTCGGAATGGTCTCGCGCGATCTCCTGTGCTTGGCGTCGAAAGTGGCCGGGCTGGTCAGCTGGGTGAAAATCGCCATCTGGTCGCTGCACACCACATGGGGTTTCCTGCCACCCGGGCTGAAATTGTCATAGGCGACCCGGACATCGGTGCTGCGGCCGGTGGACGGCTGGTCCAGGTCATAGAGCGGCAGGCGGATGCCGGCAATCTGCTCCCCTGTCAGGTGAAGCCCGTCCTCGCGCAGCGAGATGGTCATGCTCAGCCGGTTGAAATCGCCATCCTCGGTCTCACAGCCGATGCCGAAGCTGTCACCTTCGCAGTAGGCCAGATCCTGGACCTTGCCCCGCACCACCTGCTCGCCGTCATGAATGGCATAGCGGATGGCCGACAGCTTCTGCCCCTGAGCCAGCCACGACAGCAGCCGCATCGCCTCCACGGCATTGCTCTTGCCCGAGGCATTGGCGCCGATCAACACGGTCAGCGGTGCCAGCGGGAGGCGTGCCGACCGGTAGCTCTTGAAGTTTTCGAGCGTGATGGCGGTCAACATGAGGAGCACCTCCCGGGCGTGAGCGTGGTGGCAGGTCAGCCCTTCGCCGCCTCGACCGCACGGTCCAGGGCGTCGAGTTCCACGGCGCCCGGCAGCAGGGTGTCGCCGATCACGAAGGCCGGGGTGCCGCCGATGCCGAGCTTGCGGGCCAGGTCCATGGTATCGCGGATATGGGCCTCGGTCTCGGGCGCGTGCATGCGTGCCTTGACCGCCTCGGCGTCGACACCCCGATCGGCGACGATGGCGAGCACGCGGTCTTCGGTCAGGCTGCCCTGCTGGGTCATCAGCGCGGTGTGGATTTCAGGATAGGCCTTGGGGGCCACCTGGTTCACGGCCAGGGCCGCGCGGGCGGCGACCAGCGAATCCGGGCCCAGGATCGGGAATTCCTTGTAGACCACCCGGATGTCGTCGCGCTTTTCGATCAGCTGGTCCACCGTGCCCATGGCGCGGCGGCAATAGGGGCAGCGATAGTCGAAGAACTGGACCACCGTCACCGCCGCATCGGCCGGGCCGACGACCGGGTCGCGCCCATCGGCGACGAGGGCGGCCTCGCTGTCGCGGATCGCCGAGCCCTGGGCTTCCAGTTCCGCGGTCTGCTGCTTCGCCTGCCAGGCCCGGATGCTTTCCACCACCAGTTCGGGTTCGCGCGCCAGCAGGGCCCGGACCATATCCTCGCCGGCACGGGCTTCCGATGCCGGGTCCACGGCGTGGATGCGGTCGATGACCAGGGTCGCGGCGGCACCGCCGGCAGCACCCAGGATCAGGGCCAGGGCCGGGACGAGGAGTTTCGACATGGGGTCTGGTGTCTTTCGGAACGGAGTGGGGTGGTTCGGGAGGGCAGGGCAGGTGCCCCGCGGCCTCAGCGGTTGGCGCGGGCTTCCTCGCGCTGGCGCTTGACGTATTCGGCCAGATCATCGGCGCGCAGCTGGCCGGGGGAGCCGACCGGCAGGTTGTCGCGGGCGCGGGTCGCCTGGACCTCGGCCTCGTCCCAGCGGCCGATCTGGGCGTTGTATTCGGCCAGGGCCAGCGAGGCCTGGGGCATGCGGTCGGCGCGGCCATAGGCGATGCCCAGCAGCCGCCAGGCGGTGGCGTTGTCGCGGTCTTTCGCGGTCGCGTTTTCAAGCAGCGCCTGGGCCTCGGCATAGGCGGCATCGGTGCCGGTCTCGATCAGCGCCTGGGCCAGGCCGACCGCGATCAGCGGCGCGCGGTCGGATTTTTCCACCGCCAGCCGATAGGGTTTGATCGCCTCGGCCACCCGGCCGTTCTCGAACAGCATCTGGCCTTCCAGCTCGTGGAAATAGGGGTCGTCGGGCTGTTCGGCGATCAGCCCGCGGATCAGCGGCAGGGCATGGTCCAGATCGGCCTGGCGATAATAGGCGATGGCGCGGGCATAGCGTGCGGGCACCGAGGGATCGTCGGCCTTGTAGGCGGCGAAGGTGCGGCCCGGCGGGTCCAGGAAGCCTCGCAGCTTGGCGATCATCCGGTCATAGGCCATCTGCTGGGCGGGCGTCGCCTCGGCGGTGACGCCCTTTTCCTGCGCCACCACGTTCTCGACCACCCGCACCCGGTCGGCGGCCATGGGGTGGGTGGAAAGATAGGGGCTCTGGCGGCTGCCGATCAGCGCGTTCTGGGTGTCGAGCTTCTCGAAGAACTGGAGCATGCCCAGCGCGGATTCGCCCGCCCGGTGCAGGAAGCGGATGCCCGCCTGATCGGCCGAATTCTCCTGGGCGCGGCTGAAGCTCAGCATGCCGCGCTGGGCCATCTGCTGGCCGCCCATCGCGATCGCCATGCCGGCATCGGCGCTGCCGCCGGCGACACCGATCGCAAGCCCCAGCAGGGCCGAGGCGATGGCCTGGGCGGTCGCCATCTCGACGGCGCCGCCGATGCGCGACAGATGGCCGCCGGCGATATGGCCGGTTTCATGTGCGATCACGCCTGCGATCTGATTGGGGTTGTCGCTGGCCATCAGCAGCCCCGTGAAGATGAACAGGTGCATGCCGCCGCCGACGAAGGCGTTGATGGCGTTGTCGCGGATCAGGTGGATGTCGATCGCGTTCGGGTCGAGATCGGCCGCCTTGAACAGTGGAGTCGCTATCTGCCGGATGGTATGTTCCACCTCGGCGTCGCGGATGAAGGACAGGCTTCGCTGCTGCGCCGAAGCGGGGCCCACGGCACCGATCCCCGACACGATCAGGAAGCAGATAAGGACGGCGATGCGGAGGAAGCTTGAGCGCACGGTGCAGACCCCGGATGTCTTCACCGAACGTAGGGTCGCACGACACGCCCGTCAATCTCGGCAACCGTGGCATCTCCGTGAAGCACCGGCAGCTCTCGCGATCGTGAGCCTCGCCGTGCTGGCGGGCTGCGGGCCGCGTGTGGAAGTGGGCCAGGTGGATGCCGTGACCGGCTTCATCGGCCTGATCGCCGCCGACGAGCCGCGCTCGGCGCTGGTCGGCCGCGACATCCTGTCGGCCGGCGGCAGCGCGGTCGATGCGGCGGTGGCCATGGCCTTCACCCAGACCGTTACCCTGCCCAGCCGCGTGGGGCTGGGCGGTGGCGGGGCCTGCGTGGTCTACAAGGCCCAGTCGCGCCGCACCAAGCCCAAGGAGGCGGAGCCGCCCCGCGCCTATGCCTTCATGCCCCAGGCCGCCGTGCCCGGCGAGACGGTGGCGGTGCCGGGCTTCGCGCGCGGGCTGTTCACCATGCATGCCGATTACGGCGTGCTGCGCCTGCCGCAGCTGGTGTCGCCGGCCGAACAGCTGGCCCGGTTCGGCGTGCAGGTCTCGCCGGCCTTTGCGGCCGATCTCGCCGCCTATCGCGAGGTGATCTCGGCCTCGCCCACGCTGGCGCGCAGCTTCGGCAATCTGGCCCAGGGCAATCAGATGACCCGGCCGGATCTCGCCTCTTCGCTGGGCTCGCTGCGCACCGAAGGCCCGGGCACGCTTTATGCGGGCCCGCTCGGCCGGCGGATGATCGAGGATTTCGCCCAGGCGGGCGTCACGCTCAGGGCCGGGGAACTGCGCGCCTATCAGCCCGCCAAGGGCGACGCGCTGATGCGCTCGCTCGGCAATTTCGACATGGTCACCATCCCCGGCACCGGCGGGGCGGCGGCGCTGGATGCGCTTTCGACCGTGCGCACCGGCACGGCGCTGCCGGTGGCCGGCCATGATGCCGTGCAGTCCGGCATTCTGGCCGTCGACCAGTACGGTCAGGCGGTGGCCTGCACCTTCACCCAGGGTGCCCCCTTCGGCACCGGCCGGATGGGCGACGATACCGGCATCATCGCCGCGCGGCCGCTCGATCCGGCGGCAACCGCCTCGGGCGCCGCGGTGCTGGCGGTCAACACCAACATCTACAAGCCCTATATGGCCGCGACGGCGACCGGCGAGGGCGCCGTGCCGGCGATGAGCCGGCTGATCGGCAGCTTCTACGGCGGCGAGCCGCTGGACGACTCGCTTGCCGCCGCCGCCACGGCCGGTGCCGATATCGGTGCCGCCGCCTGTGCCAACGGCATTCCCTCCGACGATCAGCGCTGCAACGCCCTCGTCTCGCCCTCGTCGCCGGGGCTGGCGATCCGCTGAGCCGTCGCGCCGGCGGTGCGCCTGAGCCGTCGCGCCGGCGGTGCGCCGCAGATTGCGGCTGATCGCATCGCGCACATGGTATGGCCGGGATTATGAACTTATGGTTTCATAGTCCCGGCCAGATCTGTCGCGCTCCGTGCAGGTCGTCTTCCCCCCGGGGGCACGGCCCCTGCAGAAGGATACCCCATCCCATGCCCGTTTCCCGTCGTTCGCAGATCCCCCCGTTCCACGCGCTGGAGGTGCTGGCCGAGGCGAATGCGCTCGAGGCTGCCGGCCGTCACATCATCCATATGGAAGTCGGCCAGCCGTCGACCGGTGCGCCGGCGCCAGCGATCCGTGCGGCCCGCGCCGCGCTCGACGGGCCGGCTTTCGGCTACACCGAAGGGGCCGGGCAGCCGGCGCTGCGCCGGCGGATCGCCGCGCATTACCGGTCGTGGTACGGGCTCGACATCCCGATCGAGCGCATCCTGATCACCCATGGGGCCTCGGGCTGCTTCACCATCGCCTTTCTGGCGGCCTTCGATGCCGGCGCGCGGGTGGCGATGGCGGAGCCCGGCTATACCTCGTATCGCAATGTGCTGAAGGCGCTCGACATCGAGGTCGTGTCGATCGAGACCGGCCCCGAAAGCCGCTTCCAGCCGACCATTGCCCATCTGGAGGCGCTGGACAGGCCGATCGACGGGCTGATCGTCGCCAGCCCCTCCAACCCCACCAGCACCACGCTGAAGCCCGAAGAGCTGGAAGCCCTGGTGCGCTATTGCGAGGCGAAGGGCATCACGCTGATCTCGGACGAGATCTATCACGGGCTGACCTATGGCCTGCCGACCCGCAGCGCGCTGAACTTCTCTCAGGCGCCGATCGTGGTGAACAGCTTCTCCAAGTATTTCGCCATGACCGGCTGGCGGATGGGCTGGATGGTCGTGCCGGAAGACATGGCCCGCACGGCCGAAAAGCTCGCGCAGAACTTCTTCCTCTCGCCCTCGGCCGTTGCCCAGATCGCCGCCACGGCGGCCTTCGACGGCTATGACGAGGCAGAGATTGCGGTGAAGCGCTATGCCGAGAACCGCCGGGTGCTGCTGGAGGGTCTGCCCAAGGTCGGGCTGGGCCGGATCGCGCCGATCGACGGTGCCTTCTATGTCTGGGCCGACATTTCCGACTACAGCACCGACAGCATCGATTTCTGCCGCCGCATGCTGCACGAGGCCGGCATTGCCGCCACGCCGGGTGTCGATTTCGACCCCTTCAAGGGCCATCACTATCTGCGCATGGCCTTTGCCGGGTCCACCGAAGACATGGTGCAGGTGGTCGACCGGCTGGATGGCTGGATGCGCCGCAGCTTCGGCGTCGGCAAGGTCGCCTGACCAGACGCGCGACAGCTGCCTGGACAAAAGAAAGGGCCGCCGGTCGAACCGGCGGCCCATTCTTTTGTCAGTGGCTGGCTTTTGTCAGTGACCGGAGCCGGCATGGCCGGCTCCGGGGGCGACGGTCAGCTGCGGCCGCGAGAGGCCCACCAGCCGCGGCGCGGGCGCGCGGGCGCGCCTTCGGCCTCGATCACCGTCACGGCCGGCTCGTCATCGCCGGCCGGCTGCGGCTCGGCCCCGGTGCCGGTCTCCGCCTCGGTGCCGGTCTCCGCCTCGGGGGCCTCGGGCGTCGCCTTGGCGGCCGCTTCCTCGCGGAAGGGCGGCTCCAGCGGGGCGGCCGGGGCTTCGGCGGCTTCGGCCACCGCGGCGGCGGCCGGCCCGTCGATCACCGGCGGCTCGGCACCGGTTTCCACGGCGGTCACGACCAGGGCCGGCTCGGCCGCCTCCACCGCAGGCTCCGCCTTGCGGCGGCGGCGCGGCTTCGGTGCCTCGGCGGCAGCCTCGACGGGCTCACCCCCCTCGACCGCCTTCGCCTTGCGGGCGCGGGTGGTCTTGGCCGCGGCGGCCTTGGTGGTCGCAGCCTTGGCCGTCGTCGCCTTGGCGCGCGTCGCCCGCTTGCGGGCGGGGGCCGCCTCTGCCACCGCCTCGGCTTCGGCCGGGGCGTCGGCGGCAGTCTCGGCCACCTTGCGGCGGCGGCGCGGCTTGGGCGCGGCCTCAGCCTCGGCCTCGGCGGGCGCCTCGGCTTCGGTCTCGGCCTTCACCTTGCGACGGCGCTTCGGCTTCTCCGGTGCGGCCACCGGCTCTTCGGCGGCAACCACCGCATCGGCCTCGACCACGGCATCGGCTTCGGGCACCAGATCCGCACCGACCATCTCGGGTTCGGTGGCGGGCTCGGGTTCGGCGGCGGGCTCGCTGACCGGCGCCTCGGGCTCCGCGGCGGGGGCGTCGGCGGCCACGGCCTCTTCAGCCGGTGCCAGGTCGACCGCTGCGGTGTCGGCAGGTGCCGCTTCGGCGGGCGTCTCGTCGCTTACCGGCCCCATTTCGCTCACCGAAGTCGGCTCGCTCACGGAAGCTGCCTCGCTCGCGGGCGCCTCGTCGCTCACCGGAGCGGGGGCAGCATCGGCTTCGACGGCCGCGACCGCCTCGACCTCACCCGGCCGCCGACGACGGCGGCGGCGACGGCCGCGACCCTCTTCGGCTTCGGCCACCTCGGCCACGGGCTCGACGACCTCGCTCTCCGCGCCAGGCGCTTCGACTGCCGGGGTTTCCGTTTCGCTCACCGCCTCGGCAGTCTCGGCCTCGGCGTTCTCGGCCTCGTCGCCGGCCTGCTCTTCGTCGGTGGCCTGCTCCCCGTCAGTGGTCTGCTCCCCGTCGGTGGTCTGGGCCTCGGTGCGGGCCTCGCCATTGCCCGGGCGACGCCGGCGACGCCGACGGCGACGGCGGCCGTTCTCCTCGCCATTCCGGTCGTCGGCATTCCGGGCGTCTTCGGTGCTCTCGGCTTCGGCCTCGGTGTCACCCTCGGCCTCGCCGTCCTCGTCCTGGTCCTCGGCCTGATCCTCGCCCTCGGCGGTCGACTGGGTCTCGTCGTCACGACGCTTCCGCCGGCGCGACCGGCGGCGCCGCTTGCGGCGGTTCCGCTCTTCCTCGCTCTGGCTGTCGGCCTCGGGCCGGGTCTCGGCTTCGGCCTCGCTCCGGGCCTCGGCGGCGGCCTCTGCCTCGGCCATCGCCTCTTCCTCGGCCTCGGCTTCGGCGACCTCGGCGGCGATGCGCGCGGCATCCGCATCGGCGGCGGCGGCCGAGGATTCGGCGGTCACCGGGCGCTCGCTGCCGGCCGGGCGCTCGGGGATCTCGCCTTCCTTGCGCTGGCGGGTGCGCTCCAGCTCGTAAGGCGTGGGCGGCGTCAGGTTGTCGGCGGCTTCCACCAGCACGCGGAAGACATAGCGGGCCTCGATATCCGCCAGCATGTCGCGCTTGTGGTTGAAGATATAGAGCGCAACCTCGGTCGGCACGCGCAGCACCAGCTCCTCGGTGCGCTCGCGGATGCCTTCCTCTTCAACCGCGCGCAGGGCGGCAAGGGCGGTGCTTTCCACCGAACGGACCAGACCGGTGCCGCCGCAATGCGGGCACTGCATGGTGCTGGCCTCGATCAGCGACGGGCGCAGCCGCTGGCGCGACAGTTCCAGCAGGCCGAAACCGCTGATCCGGCCCAGCTGGATGCGGGCGCGATCGGCCTTCATCGCCTCTTTCAGGCGCCGTTCGACCGCACGGTTGTTCTTGCGGTCGTCCATGTCGATGAAGTCGATGACGATCAGCCCGGCCAGGTCGCGCAGGCGCAGCTGGCGGGCGACCTCGTCGGCAGCTTCCAGATTGGTCTTGAGCGCGGTCTCTTCGATGTTCCGCTCGCGGGTGGAGCGGCCCGAATTGACGTCGATCGCGACCAGCGCCTCGGTCTGGTTGATCACCACATAGCCGCCCGAGGGCAGGCGCACGGTGGGGGAGTGCATCGAGGCGAGCTGGGTTTCGACCTGATAGCGGTGGAAGAGGGGGATGCGGTCGCCATACTGCTTCACCAGCCGCGCGCGGCTGGGCATCAGCATCCGCATGAACTCCTTCGCGGCGCGATAGCCGTCGCCGCCCTCGACCAGCAGTTCGTCGATGTCGTTGGAATAGATGTCGCGGATCGACCGCTTGATGATGTCGGCCTCTTCATAGATCAGGGCCGGGGCGCGCGACGACAGGGTCCGCTCGCGGATGTCGTCCCACAGCCGCGAGAGATATTCGTAGTCGCGCTTGATCTCGGTCTTGGTGCGCTCGGCGCCGGCGGTGCGCAGCACCACGCTCATGCCGGCCGGGGTGCCCAGCTCGGTCAGGGTTTCGCGCAGCTTCTTGCGGGTGCGGGCATCCGAAATCTTGCGCGAGATGCCGCCACCATTGGGCGTGTTGGGCATCAGCACGCAATAGCGGCCGGCCAGCGAAATATAGCTGGTCAGGGCCGCGCCCTTGGTGCCGCGCTCTTCCTTGGCCACCTGGACCAGGATCAGCTGCCGCTTCTTGATGACTTCCTGGATCTTGTACTGGCGGTGCGGCTGCAGCCGCCGCCGGCTGGCGCCGCCGGCCGCGATGTCGTCGACGTCGGAACCGCCGACCTCTTCGATCTCGGGGCCTTCGCCGGCATCGGCGCGGGCTTCGCGCTCGGCATCCTCGCGCGCCGCCTTTTCGACCTCGCGGACCAGGGCCTCACGGTCGGCCAGGGGGATCTGGAAGTAGTCGGGATGGATCTCGCTGAAGGCCAGGAAACCGTTCCGGTTTCCGCCGTAATCCACGAACGCGGCCTGGAGCGAGGGCTCCACCCGGGTCACCTTGGCGAGATAGATATTCCCCTTCAGCTGCTTCTTGGTCGAGGTTTCGAAATCGAATTCTTCAAGCCGGTTGCCGTTGGTGACGACCACCCGCATTTCTTCGGGGTGGTTCGCGTCGATCAGCATACGCTTCGTCATCGAGCGTGGAACTCCGGATATGACCGCAACGGGCGCCGGCCTTCGTCAGGCGGCGCAGATCCGTCGGGCAGGATGTGGAGGAACGACGCGCGGGGTTGCGGCCGTCGGCTGCGCGGGCGCCGGTCAGGGCGGTGGCGGCAGGCGGCACGGTCAGGCCCGGTGTCGGATGGCAGGGGAACGATACGAAGACGACGGAACGCATACCGCCGAGCGATCGGCGGCAGTCGAAGCCTCTCAGGCTATGCACCGGACGCTCAGACGGATGTGGCATCGGAAGACGCCTCAGGGCCCGTGCGACCGACGCTCTGCGCGAAATCGCGCGCGTCGTTCATGACCGTTCCTTGTTGGTCGGAGGGGCGCGCCGCGTAATTGCCGCACACCCCGCTCCGCCGCCGCGTCACAAGGATTTCGCTCTCCGCCGGCCGGCCCGGCCCGCTTGTCGCGTGGCCGGCATGCCCTGGGTCGTCGTCGTCCTGCCTCGCGGCGGGTTCAACCGTCGGCCGGGGGATGCTCCCTCCCGGAGCGGCGCGGTCCGATCAACTCGGTCCGATGCCTCCGGCCATACGGAATTCCGGCGCCTCCCATCCGGTGGTCGATCCTGTCCCAGGCGGGGCAGGGCCGGTGACCGAAGCGGAACGCGCGGCCGCACTATAGAACAGGTCGCGGCCCTTCCACAATCGCGCTGTTGCAATCCGGCGACAGGGCAAGCGCGTGTTGCGCAGGCATGCGGCCACCCCGGGCGCGTCCTGCGACAGCCGTTTCGGGGCGGGCATGGCGGCGGCTTGAGTCACACCGCGGCCACAACCCTTCGTGCAAGTTCACCCCCGGTGCCAACAACATGGATAAACGCATTGAAAGATTGGGCGACTTCCGCCTATAAAACGAAGGAGTCGCTGGTTGCGGTGTCATCGGAGCTGCCCGTTCGCGGGTGGTTTTCGGGCGGCGCGGCCGGTCAGAGGATCAGCCGCCGACGCCTCCTGGAGCCGTCACATGTCCGCGCCTGCCATTCGCCAGACCGCCGACCATCTTTGCCGCGTCTCCGCCGCTCCGCCGTTCCGGCCGGGGCGGGCTGCCGCACGGCTGGGCCGGATGGCGAAACGCGCCATGGGCTGGGCGGTGATCTGCCTGCTGGCGCTGGTCGCGGTGATTGCAGGGCCGCTGCCGGGCGTCGGTCCGGAAGAGGCGGTGGCCGCCGAAACCGCCCGCGCGGTCGGCCTGCGGTTCGGCATGCATCCCGACAAGACCCGGCTGGTGATCGATCTGGACCGTCGGGTGGATTTCAGGGCCTTCACCCTGTCGGGCCCCGACCGGGTGGTGATAGACTTCCGCAATCTGGACTGGCAGATCCTCGACAAGGGTGAGAATTCGGGCGCCGGGCTGATCGCGCGCTATCGCGTCGGCCTGTTCGAACCCGGCGTCTATCGCATGGTGCTCGACCTGTCCCAGCCGTCGCAGATCGATTCGATGTTCGTGCTGCCGGCGCAGGACGGTCTGCCGCCGCGTTTCGTGGTCGATCTGTCGCGCACCTCGGCGCAATCCTTCGCCCGGACCACCCTGAAGGGAGAGCCGGAAGACCGGTTCGACGGCACCAAGGTCGCGGCCGCCCCGCAGCCGCCTGCGGGGCAGGCGGCGGTCGCCGCCGCGCCGATCCTGCCCGATGCGGCCAGGCCGCGGGCCCGGACCGATGGCCGGCGGATCGTCGCCATTGACGCCGGCCATGGCGGCATCGATCCCGGCGCCATCGGCATCACCGGCGTGCAGGAAAAGTCGATCACGCTGGCCATGGCCAAGGCGCTGGCGCAGGAGCTTGAAAAGACCGGCCGCTACAAGGCGGTGCTGACCCGCGATCGCGACATCTTCATCCGGCTGCGAGACCGGGTCGCCATCGCCCGTGCCGCCCAGGCGGAGCTGTTCATCTCGATCCATGCCGATTCGGTGCAGAACCCGCGCACGCGGGGCCTGTCGATCTACACGCTGTCGGAACGCGCCTCGGACGGTGTCGCCGCCCAGCTGGCCGACAGCGAAAACAAGTCCGACCTGATCGCCGGCGTCGATCTTTCGACCGAAAGCGCCGAGGTCACCTCGATCCTGATCGATCTGGCCCGGCGCGAGACCATGAACCTGTCGGCGCGGTTTGCCGGCCATGTCATCGGCCAGGTCCAGCCGCATACCGAATTGCTGACCAAGCCGGTGCGTTCGGCCGGCTTTGCGGTGCTCAAGGCGCCCGACATGCCGTCGGTGCTGATCGAGACCGGCTTCCTGTCCAACCGGCAGGATGAAAAAGTGCTGCAGGATTCCGCCCATCGGGCGAAGCTGGCCCGCAGCATCGTCGGTGCCGTCGATCAGTTCTTCGCCGCCGAACAGACCTGGAGCCGTCTCTGACCCCGGCCCCTCTCTGATCCTGGCCCCTCTCTGATCGCAGGCGGTGGCCGGGCCTGCCAAACCCTTCCGATGCCGTGTCATTTGCGTGGCTTGCAGGGCGGGGATGGTACCCCTGCGATTGACGCCAGGGCCGCGCGCGGCCACACTCCGGCTCCGCGACCAGGGACGGATCCGTCCGCTGGCGCCGCCCGTCAACCACATGGGAGCCGCCGGCCCTGGCCCGCGGCGTTGCACAGCCGATGAGCCTGATCCGCCTGCTCGGTTTTCTCCTGACCGGCATCGTCCTGCTCGCCATCGCTGGCGGCGCGGCGCTGTATTACGGCGTCACCATGTATGACGGCGACCTGCCGGATTTCGAGCAGCTGGCCGATTACAAGCCGCCGACCGTCACCCGGATCTATGCCGGCGATGGCCGTCTGCTGGACGAATATGCCCGTGAGAAGCGCGTCTTCGTGCCGATCGACGCGATCCCGGATGTGGTGAAACACGCCTTCATCGCCGCCGAGGATCAGAACTTCTACACCCATCCCGGCATCGACGTGGTCGCGATCCTGCGCGCCGCGGTGACCAATATCGACAATCTGGCCAGCGACCGCCGGCCCATCGGCGCCTCGACCATCACCCAGCAGGTGGCCAAGAACTTCCTGCTGACCAACGAGGTGTCGATCGAGCGCAAGGTCAAGGAGGCGCTGCTCTCGCTCAGGATCGAGCGCGCTTTCACCAAGGACCACATTCTCGAACTCTATCTGAACGAGATCTACCTGGGCTATGGCGCCTATGGCGTCGCGGCGGCGGCGCTCGCCTATTTCGACAAGTCGCTCGACGAGCTGACCGCGGAAGAGGCGGCCTATCTGGCGGCCCTGCCCAAGGCCCCGAACAACTACAACCCGATCCGCCGCGCCGATGCCGCCAAGGCCCGTCGCGACTGGGTGCTGAGCCGCATGGCCGAGGACGGCTACATCTCGGCCGACGAGGCCCGTGCCGCCGAAGCCCGGCCGCTGGTCACCCGCCCGCGCGGCGGCGAGGACCAGGCCCGCGCCGATTATTTCGTCGAAGAGGTCCGCCGCGACATCGCCCAGCGCTTCGGGTCCGACGAACTCTATGAAGGCGGGCTGACGGTGATGACCACCGTCGATCCCAAGCTTCAGGCCCTGGCCGATACCGCGCTTCGCGACGGGCTGGTTTCTTACGACCGCCGCCACGGCTATCGCGGGCCGGTGCAGAGCGGCGTTGCCACCGACGATATCGAGGCCGCCCGCAAGCGGCTGGAGGATCTGGGCCGCGACAAGCCGCTGGTGCCGGGCTGGCGCTATGCGCTGGTCACCGAGGCGGGCGGCAAGGCCGCGAAGCTGATCTTCGCCGATGGCGCCGCCGGCACGCTCGATCTCGAAGCGGTGAAATGGGCGCGGAAATACGTCTCGGTCGACCGGCGCGGGCCGGCGATCCGGGCGGTGGACGATGTGGTCAGCACCGGCGACATCGTGGTCGTGGCGCCGGCCGACGACCCGACCGAGGTGGCGGCAGAGGCCGACCGCCGGGCCGAAGACGGCGAGGGCCCGGCGCCCAAGGCCGCCGCAGGCGCGCTCAAACTGGTCCAGGTGCCCGATGTCTCGGGCGGTCTGGTGGCGATGAACCCGCATAACGGCCGGGTGCTGGCGATGACCGGCGGTTTCAACTTCGCCGCCAGCGAGTTCAACCGCGTCACCCAGGCCCAGCGTCAGCCGGGCTCGGCCTTCAAGCCTTTCGTCTATCTCTCGGCCTTCGAACACGGCTGGACGCCGGCCTCGATCGTCCAGGATGCCCCGCTTGCCCTGGATCAGGGCGCCGGTCTCGGCACCTGGCGGCCGAAGAATTACAGCGGCCGGTTCTATGGTCCGTCCACGCTGCGCGTCGGCGTGGAACAGTCGCGCAATCTGATGACCGTGCGCCTTGCCCGCGACCTGGGGGCCGAATCGATTTCGGAAATCGCCCGCCGGCTCGGCATCGGCGACTGGCCGCCCTATCTCTCCACGGCGCTGGGCGCCGGCGAAACCACGCTCATGCGTCTCGCCACCGCCTATGCCATGGTCGTCAACGGTGGCAGGCAGATCCATCCGGCGCTGGTCGAGCGTATCCAGGACCGCGACGGCAAGACCATCTTCCGCCGCGACGAGCGCCCCTGCGAGGCCTGTTCGGTGCCGGAATGGCATCCGGGCCTGCAGCCGCCGGTGCTGCCCGACACCCGCGACCAGGTGCTGAACCCGCTCGACGCCTATCAGCTGGTGCATGTCATGGAAGGCGTGATCCAGCGCGGCACCGGCCGCCGGGCGCTGTCGATCGGCAAGCCGCTGGCCGGCAAGACCGGCACCACCAATGACAGCTTCGACGCCTGGTTCATGGGCTTCAGCCCCGACCTGGTGGTGGGCGTCTATGTCGGCTTTGACACGCCGCGTTCGCTCGGCGATAACGAGCAGGGTGCCTCGGCGGCGCTGCCGATCTGGATCGAGTTCATGAAGGGCGCGCTGGCCGATGCACCGGCGACGCCGTTCCGCACCCCCAGCGGCATCCGCCTGGTGCGCATCGACGCCAAGACCGGCCTGCTGCCCGGCCCCGATACGGCGACGGTGATCACCGAGGCGTTCAAGCCCGGGACCGAGCCGACCATGGTTTCGGGCATGCAGGACGATTACGGCACCTATGGCGATCCGGGCGCCGGTGCGGGCACCGGCGGCAGCCTGCCGGCCCGGCCTTCGAACCCCTATGGCGGCGCCGCGGCGCCGGCACCGGGCGGCCTCTACTGATCGGGGTCACCGCGATATCCATGCCGGCGCCATCCGCGCCGGCATCATCATCAACGGGAGGACGTGCGTATGCGCGCCGAGATCAAGTCGCTCGCCGACGAGATCGAGCAGACCTTCGGTCTGCTGAGGAGGTATCTTTGACTGGGAGAACGCGCTCATCCGGCTCGAAGAGCTGAACGCCCTCTCCGAAGATCCGAAGCTCTGGGATGATCCGGCGCGCGCGCAGAAGGTGATGCGCGAACGCACCCAGCTGGAAGGCGCCATCGAGCGCTATCGCAAGCTGGAACAGGCGTTCCGCGACGATCTGGAACTCGCCGAACTGGGCGAGATGGAAGACGATGAAAGCGTCGTCGACGAGGCCCAGGCCTCGCTCGGCCGGCTGCTCGACGAGCTGCTGAAGCTCAAGGTCGAAAGCCTGCTCTCGGGCGAGGTCGACGGCAATGACAGCTATCTTGAAGTCCATGCCGGCGCCGGTGGCACCGAAAGCCAGGACTGGGCGCTGATGCTGCTGCGCATGTATACACGCTGGGCGGAATCGCATGGCTACAAGACCGAACTGGTCGAAGAGACCGACGGCGAAGAGGCGGGCATCAAATCGGCCACCCTGCTGATCAAGGGCCAGAACGCCTTCGGCTGGGCGAAGACCGAGACCGGCGTCCACCGGCTGGTGCGCATCTCGCCTTTCGACAGCCAGGCCCGGCGCCAGACCAGCTTCGCCGCCGTCCATGTCTATCCGGTGATCGACGACTCGATCGACATCGAGATCCTGGACAAGGATCTGCGCATCGATACCTACCGGGCCTCGGGTGCCGGTGGCCAGCACGTCAACCGGACGGACAGCGCCATCCGCATCACCCATGTGCCCACCGGCATCGTGGTGCAGTGCCAGCAGGACCGGTCGCAGCACAAGAACCGCGCCACCGCCATGGGCATGCTGAAGGCACGCCTTTACGAGCGTGAACTCAGGATGCGGGAAGAAAAGGCCCAGGCCGAGGCGGATGCCAAGACCGATATCGGCTGGGGCCACCAGATCCGCTCCTACGTGCTGCACCCCTACCAGATGGTCAAGGATCTGCGCACCGGGGTGGAGACCGGCAACACCCAGGCGGTGCTGAACGGCGATCTGGATGCCTTCATGCAGGCGGCGCTGTCGGCCAGGGTCGAGGGCACCTCCGGCGATGTCGGCGATCTCGACTGATGACGGCCCGCTTCCGGACAACCGGACGCTTTGCGACCGCGGCGGCTCTGCTCGCCGCGGTCGTGTCGTTTCAGGCCGGCCTGCTGACGCCGTCCCGGGCCGAGGCGCAGCTGGCGACGCCGGCCGCGGCCCTGTGTGAGCGTCAGATCGCGATCAAGGCGCCGATGCCGGCACCGGTCGACGCGTCCGGCGATCTGGTCGGCAGTTTCGGTTTTCCCTGTGCCGCCGGTGCCGATGCGGTGCTGCCGGTGGTGCTGATGCTGGCGGGGTCCGGCCCCACCGATCGCGACGGCAACCAGCCGGGGCTGCGCACCGATCTGTTGCGCATGCTGGCGGAAGATCTGGCGGCGCGCGGCATCGCCAGCCTGCGGGTCGACAAGCGCGGCATCGGCGCCAGCCGGGCGGCGATTGCCGACGAGGCGCTGATGACCATCGACCTGCTGGCCTCGGACGCCGCCCAATGGACCCGTGCCGCGCGCAGGCTGGCCGATGGGGCGCCGGTAATCGTGCTCGGCCACAGCGAAGGCGGGCTGATCGCCCTGCTGGCGGCACGGCGCGAGGCACCCGATGCCATCGTGCTGGCCGCGACCCCGGGGGAGCCCGCCATCCGCACGCTGGAACGCCAGCTGGCCCAGGCCCCGATGCCGGATGATCTGCGCCGCACCGCCGACCGGATCCTGGCCGATCTCGGTGCCGGCCGGAAGGTCGCCGATGTGCCGCTGGAACTGGCGCCGCTGTTCCGGCCTTCCGTCCAGCCCTATCTGATCTCGTGGCTGGGCATCGACCCCGCGACCGTGATGGAGCGTTTCGGCGGGCCGGTGCTGATCCTGCAGGGCGATCGCGACCTTCAGGTCACCACCGCCGATGCCCGCCGCCTGGCCGCGGGCCGCCCGAAAGATACCCGGGTCGAAATCCTGGCCGGGCTCAACCACGTGCTGAAACCGGCCCCGGCCGACCGGGCGGGCAATATCGCCGCCTATACCGCCCCGGGGCTCAGGCCGGATCCGCGGGTGGCCATGCTGATCTCGGCCTTTGCGGGTACCGGCGCCACGCCCTGAGCGCCGCCTGTCAGGCCGCGATCTGCAGCCTGAGGGCAAGGTCGGCGAAATCGGCCGGCGGCAGCAGCGGCCGGGCGACCTCGTCCATCAGCAGCCGGAACACCTCGGTCGGTGCCGTGGCGCGCACGCCGCCCAGCAGCCGCACCCGCTCGGCCGGCGACAGCGCCGGGATGATCAGCCGCATGAAGGCCAGGTTCATCTCGGGCGACAGCGTGCTCACGATCTCCATCTCGATCGCGGCCAGTTCGGCATCGCTGAACACGGCCTGAAGCAGGGGCGTGGTCACCGTCTCTTCCTCGTGCATATGGGCGAAATCCCGGGCCAGATGGGCCGCGAAGGCCAGATAGAGCGCACGGCCGGCCTCTTCGCGGGTCCCGGAGAAGTCGTCGGTCAGCGCGGTGATCCGCGCGATCAGCCCGGCGATCGAGCGGTGATGATCGGCATGCTGGCGGTCCAGCTCTTCGGTCGCAGGCCCTGTGCGGGCCTCCAGCGCCCGATGGATGGTGTCGCTTTCATGGGCGATATGGGCGGTGGCGAGCCGCAGATAGTCACGCAGCTCGGTCAGCAGGCCGGTGGTCGCGGCCGGGCTGGCGAAATCCGCCCGGCCCAGCCGGTCGAGCAGGGCCATGCCGGCCCGCCGCAGCCCCTTGTGCACGGGGCCGTAAAGATCGTACCGCCCGTCCAGCGGCAGGATCGGGGTGATGGCGGCGTCGGACCGGCTGCCGTGGATCATGGTCATCAGGCGTCCTCCTCTGGGGCGGCCCCTGCTGTCGGGGCCCATCCTGTGGTTGTGTTTCTACGCCCGCAGCTGGAACGGCTCTTCCTAAATGCTTGCTAACGGCAGCAGCCGTTTCCTAAAAATCAGAGGGGGAGACGCGCGGGCGGGGGGCGGAGGCATGATCGACGACGAGGTGGCGGCCGTGCTCGCCGGGCCGCTGATGATCCTGGTCTCGACCCGGGATCCGGCCGGAAGGGCGACGATCGCTCGCGGTTCGGGGATCCTGCGGGACCAGGGCGACGGGCTTGGGGTGTTGCTGTCACACAGCCTCTGGCCGGGGGCGGCCGCGGGCGCCGTCGCCGGCGGGCCGATCGCGGTCACCTGTGCGCGGCCCCACGACTACCGCACCTATCAGATCAAGGGCATGATCACCGCCGTCGCGCCGGCCGGCCCGGCCGATGCGGCCGAGGGCACGGCCTATGTCGCGCGCATGCTGGGGGTGATGGGGGCGCTCGGCGTCAGCCGGCTCCAGCTCTCCCAGACCCTGACCGACCGGGATCTGCTGCGCATCGACATTCACCCGCACGAGGTCTTCGACCAGACCCCGGGCCCGACCGCCGGTCGGCCGCTCGGTGCCGCAAACACGCCCCGGGATGCGCAGCCATGACCGCCGGGCCGGGCCTTGATGCGCTGCGCGATGCGCTGGAAGGCATCATCCCCTCGGTCATCGCCACCCTCGATGCCGACGGCATGCCCAACATCTCCTATCTCTCCCACGTCCACTATGTGGATGCGGGCCATGTCGCGCTGTCGAACCAGTTCTTTTCCAAGACCGCGGCCAATGTCCGCCGCACGGGCCGGGCGACGGTGATGGTGGTCGATGCCCGCACCGGCGACCAGTTCCTGCTCGACCTGGTCTTCGTCGGCGCCCGCACCACGGGCGAGGTGTTCGAGCGCATCGCCGTCCATCTGGAGGTGATGAGCGCCGCCCAGGGCATGGGCGAGGTGATGCGCCTGCGCGCGGTCGATCTCTACCGGGTGGAGGCGGTGACCCGGGTGGTGGCGGCGGAACCGCTGGAGATGCCGCCACCCCGGCCGCAGGCGCCGGATCATCTGGCGGTCGCGGCCCGGCTTGCCGCCCTGATGGCGGCGGAGCCCGATGCCGACCGTCTGCTCGATCTCACCCTCGATCGTCTGGTTGCGGATCTGGGCATGGGCAATCTGGTGGTGGCGGTTCCGGACGAAACCGGCGGCCTGCTCACCACCATCGCCAGCCGCGGCTATCCGCAATTCGGTGTCGGGTCGGAGGTGGCGCTGGGGGAGGGGGTGATCGGCGTGGCCGCCCTGCGCCGCCGGGTGCTGCGCATCGCCGACATGCGCCGCGGCCAGCGCTATGTCGCGGCGGTCAGGGGGGCGATGGACCGGCCGCCCATGGCCGGGATCCCGTTCCCGTCCCTGGCGCAGCCGCAATGCCAGCTGGCGGTACCGATGATCGCCCAGGGCCGGCTGGTGGGGGTGCTTTTCACCGAATCGGCCGAAAGCTTCGCCTTCGGCCATGCGGAAGAGGCGGTGCTGTCGATCGTGGCGGCAACGCTCGCCCTCGCCCTCGACCGGGCCGAGGCGGAGCGGGGGGAGGCACCAGCGGCCGAGGCACCTGACCCGGCGCCCGCGGGCCGGCGCCCGATCCGGCTGCGCTATTTCCCGCGCGACGGCAGCATTTTCATCGACGGCGACTATCTGATCCGCGGCGTGCCCGGCCGGCTGCTCCACCATTTCGTCACGGCCTATCTGGCGACCGGGCGTCAGGATTTCACCAACCGTGAAATCCGCCGCGATGCGGCCCTGCGCCTGCCGGATTTCAAGGACAATCTGGAAACCCGCCTGATCCTGCTTCGCCGCCGCCTGGACGAAAAACCCGGCCCCATCACCCTGACCCGCCCCGCCCGCGGCGCCATCCGCCTGGACTATGCCGGGCAGCCGGAGATCGAGGTGGTGGTCATGTAGCGCACAAAAAAAGGCTCAGACGCCCGCAGACCGGGATGAAAGCCCGATCACATCCACGCTGCAGGCAAGAACCGCGTCCCGTTCCGTAATGTGGCTCCCATAATGAAGGCAGGGTTTCCGGCACGTTTGGGGGCACATCATGCGGCACCCACCGGGGGCGGCACCGCCGGAAGAAGTTAGGGGCGTCGTCATACATTCTCGATCTGCCGCGCGGCCCATTGAGTATGTTCACGCGAGAAAGCTCGTTCGGCTTCATTTACGAAGGCAGAAAACTTCTCTTCGCTGTCGATCGTGCTAAGTCGGGTCTGCAAAATACCGATTTCATGGGCAGTGAGGTTGTAGGCAGAAGCAAGTTCGTTGAATTTCTTCAGCTGAATCCAGCCTATCATGGAAGAGGCGATCACCAACAAAGGCTCGGTTGGCCAAATCATCCATGATGGATCATAGCGGATGCGGATCAGAGCTAAAACTATCGCGATCCCCTGAACGATGATGCATATCCATGTCCATAAGCAAAACTGCCGCCTATTCCACCTGGATTTTGCCACATACCATTCGCGCTGATCCTTGATCCTGTCAGCCGTATATCGCTGAATACGCTCTGTCAGAGGCAGAGCGCGAACAGTGTTCATTTCGTTGGTAATCTGATCGCCGACGACCGGCCGGCGGCTTATTGAGCCGCGGACGTGGCTGTTGGCGTCTAAAATCGCTTTCAGAAACCGAGAGAATTTTTCGGCGACTGTTGAGAGTTTCGAGGCATCTTCGAACGGCTCAGCGCGCATCATGTAGCGCCAAGTAGATGTCTTGATCGACTCTGCCAGCGCTCGACACTCGTACCACTCTTTCTCAGGCTTTTGGACGATCATATATAATAGAAGGACCGTAGATGCGGCCAGAACCAACGCATAAATGATGTACAGATCAGGAGATGATCCAAACCATACAGAGACCGTCGCCGCGAATATGAGAAAAATATACTGCAGTCGGATGAGCCATAGATGGGTCAACTGGGCATCAGTGGCCGAACCGTCTGCCGACCTGTATAATGCGGGAAAATCGTCAGGTTCCATCAGTAGATCTCCCAATTATTTGAGTTCAGCCCCCAATTGATCCCACTGGACGATCTTTACGCCATGCTTTGCCACCCATGATGGATTTTGCCGCGGGGCGCCACCCCGGGGGTGAACAGCCACCACCTTTTTCCCAAGAGCGAGACTAGTCTCCACTTCCCAGGTCACCCATCGACTTTGTGCGGTATTGTCAGATATGTAGACGATACAAACAGATGAGCGGGATATCCTCTCGCGGATCTTTTGTTTGATATATTCTGCGCGGTCGCTATCGTAAGGCTCGCGAACAGAGTGATCGGCGAATTCGATATCATTGTTCTCGTTCTTCGCCTGCGCGCGTAGAATATTGACCTCATTCATATCTTCTGTTGCGAAACTTATGAAGACATTGCGTTTACCTCCCTGAAGTGCCGCTTTGGCCTTTTCCTCCAGCGACCGAATGTCGCCTAACCTGCTCCAACTTCCGCTGCTCCCGCCGCCCATCTCAGATCCCTTCGAATTTGAATTCATTACACGCGATGCACGCTCCGCAAGGTGTTTCCCCGCCCAGGTGGCACGAATAAGTGCCTTCGATGCCTTTCAGTGTTGCGAGTTCGATGACTTCCTGCTTATGGAAGGAAGAGAGCGGCGCAAGTACCTTTATCTCACGGCCCATGCTGCGTGCGATCATTGCCTCCGCCTCCTGTAAGAACGCCGACGTCTGATCAGGAAACAAGCTAGTCTCTTCATGAAGAAGCCCGATCGCTACAGCGTCGGCATCGCGCTGAAATGCGTAGGCGGCTGCTATCAGCAGAAAGAGGAGATTTCGACCGGGAGTAAAGGCATCTTCAAGTACTCGCTGGCTGTGGTCCGTCAGCCCAGACTTGATAAGGCGCCCGAAGCCGGATAAGTCAGCAACTTCTAAGTCAGGTAACCGCAGTTTGGCCATTATTGATCTACAGGCAGCGAGCTCTCGATCACGCGACCTTTGTCCGTAGTCTATGAAAATCGGGTACTGACGGATTCCTTCTTCTTTTGCAAGGTAGGCGACTACTGTGGAATCGAGTCCACCGGAAACGAGTGTGACGATGCTCATGCTAACGCATTCTCCGTTTCTTGACAGCCCGCAACCCGCATGACTATCCAAATCGCCCAGTCCAGAAGACCTACAGCAAAGCCGAGCCTATTTGCATGGGCAATCAGCTTATTCTCTTGTGCATGATACTGGGCTAGCTTTGAAATAGCTCGCCCAGTTCCATCATAGAGACCAATCACCGACATGTAGTTCAATACGTGACGATCCAAGACCGCGAGATCGTAGCTGATTCCTGTGTTCCGTAAGAACATACTGGCTTGCTTTGGCCCAATTCCCGATACATTCGACACAAGCCAAGCGCGAGCGCATGCCGCATTTCCGAAGGCATATACCAGCGAGCAAAGCTCGCCACTCTCCTGGGAAATCGACGCACGCGCAGAGGCCAGCTGTATCGATTTTGATTTGGGAAAGCGGTAGTTTCGGAAGCTGCCGTTAACCAGTACCGGCTGACGGAGGACCGTGAAAATCTCATCGGCGAGTTCAGCCTCGGGCGCTGATGTATTGAGAAGAAGCTGTCGTTTATCGAGTGCATCAGCGGTGGCTACGGCAAGCCCATACGGTACCTGGCTGCTCAATAGGCAGCAGGAAAGCTCCCACCAAAGGCTTCGCTCATCAAGAGTACTCTGAGCACGCTTGACCCTTTCCTCAATCTCAGGGCATATGAGTGTAATGGCATATTCTAGCCTGGCAGCATCGTTTCTCATCTGAATAAATCCGGCATTTGCTCAATAAGCTGCTTTGAATTGGATCCACCAAGCAGCCCGACGGCAAATGCTTCTAAGCGATTTTTTGAAGCAGCGGCCTGCAATTCATGTGTCAGTTCCCGATAATAATCTAAGTTATGAAAGGCAACTTTTCCCGCGTAATCGATGTTTTCATCAGAGATGGCGGAAACAGTGATCGGCGAACTCGCCATCTGCGCTTGATATGCAAAAAAATCGAAATGCTGGTAGTGATTCAATCTATGTTGCTGTCGGTCAACGGCGACCCGGCACCATTCTAAGCCATCGAAGCTGTCTGCTCCAGCTGCTGTCAAGATCGCTATACTCCATGGATTTCCTGTACCGAGGAGGTGGATCGGTTGATAAAAGGATAGGCGATCGAGCTCGTTTCGGACACGTCTCATGGTTTGTGCCCTCTGAATCAGTCCTCGGCCCAACTCCCGCTCTGCCAGCGCGATCATCGGTGGCTGGAGATGGTCGGCGACATCTCGCACCACCTCGGGAAGAGTTGTAAGGTCATATCCTTTCGAACGGGTGGCGGGAGCATGAACGATTGGAAGGACGGGGGCTTTAGTGAATTGCCTGTCTCGTTCGACTGCAGCGATAACTTGATCAACCGCGCGCTTTTTATTCTTCAGCGGGGCCATTTCGTCGAAGCAATACACCCAATCGTGCGAAATTCCTTCCAATGCCAATTTGAAGTCCTGGGGCTTCCAGCCGTCGTCGTCGCGTCGCGTCGCTTCGTAGTTGCCTGAGTCGATGAGGACGAAACCGCCCTGTGCGCGGATCCGTCTCAGTTCCTGCGCGATACCTCGGGGACGACGGGGGGGGAATAAGTCGTAGGCGGAGACGAGGATCGTCGATGTGCCAAAGAGACGAAGCGCCTTAAGAGCTTCGAGAGGAACGAGTTGCGTCTCGTGTGATGACACGGAGAGAAACAAGCTCGGAAGGGCGACTTTGCCCGCAGCTATAGCTGACGGGCGTTTTGGCGCCGTCCTCGGCGGGACGACAAGCGAAATCTTGCGCATCAGTTGCTGGATGCCTGGATGATCGTCTTCTCCGGCCCAACCCACAAGATCAACGGCACTATACCCATTAAATCCATACGGCGCATGTGTTGAGATGATCTTTGCGGGAATAATCGGAATATTATATTGTTCTGCTAAACGAAGTTCGTCCTTGACGTGGTTTTTATCTTTGGACGTTGGCGACCAGAGAGGGACAACGCATTTAGTATTTTGAATCTCACGTTCGATCACTGTCGAGAAGTCGCCGATGATTTTATCGTCCCACCACACATCCCATCGCGTTGAAAGTGTTCTTACTAATCTATCAGCCTGTCCGACATCTTCTCGCGAATAGATTATATAGACATCTGACATGCCTATTACTCCCCTCCCCAGAGCAGTGACTTAATGGTCTCACAAATCAGGCGTCGCGGCAACCAGCTAGAGTGTGGCGACACGCACGAGGCCAAGCGGCGTGGTACAAAGATGAGGCAAAGTCGGGAATAATCGTAGCGCCAGAATTGGATAATGCAGCGACGTCATGCCGCTGCTCTTCGTCCAAGATGATGATGGTGTCATAAGGGCGGTTTGCACAAAAACGGCGAATGTCCATCGGAGTGAGGCCATCTGCTACTATAAGTAAAGATGTATCACTGAAGAATGAATTTGGAATTTCGTCGAGTTGAGGTGAGACAGTTTCAATGCCCAACTCTTTTAAGCGGAAACGCGCTTCCTCAAGAGTATAGCGCCTTCCGATTGTGGATATTGAGCCATACAGGACAATCCGGCTCGGTGCCCGCCCAATTACTGGTTTGCGCATATTGAGGTGTTCGGTTCGCACCGGCAGGATCATTGTCTCGCAGTAGGCGGACACCGACCGAGAGGCGAGATCCGCTGCTTCAACGGCCGACATGCCAGCTTCCCCCCAGTAGCTTGCAAACACGGCGCTGAAGACATCTCCGGTTCCGATTTTGAACACCCGTGACGAATAGTATGCCGGAACGTTGATCGGCTCGACGTTGGGCTCGTAGATGGTTACTCCTCGTACTCCGCGCTTAACGACTATTACGGTCTTCTGCTTGCCATGTGACATGACGTTCGCAGCGGCAGTTGTCACATCGGCGCACCCCGCATAACGACACAACTCCAGCTCATTCATCACCAAGGCAAGTCGTTTTGCTGTTGAGCCGTTTGCTCCGAACGGCTCAGGACGATGAGCTGTCTGAGGATCGTAAATCGCAAGCTCAGCATCTACGATGGCAGAGCCTTCGAGGAAGCCGAACCTCAGGACCACATCTCCGGCAACCCGTATGGGCAGTTGTTGAGGAATTAATGCAGGCTTCGGTTCGATGTGCGGCTGGGAAAGTGGATGAAAGTACGCGAAAGCGATCGGAGTATCGGAGTAGGTGGACGAAATTCTTATGCCCATTGCGGTCAAAATATCCGAGCCAGGGTTGTCGTCGCTCTGCGCATAAGTATGGAGAGTACTTCCTGGGGAAAGAACACTGACCGCTGCCGCTGCGCGTCCGCCCGAACCAAACTGGCCGTTCCACTTCGGCGTTTCGCACAGTTCGTGATACAGTCCACCCGCTATATGCATTACGCTGAGCTCCGGCGTCGTTGAGCTATTATCCTATAATACATGTCTTGAGCCGCCGGATAGAAGCTCATTGGAGATTACACTACAGCCCGCCAGACGATGGACACGATCTGTCCGACAGCTGAAGGGTCGTCTCCCAAGCCGTCCGGGCCGTTTCGGTATCCGGTTCAATTGGAAGAAGCTTCAGTACGCCTGTCAGCTCATCACGCCGTCCGGTTGTCAGCCGCTGTTTACGGAGTGCGGTTCGCAGACCGTTTGCGACCTCCAGATGCCATATCGCAGGGACAACAGCACCGTTGCGGGCAACGTGACGCATCAGATCGTCGATCGCCGGCGTGACTTCGTCGTTGAAGCACCAGGCAAGAACGACGGATCCGTCAAGCACCAGGCTCATCGACGACCGTCTTCGATGAGATCCTTTATCGTGGCGACACCGCCCAGAGTGGTACCGGCGCGTGTTGCGATCATCCGTTCCACCCCCTCGACTGCTCTGCTTCCGGCTTCTTTGGAAGGGCATCCGATGAGCCGGGCGATGACCCTGCCGTCGCGCATGATGGCAACCTCTTCGCCTTGAGCGACGGCTTCAAGCAGATCATCCAGGTGATCGCGCGCTTCCGCGGCGGCAATACTGCGGACATGCCCCATGCTGGTTTCCTCCGGCCGGGAGTGATCCTGGCCAATGATATCGTCATTTGGCCCTTGCAGGAAAAGAGACTCCTGCCCTGCACGGGTGTCCGGAGATGCCGATCACATCTCCGGCGGCACCTCCCGTTCCGACAGCCGGCGCTGCATGAACACCAGGTCCAGCCAGCGGCCGAATTTGGCGCCCACCTGCGGCAGGCGGCCGGTTTCGGTGAAGCCCAGCCGGCGGTGCAGGTCGAGAGAGGCGGTGTTGCCGGCATCGATGCCGGCCACCATCACATGCTTGCCGGCCCGGGTCGCCCGGTCGATCAGGGCCTCCATCAGGGCGCGGCCCAGCCCGCGGCCGCGGGCATCGGGATGAACATAGACCGAATGCTCGACCGTGTGGCGATAGCCGTCGAAGGGCCGCCAGTCGCCGAAGCTCGCATAGCCGGCAACCCCGCCCTCGATCGAGCCGTCTTCGACCACCAGAACCGGATAGCCGGCGTCGCGGCGTGCGGCGAGCCAGCGGCTGCGATCGTCGAGCGTCGCCAGGCGCTCGTTCCAGATCGCGGTGGTGTTGACCACGGCGTCGTTGTAGATGGCAAGTATGCCGGGCAGGTCGGCGGCGGCCGCGTCGCGGATAAGCATGGGCTAGGGTCCGGTGCATCTTCCATGATGACAGGGGGTCAACATAGAAGACGCGCCCGGCCCTGGTCCAGGGGGGCGATGCAGCCCTCGTCAGGCCGCCTGATTGAGGTTCAGCCGCCCGGTCTGGGTCAGGCCCAGCATCAGGTTCATGTTCTGCACGGCCGCACCCGACGCGCCCTTGCCCAGATTGTCGAACACGGCCGAAAGGACCGCCTGGCCGCGATGATCGCTGCCGAACACCCGGATGGTCATGTCGTTGGTGCCGTTCAGCACCTCGGGCTCCAGCTCCCGGATGTCCGCGGTCTCCGCCAGGCTTTCGACGCCGATATGCGCCTGATCCCGGTAGTGGTCGGTCAGCACCCGGTGCAGATCGGCCACCGCCGGCTGCCCGGGCAGCAGGTCCAGCCGCAGCGGAATCTGCATCACGATGCCCTGGCGATAGCGGCCGATGGCGGGCAGGAAGGTGGGCCGGTGCGCCAGCCCCGCATGCACCCGCATTTCGTCGATATGCTTGTGTTCCAGATGCAGGGCATAGGCGCGCAGCGGCGCGTCGATATGGTCGGCGCGGGTCGGGTCTTCATAGCGTTCGATCAGGCTGCGGCCGGCGCCGGAATAGCCCGAGACCGCGAAGACCGCGACCGGATAGTCCCGGGGTACCAGACCGGCCGCCACCAGCGGTGCCAGCAGGGCGACGGCGCCGGTGGGGTAGCAGCCGGGATTGGTCACCCGGGCGGCGCGGGCGATCAGCCCTGGCTGGTCGGCCGACAGCTCGGGCAGGCCATAGGTCCAGCCGGGCAGAACCCGATGGGCGGAGCTCGCATCCAGAATGCGGACGCTCGGGTTGGTGACCAGCGCCACCGCTTCGCGCGCCGCATCGTCGGGCAGGCAGAGAATGGCGAGGTCGGCGGCGTTCAGCGCCTCGGCCCGGCGGGCCGGAAGCTTGCGGTCGGCATCGCTCAGGCTGATGAAGTCCAGATCGTCGCGCCCTTCCAGGCGGGCACGGATCTGCAGCCCGGTCGTGCCGGCCTCCCCGTCGATGAAGATGGTGGGCATCGTGGATCCTCGTCTGTCGGTCCGGCGTCTGCGTTGTGACGTGGTGTACGGTCGGGGGCTCCGGCGGGTAAACCGCTCCGGGGATAATCTACCAGGACGCTGGTAAAGTCAGCGAATATATCGCGCGGGCGCCTGACGGATCGACGTCACGCCCTGATCGGTGTCGATCTGAACGAAGGCGCCGGCCACGTAATCGATCTGCTGAACCCAGGGCACCGGTCGGAACGAGATGGGATGTCCCAGCAGCCGGCGGATCGCGGTCGAGGTGCTGAGCGTGGTGGCAAGCAGGCACGAGGCGCTGACCGAGGCCACCTTGCGCGCTTCGAAATCGAGCTTCGGATCGGTCATGTAGTGGCGGTGCAGCTGTGCCGGGTTCAGGCCCAGGCCGAAATTGATCAGCATCTCTTCTTCGTCCTGGTCGTCATGCAGGTCGAAGAAGCTGTCGAACGACATGCCGTCGGGTTCGAAAAGATGCACCGTCGCGCCGAAGCCGATCGGCCCGGCCACCACCACCGGCAGGTTCCGTCGCCGGGCCTCGGCATACATCAGGCGGCGCGGCTGGATGACGAAATAGTCCATGGCGTCGCAGACCATGTCGACGCCGTCCAGGAAGTCGTCGATCGTTTCGGTCGAGACGCCGTCGAAGACCCGGATGCGCAGCGCCGGGTTGATCGACAGCAGACGTTCCTTCAGCACCTCGGCCTTGGACCGGCCGACGGTGTGGATGGTGGCGCCGAACTGCCTGTTGAAATTTTCAGGCCCGAACTCGTCGAAATCGGCGATCCGGATGCCGCCGATACCCATGCGCACCAGCGCTTCGGCATGGGTGAATCCCACCCCGCCGCAGCCGGGAACGGCGATGGTGAAGGTGCCGAGCCTGTCGAGTTCTTCCTGCGAAACGATGCCCAGCATGCGGGAAAACAGGATGTCGCGATGAAACGGATCGGAAGAGGTCATGGGGAGAGTATCCTCGTGATGGCGATGTCAGGCTGGGCCCAGCGGGCGCAGAAAATGGAAGCCGACGACCTGGAAGCCTTCCCGGAACCAGAATTTCTGGGCGCGGGCATTGGTCACGAAGGTGTCGAGCACCATGGACTCGCAGCCTTCGTCGCGGGCCAGCCCGGCCAGACGGTCCAGCAGAACCCGGCCCGCCCCGCGGGACCGGCGGGTATCGTCGGTCACGAAGTGGTCGACATAGAGAAAACGGCCATAGCAGATGCGCTCCATGATCCGGAAACCGGAGAGCGCGACGATCTGGCCGGCCTCGCGCATCACCAGGCAGCGCCAGTCGCCGGCGGCGACGCGGGCCAGGCGTGCGGCGATGGTCTCTGCGGGGATGGCCGGGTACAGCCGGGTCAGCAGGGGCAGGATCTCCTCTGGCCGGCTGCGGTCGATTTCGGCAATGCCGTGGGGCCGCGAGGCGGAATGAACCGTCATCACCGGGTCCTCCTTCCGGGGCGCCGGGGCGCCGTGGGTGTCCGGGGCATCAGGGCACGTAGAGCTGATCGGCGGCCGTGTCCGCGTGGTAGAACTCCACGACGATCACGTCGCGGGTCCCCCGCCCGGTACCGTCTGCGGGCAGCACCGGCGTGGCGTCGTGATAGGTCCGCTCGTCCAGCAGCAGAACGAAATCACCCGGCCGTTCCAGAACGCGGCTGAGCAAGGGGCGCCGGTCGTCGTCGTGCACGCTGTTCACGGCGCCGGTCACGTTCTGTCGGGCGATGCCCATGATCAGCGAGTAGCGCACCCCGTCGCGATGCAGGCCTTCGGGGACGGGCAGGCCGGTCTGTGCGGGGTCGGTTTCGGTACGGTTCAGATAGACGTTGATGTCCCAGCTGGTGACGCCGTCCACCAGGCCCAGCACCGTGGCGAAGCCGTCGAGCAGCGCGACGAAGGCCGGGTTGGCGATCGTCTGGGGCAGGATCGGCTCGAAATGGCGCAGCATCCCGCCGTTCAGCGGGTTGAGGTGAAGCGGCTGGGCATAGGGGGCATGCGCCTTCAGGCGCAGCCGGCCCCGGCCGGCGCCGTTCTCCCGGCTGTGGTGGAAGCGTGAAAACCGGCGGCGGCGATAGGTGCCGCCGTCATTCATGTAGCGGTCGACCGGCAGATCGTCCCAGGCGGCGCTGAGCGCGGCCCAGTCGTCGGTGGTGGTGACCGGCGTGATGCTGATCTCGTCCAGCGAGGACGAGACGGCAAGGCTGTCCGGCAGAGAGAGGAAAACCTCGGGAACGAAGGACGGTGTTGTCGTTGGCAGCGGCGCATCGGGCATGAAGGGGCAAGCCATTCGCAGGATGGTGAAGAGGTCTGCGGGGGCGGGACGACCGGCGGGGGTGGGCAGAAGACGGGAGTGGGCAGAAGACGGGAGTGGGCAGAAGACTGGAGTGGGCAGAAGACGGGGGGCCGGATCAGGCGGTGCGGGCGGTGCGGCCGAAGATTTCGGCGAAGAAGCGGCCATAGAACGCGCGATATCCCTGGTCGCGGTTCACGATCCGCGGGCCGATCCGTTCGTGCAGGGTGCGCAGGGATTCCACCGGCAGCCCGGCCTGGTAGTGATGCTCCACATGAAGATTGTTGCCGTTGGTGAACCAGGTCATGAACCGGTTGGAGGTGATCGACCTGGTGTTGGTGAAGACGTCGGGCGTGCTGCGATCGCAGCCATGATGCTCGGGCAGTTCCACCAGCGCATGGACCGGTCCGGCAATCAGCACCAGCGGCAGCAGCCAGCCGGTCAGGAAGATCAGCGGATCGATCGCGATCGAAGCGGCGACCAGTGCCAGAATCATCACCGCCATGGCCCGGTATTCGGTCCCGGCATAGCGGGCCGCGCGGGACGGCAGATCGGGATCGTTGCGGAAGGTCACGGCCCTGAAGATATTCGCCCCGGCCCGCTGATAGTGCTTGAGGATCAGGAAGTGGACCGCGAGTGCGCGCATGCTGATGCGTGAGATGTCGCCATAGTCCCAGAATTCCCGGTCCGCCGGCGTACCGAGTGCCCGGTGATGGTGAAGATGACTGGCCCGGTAGGCACTGAAGGATACCAGCATGGGCAGCCCCATCAGGGCGCCGGCGATCCGGTTGGCCAGACGTCCCGAGAACGCCGTGCCGTGCAGGGCCTGGTGGCTGAGTTCCACGCCATGAACCATGCCGAGGGCCAGCAGGATCTGAAACGGCAGGATATAGGGCAGCGGCATCGTCACGCTTCCCCAGAAGCCGACACCCATCATCAACCCCCAGGCGAAAAACTTAAGGGCAAAGATGGTATTCGACGGCGTTCGCCGGATCCCGGACAGGTCCTCGTTACGCCCGGCTCTTGCCGTATGCATCTCTGACATGTTCGTCCCCATAAATAAAAACCGCCGTGTCGTGCATTTGGCGTCAGACATGAGAGTCAGATCATTGAGTCAGCGTGCAAGAATGACTCATGATTCTGAATGTATACTCTGATGTGTACTGACGATATCGCGGCTGCAAAAAATGAATGACGGATTTTGACTCGGTGAGTCAAGGAAATTGACTCTTTTGGTTGAATTTTAGGAATTGAAAAAAATCTATAAGGGAGTAATGATGCACTGCGATATGAGGGGCGATGCCGGAGCACGCGTCGGAGGGGGAGTTATCCCATGTCGCAGAATTTCTACCATGACGGGAGCCGCCGCCTGCAGGACGCCTTCGACTCCCGGCGTCTTGCGGACCGGCTCGAAAGCGCCCGCATGCATGTCACCTGGTCGCAGAGCGACCGGGAGATCATCGCCGCCGCCGCCTTCTTCTTCCTTGCCACGGCGGATGCCGACGGACGGCCCGACTGCTCGATCAAGGGCGGGATGCCGGGCTTCGTGATGCTGACGGCGGACGATCGGCTGGAATTCCCCGATTATGATGGCAATGGCATGTACAGATCGCTGGGAAACATCCTGGTCAATCCGCATGTCGGACTTCTGTTCGTCGAACTGACCGGGGAGCGCCGCAAGCTTCGGATCAACGGCAGGGCACAGGTGATCGAAGACCCGGCGCGGGTCGCCCGCCACCACGCCGCCCGGCTGGTGGTGGAGGTGACTGCCGGCCACATCTTCCCGAACTGTCCCCGCTATCTCCCCGAACTGGTCGATGCGGAGAGGGCGGCCTCGGAGAAGGCCGGCATCCTGCCGTCGGTCTACGCGCCGCGGCCCGGCTATCTGCCGCCCGAACCGCTGTGGAAGAGCAAGCCCGACCTCAAGGAGGTCCTGCCCGCCGCCCGGCCACCGATCGGGGCCCATGATGGCGTCGACGACCCCACCCGGAAGTGAGATCCATGCATATCGCGAACAGGCTGGACACCCAGCGCCGTCTGAATGCCTTCTACCTGCGCGAGATGGCGCCGGCCCATCGCGCCCACGAGGTGCCCGTACATCCGGCGGAATTCCGGCGGATTCACGAAATCGAGGCGATGTGGAACGCCTATGAGGAAAGCCGCATCGATCTGAGCGATCTGCCGGCGGATGCCGAGGGTTTTGCCGCCTGGTATTTCGAGGTTCACAAGCGGCATTGCCGCGAGGTCGCCCCCTTCTTCGACTACATCGCCGAGGCGGCGCCCGCCGAAGCGATGGCCTTCTACATCTGCCTGGAAGAAGAGGTGGACGGTCGTTTCGACGATGTCGTGGCCCTGGCGCAGCTGGGGCTGGGCGGCGATATGAAGCTTGCCCTGGCCGAGAATTTCTGGGACGAGATGGGCAATGGCCGCCTGGAAGACATGCACACGGTGATGTTCTGCCGGTCCTCGGCCTATATGCGCGACATCCTCGATCGGGCGGGCATCGACGTCCGGGATCAGGTCCCGGCCTCGGCCCTGAAGAACGGCAATCTGCTGCTGATGTACGCCTTGCGGCGGCGCCATGCCGGCCGGCTGCTGGGGGCGCTCACCATCCTGGAGCACACCGCACCCTGGCGTTTCTCCCGGACCGTGCGCGGCATGCGCCGCCTCGGCATGCCGGAAGATGTGATCCACTATCACGACCTGCATATCGCGATCGATGCGGGCCACGGCCGGGACCTGATCCGGCGTGTGGTTCTGCCGCTGCTTGCGGACCATCCGGGGCTGATCCGCGAAGTCGCGATCGGCTGCCTGATCCGCTATCGGGTGGCGGTGGACTATTACGACGGCATCGCCCGGACCCTGTCGCAGACCGGTTTTGCGGTGCCCTGGCGGGCAGGGGAGCCGGCACCGGCTGCCGGTGCCTTCGACGATCAGGCCTTCCGCCGCGAATTTCCCGAGGCGGGGCTGATGGAAGCCTCGTGATCACCGGGGGGGCGGGGCATCACCGGGCGTGGGGGCGGGCGTCCTTCTCTTCCCGCGCCTCGCCCGTGCGCATCTCCACCAGCGGCTCGTAATCTTCCGGCACCATGCCGGCGCGGGCCCGGGCATCCGCATTGAAGGGCGGTTTCACCCGGCCGGGGAACAGGCGGCGGACCCGGTCGTGGAACAGGGCCCGTGCCGTGGTGCCGCGGGCGGTCGCGACATGGGTCAGCCAGCGCAGCCCGGCGGCGACATGGCCGACCTCGTCGCGATAGATCACGCGCAGCGCATCGGCCGAAGCGGTATCGCCGAAGTCGTCCAGCCGGCGGATCATGTCGGGGGTGACGTCCAGGCCGCGGGCCTCCAGCACCATCGGCACCACCGCCAGCCGGCCGGTCATGTCATGGGCGGTCGCCATCGCCGCTTCCCACAGCCCGTCATGGGCGGGCAGGTCGCCATAGGCCGCGCCCAGCGCTTCCAGCCGGTCGGCGACCAGGCCGAAATGGCGCGCCTCGTCGTCGGCGATGCCGACCCAGTCGTCGACGAAGCGCCGGCAGACCGTCTCGTCCGCATCGATCTCCGCACCGAAGCGTGCCGCCATGTCGACCGCCAGATCGATGGCGTTGAACTCGATATGGGCGAGCGCATGCAGCAGCCGCACCCGGCTGGCGACGCTGCCGCCGCGGCCGCGCTTGGGCATGCGCGACGGCGGCAGCAGAACCGGGCGGTCCGGCCGGGCCGGGCGCAGCGGCAGCGCCGCCGCCCCGCCATCTGCCGGGGTGGCCATCATGGTCGGGGCAGCCAGGGTCGGGGCAGCCAGGCGTCCGGCCCGCCAGTCCGCCGCCAGCGCCCGCGCCGCGGCGGCCTTGGCGCGGGGCTCCGCGGTCAGCAGAACCCCGATGGCGGCGGGGATGAAGGCAGCTGTGGTCACGGGATGCGTCACCCGTCAGAGCGCGTCGATGGCCGCCTTCACGGCCTCGGCATGGCCGTCGACCTTCACCTTGCGCCAGATCTTCCGCACGGTGCCGGTGCCGTCGATCAGGAAGGTGCTGCGCTCGATGCCCATCGATTTGCGGCCATACATGTTCTTCTCGACCCAGACGCCATAGGCCTCGCAGACCGCGCCGTCGGTATCGGCCGCCAGCGGGAAGTTCAGGTCGTATTTGGCCTTGAATTTGTCATGGGCGGCGACGCTGTCCTTCGAGACGCCGATCACCACCGCATCCAGCTTTTCCAGCGCCGGATGCAGATCGCGGAAGGCGCAGGCCTCCTTGGTGCAGCCGGGCGTGTCGTCGCGCGGGTAGAAATAAAGCACCACCGTCTTGCCCGCGAGGGCGGCCAGCGACACCTCGCCGCCGCCATCGGTGGGCATGGTGAAATCCGGGGCCTTGGCGCCTTCCTCGATCATCGTTTCGTCTCCATCGCGGTCTTGGGGTCCGCCCCGGCATCCGCCGCGCCTTCGGCCTTCACCCGGGCGGCGACATCGGTGACGTAGCGGTCGAAATGGGCGTACACGCGCGCCTGGCAAGAGCGGAGCACGTCACCGATCGCCTCGGCATCCGCGCCCTCGTCGAGGCGCGCGGCCCGGGCGAGGGCGGCGATCAGCCCCGGGGGCGCCGTCCGGCCGTCGAAGCGGCCGGTGACGGTCAGCCGGAGCAGGCCCAGCATGCGCCGCTGAAGCCTTACCGCATCGGCAAGCATCGCGCCATCCTCGATCAGCCCCAGCTCTCCCGCCCGGGCCAGCACCAGGGCCGTGTCGCCCAGCAGCAGCCCGGGCATGTCCGGCCCGTGGATCAGCTGCAGCTGCTGGGCCAGAAACTCCAGATCGACCAGCCCGCCGCGGACGTGTTTGACCTGCCAGCAATCCTCGGTGCCGTGTTCCTGGGCGATCCGGCGGCGCATATCCGCCACCTCGACCACCACCCGGTCGGCATCGCGGGGGGTGAGCAGCACCTCGCGCACCACCTGGTTCAGATCCTGCGTCAGGCTGTCGTCGCTGGCCGCCACCACCCGGGCGCGGGTCAGCGCCATATGTTCCCAGGTCCAGGCATCCTCGCGGTGATAGCGGCGGAAGGCATCCAGATGGCTCGCCACCGGCCCCGACGAGCCCGAGGGCCTGAGCCGGGTGTCGATTTCGTAAAGCCGGCCTTCCCCGGTCAGTGCCGAGATCGCCGAGATGAAGCGCTGGGCAAGGCGGGCATAGTAGTGTGATGGCCCCAGCGGCCGGCTGCCATCCGATCCGGCCTCGCCCGAGGCGTCGTAGACGACGACCAGATCCAGGTCGCTGTCGATCGACATCTCGCGCGATCCCAGCCGCCCCTGGGCCAGGATCGCGATCCGTCCGCCGGGCATCCGGCCATGGGCCTGGGCGAATTCGTCCAGCACCCGCGGCAGCAGGGCGCCGATCACCGCATCGGCGATGGCGGTCAGTACCGGGGCTGCGGCATCGGCATCGGTCAGCCCGCGCAGGATGTGCACCCCCACCTGGAACTTGCGCTCCCCCGCCCAGCGGCGGGTGAGGTCCAGCGTGTCTTCATAGTCGATCGCCCGCGACAGCACCCGCTCCAGATCGGCGGCCAGCGCCTCGGGCGTCGCCAGTTCCGAAAAGAAATCGGGGTCGAGCACGGCTTCCAGCAGCGACGGCCGGCGGGCGAGCTGTTCCGACAGTTTGGGCGCCGTACCCATGGCCTCGGCCACCAGTTCCAGCAGTTCGGGGTTGCTGTGGAACAGGGCGAAGATCTGCACGCCCGAGGGCAGTTCGCCCAGGAAGGCGTCGAAGCGCATGAAGGCCGCATCGGGATCGCCGGTCCCGCCCAGGCGGGAGAGCAGTTCCGGCATGATCTCGGTCAGGATCTGGCGGGCGCGGCCGCTGCGGGTGGCGCGGACCCGGCCGCGATGCCATTCGCGCACGCGGGCGACCACGCGCGACGGCTCGCGATAGCCCATCCGCTCCAGGGTCTCGATCGTGTCGGGGTCGTCCTCGGTGCCGGTGAAGACCAGGTTGCCCTCGGCGGTGCCAAGCCCCGGCGCGTCGTCGAACAGTTCCGCATAGGCCTTCTCCACCCCCTTCAGCGTGTCGAGCAGCACCCGGCCGAATTCGGCCGGGTCTTCGAAGCCTGAAAACGCCGCCACGCGGGCGAAGGCGGCCTCGTCTTTGGGCAGGGAATGGGTCTGGGCGTCGTCGACCATCTGCAGCCTGTGCTCGATGGTGCGCAGCAGCCGGTAGGCGGTCTTCAGCCGCGCCGCCACCGGCGCCTCCACCCGCTGTTCGGCGACCAGCGCATCCAGCGCCGCCTCGGTCGCGCGCGCTCTCAGCGCCGGCGAGCGGCCGCCGAAGATCAGCTGCTGGGTCTGGCAGAAGAATTCGATCTCGCGGATGCCGCCGCGGCCGAGCTTCAGATTGTGGCCGGGCAGGTCCAGCCCGTCGCCCGAGCGATGGGCGTTGATCTGGCGCTTGATCGAATGGATGTCGGCGATGGCGTAGAAATCCAGGCTCTTGCGCCAGACGAAGGGCGTCAGCCGCTTCAGGAACAGCTGGCCGGCGGTCTCGTCGCCGGCCACCACCCGGGCCTTGATCATCGCGGCCCGTTCCCAGTTCTGGCCGACGCTTTCGTAATAGACCTCGGCCGCTTCGGCCGAGAGCGCAAGCGGGGTGGAGGCCGGGTCCGGGCGCAGGCGCAGATCGGTGCGGAAGACATAGCCTTCGGCGGTGCGCGCCTCCATCAGCTTCACCAGATCGCGGGCGATGCGGGTGAAAACCGGCTGGGGGTGGCGGTCATCGGCCATCTGCACCCGCTCGGGCTCGTAGAGCACGATCAGGTCGATATCCGAGGAATAGTTCAGCTCGCAGGCGCCGAACTTGCCCATGCCCAGCGCGAAAAGCCCGCTCGTCGGCCCCGGATCCTCGGGGGTGTCCAGCCGGATCTCGCCGCGCCTGGCCGCATCGCGCAGCAGATGGGCGAAGGCCGCCTGAAGCGCCGCCTCGGCGGTGTCGGAAACGGCGCCGGTCACCTCGGCCAGCGACCAGATCCCGGCCAGATCGGCCAGCCCGATCACCAGCGCGGCCCGCCGTTTCAGCCGGCGCAGCTCTGCCATCACCTGCGCCTCGGTGCCGCCCTGGCGTTTCAGCGCCTCGAAACCCGCGCGGATCTCGTCGAAGGCCGCCACGGGGCCAAGGCGCACGGTGCGCGCCAGAACCGGCGCCTCGATCACCGCCAGCTGGGTCAGATAGGCGCTGCCGCAGGCCATGCCGTCGATCAGTCGCCGGCCGGTCGGATCCTCCAGAAACGCCCGAAAGGCGGCCAGATCGTCCGCCGCATCGCCTTGCGCCTCGCCCAGCCGTTCCAGGATGCGCTCGCGGGCGATCGCGGCGCGGTCGGGGTCGGCCACGACCGGCAGGCGATGGCCCGGGGCGGCGTCGAGCAGGGGCGAAGCGGCGGTCATGCGGGGGCTTCCGGTACGGGCGCAGCCAGGGGCGCGGGGGTGGGGCAGGGATGACACGTAATGATCACGCAAGCAGGCCATGCGACCATGCGACGGACACCGTCTTGGCGCTTCGCGCGACCGGCATTACCTGCTAGACACCGGATCATAACCCCTGCCGGGACGCAAGACCCGGTGCATCGCCTCCACTGCCGCCTGCCGCCGGCCCATCAGGACAGTAAGGACGCGCCCGCATGATCGTCAGGATCTCGACCTGGGTCGTCCGTCTTGTGCTCGGGCTGCTGCTGGTCGTCATTCTGGCGCTGGCGGCCGCAGGCTTCCGGCTGGCCGCGGGGCCGGTCGATCTGGGGCCGGCCGGGCCGTGGATCGCCGACCGGCTGGAACTGGCAGAAGGCCGTTTCCGGATCGATGCCGGCGAGGCCCGGCTCTCGCTCGACGCCACCAATGTCGCCCTCACCCTGGCGGTCGAGGACGTCCGGATCATCGACCGGTTCAACCAGCCGGTGCTGCGCCTGCCCGGCCTGCGGATCGGGCTGTCGGTCGGCGACCTGATCGCCCAGCGCATCGCGCCCACGGTGCTGGAGGTGACCGGCGTCGAGCTGGCCGTCCAGCGCGCACCCTCGGGCGAGGTCTCGCTGGCCCTGCTCGATGCGGCGCCGCTCGAACGTGCCCGGGCGCCCGAAGACGGGCTGCCGATCGCGCAGCTGAGGCCGCTTTTCGATGCCGATGCGCCGCTGCCCGAGCCGGTGGCACCCGATCCGGAACTCCGCGCTGCCGACCCCGCCGCCCCGCCGGTGCCGGCCGAACCCGCCTCCGATGTCGACCGGCTGCGCGGCTGGCTCAATCAGATGGCCGACCCGGGCGCCTGGGCGCTGGACATGACCCGGGTGCAACTGGTCCGTGTGGCGGCGGTGGACGTCACCTATCAGGATGGCGTCGCCGGCTTTTCGGGCCAGGTTTCCGGTCAGGATCTGCGCCTGATCCGCGAGGGGGAGCGGATCAGGGTCGCGGTCGAGCTGTCGGGCGACGTCGCGGGCGAGGCGGTCGGCGCCTCGCTGGGCGGCGTGGTCATCCCTGATCAGGGCGCGGCCGATCTGGACCTGACCATCCATCCCACCCGCGTCGACCGGATCGCGGCCGTGCTCGGCCTGCCGGCGCCCTTCGACGGCCTCGCTTTGCCGCTGCAGGGGGTGGTGGAAATGAAGATGGCCGATCGTCGGATCGATCGGCTGCGCCTCCATGCCACGGCGGGGGCGGGAGAGGTCGACTGGCCCGGCGTCATCGCCCGGCCGCTGCCGGTGGAGCGGGTCGTGCTCGCCGCCGATCTCACCGAAGACGGCAACCGCCTGGAGGTCACCCGTGCCGATCTCCGCCTGGCCGACGGTGCCGCACTCGGCGGCAGCGTCACCGTCACCGGCCTGAACGGCCCGGCCGCGGGGCTCGGCATATCGGGCGGGATGATCGGCGGCGATCTCGCCGTCGACGATATCGACCGCTACTGGCCGCTCGGCCAGCAGGAGGCGGCGCGCGACTGGGTGATTTCGCGGGTGCGCGGCGGCCGGGTCGACGGCGTGTCGGTGGTGCTCGACATCCGCCCGGGCATGCTGGGCGCCGACGGGCATCTGGCACCCACGGCCATTCAGGGCGATTTCGCCTATCGGGGCATCTCGGTCGATTATGAACGGCCGCTGCCGCCGGCGCGCGATCTGGCCGGCACCGGCAGTTTCGATCTCCGCGGCCTGCGCTTCAATCTGAAGGATGGTGGCCGTGCCGGCGATACCGGGCTCCGTCTCGGGGCGGCCCGGGTCGCCATCGAAGGCTTCGGCGTCAAGACCGAGCCCACAAGGGTCGAGTCGATGATCCCGATCTCGGGCCCGGTCGCCGATGCGGTGCGCGTGCTCGCCATGCCGCCGATCGAATTCGTCGACCCGGCCCTGTCCAAACCCGATGGCCTGGAGGGGCGCACGGATATCGATCTCACCCTCAAACTGCCGCTCGGCCAGGACAAGCCCGATGTCCGCTATACCGCCCGCGGCCGGATCGAGGCGCTGGCGCTGCGCAAGGCGGTGCTCGGGCTCGACATGGCCGAGGGCAGTTTCGCGGTCGCGGTCGACAATGCCCAGGCGCGGCTGACCGGCCGGGCGGCGATCGGCGGTGCGCCGCTCGACATCGACTGGCGGCAGGCGATTGCCGCGCGCACGGATTGGGAGCGGCGGGTGGATGTCGCGGGCACGCTGGACGAGGCGGCCCGCAAGCGTGCCGGCTTCGACCTGGATCCCTATCTCACCGGCCCGATCGGCCTGAAGCTTGCGGTCGAGGTGCCGCGCGGCAAGCCCGACGAGCCGGTCATCCGGGTCGATGCCGATCTGGCCCGATCGCGCCTCGCCATCCCCGATATCGGCTGGTCCAAGCCTGCCGGAACCGCCGGGCAGCTGACGGCCACGGTTCACCCCCACGCCGTGCCGGGCGGTGCGGGTCCGGGCGGCGAAGTCATCGACATCCGCGATCTGCGTGTCGAGGCGGGCGATCTCTATTCGCTCGGCACGCTCAGGGTGGCGGCGGGCCGGCTGCTGGAGGCGAAGATCGCGCGCTTCGATCTGGGCGACAGCCGGCTGCGGATCGATTATCGCGCCGGCCGCGACGGTGCGGCCGACCGGGTCTCGCTGGCCGGGCGGATGCTCGATGTCGAACCGCTGATCGACCGCAAGGGCGGCGAGACGCCCGCCGAGATCCGCGATCCGGCGGCACCGCCGAAGCGGATCGATCTGGAATTGGCGCTTGATCGGGTGCGGATCGACGATGAACGGCATCTGGACCGGGCCCGCGGCTCGGTCTCGATCGCGAACGGCCATTGGCGCGAAGCGCGGCTGCAGGCGGTGCTGCCGGTGGCGCCGGAAACCGCGGCGGCTGCCGGCAATCGCGGGCCGGGCATGGTGTCGGTCGCGATCGGTGGCGGTGCCGCCGCCGTCGGCGGCCGGACCATCCGGCTGGAGACCGACCGGATGGACGATCTCATAGCCTTTGCCGGGCTGCGTGGCCGCATTGCCGGCGGATCGATGGTGATCGACGGGGTGATCGACGACAGCGTCGCCCATGATCTGATCCGCGGCCATCTGGTCGGCCGCGACTATCGCCTGCAGAACGCGCCCGCCATCGCCCGCGCCCTGGCGACGGCCTCGCCGGCCGGGGTGTCCGACAAGCTGGGCGGGCGCGACGGTATCGCCTTCAGCGTGCTCGACGGCGATTTCGTCTACGAGGACGGGGTCGTCACGCTGTCCGAGGCCCGGGCCCATGGCAGCGAGGTCGGCGTCACCGCCTCGGGGCAGATCGATATCGACGGCGGCACCATCGACATGGCCGGCACGCTGGTGCCGCTCTATACCCTGAACAGCGCCATCGGCCGCATCCCGGTGATCGGCGATCTGCTGGTGGGAGAGGAGGGCAGCGGCATCTTCGCCGCCACCTATCGGCTGAAGGGGCCGCTCGACGACCCGGATGTCAGCGTCAACCCGCTCGCCGCCCTGGCGCCGGGCTTCCTGCGCAACCTGTTCGGCGCCATCGCCGACGGGGTGACGGGCAAGGCCGGCAGCCCGCCGACCGGCACCGATCCCAAGCCGGACTTCAATCGTTGATGGCCGATCAGCCGCGGCCGGCACCGCCGTCGGTGTCGACCCGCACCACCACCGACAGGCCCGGTGCCAGACCGTCCAGCGCCGGCTGGTCGCCGTCGATCGCGATCCGGACCGGCAGGCGCTGCGCCACCTTGGTGAAGTTGCCGGTGGCGTTGTCGGGCTTCAGCACCGCGAATTCCGAGCCGGTGGCGGGGGAGAAGCGCTCGATCCGCCCCCGGAAGCTCTGGCCGGGCAGGGCATCGACGGTGAACGAGACCGGCTGACCGGGCCGCATGCCGCTGAGCTGGGTTTCCTTGAAATTGGCGATGATCCAGCGATCGGCCGGCACGATCGCCGCCAGCTGGGTGCCGGCCGTGACATACTGGCCGAGCCGGACGCCGATCTCGCCCATCCGCCCGTCGACCGGTGCCGTGATCCGGGTGTTGTCGAGGTCGATCCGCGCCAGCCGCACCGCCGCGCGTGCCGCTTCCACCGCCGCGTCCAGCGTGCCGCGGCCGACGATCACGCTCTGGAGATCCTGTTTCGCCACCTCGACCGCCGCCTCTGCCTGGGCGAGGGCGGCGGCTGCCTGGTCGCGGGCGGCATGGGCGGCATCGGCCGCGGCGCGCGTTGCGGCACCGCGGGTGATCAGCGCATCCACCCGGCCCGCATCGGCGCGGCTGCGGGTCAGGGCCGCCTGCGCGCTGTCGACCGCCGCCTTCGCCGAGGCGATGCGCGCCTCGGCGGCAAGCCGGTCCTGATCGGCATTGGCCAGCGCGGCCTGCCTGCCGGCCAGCTCCGCCTCGGCCTGCTCCAGCCGGCGGGCATAGATCCGGTCGTCGATCCGCACCAGCACCTGGCCGGCCCGGACCGTCTCGAAATCCCTGACCGCGATATCCGTCACATAGCCCGAAAGCTGGGGGGCGAGCAGGGTGACCCGGCCGCGGATATAGGCGTTCTCGGTCACCTCGACGCCGCTGTCGAAGGGCGGCAGCCGCCAGGCGTAAAGGACCAGCAGCGCACCGGCAAGGCCGGCGGCGAGGATGATCAGGGTCTTGAAATGGAAGATTTTCTTGGCCATGGGGACATCAGGAAGCGATCGCATCCGCCGTCCGGTGGACCCGGGCGACGAGCAGATGGAGGACAAGGCCGGCAAGCGCCAGGGCTGCCAGGGCCGAAATGGCGAGGAAGGCGTCGTTATAGGCGAGCACCGTCGCCTCGCGCGTCGCCTGTTTTGCGAGCAGGGCGATGCCTTCCGCATTGGTCAGGGCGGGATCGGTCAGCACATGACCATAGGCGCCGCCCAGCTGCTTCACGCGCGCCGCGACCAGCGGATCGGTCAGCACCACATCCTCGACCAGCCGGGCCGAATGGAACTTCTCGCGCAGCGTGACGAAGCTGCCGAACAGCGCAGAGCCCATCAGCCCGCCCAGGCTTTGGGTGAACAGGAAGACGGCGATGAAGCTGGTGATGAAGGTCGGCCCCTGTTTCAGGGTGTGCATCAGCCCGGTCAGCATGGCCGGCGGCAGGAACAGCATGCCGCCGAAGGCGATCAGCGCCTGGCTCAGATACATCTGGCCCGGGCGGGTCAGGCTGGTCGCATGACCGTCCATGAAGGCGCCCGCCATGATGCAGAGCAGGGCCACCGCGTGAAAGGCGGCGTCACGCCCCGGCTTCAGCAGCATCCCGCAGGTGATCCCGCCCGTGATCGAGGCCAGCAGGATCACGACCTGCAGCGACCGGCTTTGATCGTTGAGCAGGCCCAGCGTCTGGAACAGGCCGAAGGCGCCCGAGGTCTGTTCCGACAGCACCAGCCGGAAAACCAGCAGGATAGCCGCCACATGCAGGATCTCGGGGCTGGTCAGCCAGCGGATGTTGAGCAGCGGCGTTTCGCGATGGATCTCGATCGCGGCCGCGACCGTGATGCAAAGGGCGGACAGGGCGAGGCAGATCCCGATCCACGGTGCCTCCAGCCACCATTCATAGCGGCCCATCACCATCACCACTGCCAGCAGGCCGAAGCCGGTCGCGACCAGCGGGTAGCTGACGGCATCCAGCGGGTGGAGCATCTTCGTATGCGGGATCGGCGTCAGCGGCAGCCGGTGCACGGCGGCCATGGCGATCAGGGCGACCCCCGCCTCCATCAGATAAAGCCCGTGCCAGAGGCCGAGGTCGAGCAAAGCGGGCGAGATGATCCGGGCGAGCGGCGCGCTGAGCGTGGTGCAGGTGAGCGCGAGGTTGAGCCCCCAGGACAGCTTCTTCGATTGCGGGAAGGCCTCCAGCATATAAAGGAAGCCGAGCGTCGACATGGGCGAGGCGGCGACCCCGGCCAGGAAGCGCACCACCAGGGCCGCATGCAGATCCTGGACGAAGAGATGCAGGCACGACACCGCGACGAAGAGCGCGATGCCGATTTCGGTGAAGCGCCTGAGGCCGAACTGGTTGCGCACCTTCGTCAGCAGCATGGTCAGGCTGACATTGGGCGCCATATAGGCCGCCACCAGCCACATCGTCTCGTTGGTGGTGGCGCCGAGCGCGCCCGAGATCTGGCTGGTGTTGGCGGCGATCAGGTTCATCCCCAGCCCCTGCGCCGACCAGAGCAGCGCCGAGGTCGCGATGCAGGCGATCATCCGCCGGGTGGGGATGCCGGGCTCCTCGGTCACCTCAATCCGCCTCCCCGTCATCGGCGGCGGGGCCGCTTTCCAGATTGGCGATCATCCGGCGCAGCACCTTCAGGGTGACGGTCAGATCGGCCTCGGGGATGCCGCGCGCCATGGTGCTGCGCATCACCTCGGCCAGATCCTCGATTTCGTCGACCTGGTCTTCGGCCTCTTCGGTCAGATCGATCCGCTTCACCCGCCGGTCGGTCTCGGCGGGCGTCCGCCGGATCAGCCCCTGTTTCTCCAGCCCGTCGAGCAGGCGGACCACGGTCGGGTTCTCGATTTCCAGCAGCCCGGCCAGTTCGGTCTGGCTGATCCCCGGATGGCGGGCCAGCAGCATCAGCGCCCGCGCCCGGGCCAGCGTCAGCCCGCGGGTGCGGACCAGCGCATCGAAACCGGTGCGCATCTTGCGGCTGGCGGTGGCCAGCTCGTTGGTGACGTCGGAGCGCAGGGTGGCGGGACGGGATTTCATAGGGACCACATATATAGGGTGCTAATGATTGTCTGGCGACATTTATGCCGGATCGGCCTTGAGGGCAAGCCCCCGCCTTGCGCGGCCGCCCTGCGATCGGGGCAGGGCTGTGCGGGGTGTCACGCGGTTGCGCACACGCAATGGTCACGACGGATGTGAAAGACTGCGGGGCAGATATGCCGTCCACCGGTTTCGAAAGGATGATCGGATGCCGCCGATGATGAAGACCGTTCTCTCCGCCGCGATCCTCAGCACCGGCCTGGGCCTCAGCGCCGGCCTGGGCCTCGGCGCCGTTGCCGTCCCGGCCATGGCGCAGCAGGTGCCGGGTGCGGCCGATCCGTCACGGGTGGCCGCGGGCCGCTACACGGCCGATCCCGCCCATACCCAGATCACCTTCACGGTCGACCATTTCGGCTTCAACGCCTATCGCGGCATCGCCGGCGGCGCCAGCGGCACGCTTCAGATCGATCCGGCCGACCCGTCGAAAGCCAGCGTCGCGATGGAGGTTCCGGTCGACGGCCTGGTCACCACCAGCGCGGAGCTGGACGAGCATCTGCGGAGCCCCGATTTCTTCGACATGGCATCCCACCCCACCATCACCTTCCGCTCCACCGCGGTCGAGGTGGACGGCCTGACGGCGAAGATCACCGGCGACCTCACCATCCGCGGCGTCACCAGGCCGGTGGTGCTCGACGCCCGCTTCACCGGCGCCGGCATCAACCCCATGAACCAGGCCGCCACCATCGGCTTCGAGGCCGAGACCACCATCCGCCGCAGCGATTTCGGCATGACCTATATCGTGCCGATGGTCTCGGACGAGGTGATGCTGGAGATCGGTGCGGCGTTTGAGGCGGCGTCGTAAACTCGACGCGACGCACCAACGGGGGAGGCCATCAGGATGACGGAAGATGACGCGACCCGCAGTTCCCTGCCGGTCGATGACCAGGACGAAGAGGTGCGGGTGACTGCAGCGCGCCGACGCCTGCTCGACCGCCTGTCCCGACAGGACGTCGTCAATGCCGGCAGGTGGACGCGCGACGAACTATATGAACGCGGAGAACGGACCCCGTCGACATGATGGCGCGCGCATAGGAAAACGGGCGACCCCAACCGGTGCCGCCCGCATGTCGTCCCGACCGCTTGTCCGGTGCGGCTCAGCCGATCTTCACCAGCGCGTGGCGCTTGCGGCCGGCCGACAGTTTGATCTGGCCATCGGCCAGCCAGGCCGTGGTGATCGGCTGCTGTTCGTTCTCGATCTTCTCGCCGTTCAGGCGGGCGCCGCCGCCCTGGATGGTGCGGCGGGCTTCCTTGCGGCTGGGGGCGAGGCCGGCGCGGGCGAAGAGTTCGAAGGCCGGGATGCCGGCATCCAGTTCGGCGGCGGGGATCACGATCACCGGCAGATCCTCGCCGGCGGCACCTTCCTCAAAGGTGCGGCGGGCGGTTTCGGCGGCAGAGAGCGCCGCCTCTTCGCCATGCGCCATCTTCGTCGCCTCATGGGCCAGGATCTTCTTGGCCTCGTTGATCTCGGCGCCGCCCAGCGCTTCCAGCCGGGCGATTTCGTCCAGCGGCAGTTCGGTGAACAGCTTCAGGAAGCGGCCGACATCGGCATCGGCGGTGTTGCGCCAGAACTGCCAGTAGTCATAGGCCGACAGCATCTCGGCGTTCAGCCACACCGCACCGCCCGCGGTCTTGCCCATCTTCTGGCCCGAGGCGAGGGTGATCAGCGGCGAGGTCAGGCCGAACAGGCCGCGCTCGTCCACCCGTCGGCCCAGCTCCACGCCGTTGATGATGTTGCCCCACTGGTCCGAGCCGCCCATCTGCAGCAGGCAGTTCTGCCGGCGCGACAGTTCCAGGAAGTCGTAGGCCTGGAGAATCATGTAGTTGAATTCCAGGAACGACATCGGCTGCTCGCGCTCCAGCCGGAGCTTGACCGACTCGAAGGTCAGCATGCGGTTGACCGAGAAGTGCCGGCCATAGTCGCGCAGGAACGAGATATAGCCCAGCCCGTCCAGCCAGTCGGCATTGTTGACCATCACCGCATCGGTGGCGCCGTCGCCGAACTGCACGAACTTGTCGAAGACCTGGCGGATGCCGGCCATGTTCTCGGCGATGGCGGCATCGTCGAGCATCTTGCGGGCCTCGTCGCGGCCGGTCGGATCACCGATCCGGGTGGTGCCGCCGCCCAGCAGCACGATCGGCTTGTGGCCGGTCTTCTGCAGCCAGCGCAGCATCATGATCTGCACCAGGCTGCCGACATGCAGGCTTTTGGCCGTGCAGTCGAAGCCGATATAGCCGGCGACCGTGCCCTGGTTCAAGCGCTCGTCCAGCCCCTCCAGGTCGGTTGCCTGGTGGAGATAGCCGCGCTCGACCATTACGCGCACGAAGTCGGACACGTAGCGGCGATCGGTCATCGGCAGGGTTCCTCTTGCACGAAAGCGGCCGGCCGTGGATGGTTCAGGGGGCCGACCGGGTTTGGATACGCGGGCGGATGTAGCATGAAACCGCCCGCACCGCCAGATGACGGGCCGCCAGATGACGGGCCGCGAGATGACTGGCCGCGGGATGACTGGCCGCGGGATGACGATCCGTCGTCAGGCAGATCAACGCAGTCTCGGAGGGACGTGACCGATGCGCATCATCGTGACCGGGGCGACCGGCTTCATCGGCCGGGCGCTGGTCGGGCAGCTGAAGGCGGCGGGCACGATCCTGATCGACGGCACCGCCCGGCCGATCGAGCGGCTGGACGAGGTCGCCCGCGGCGGCCCGCTTGCCGTCGATCTGACCCGCGCCGATGCAGTGCGCGCACTGATCGGTGCCGGGGCCGATCTGATCTTCCATCTGGCCGCCGGCAACACGCCCTCGGGCGAGGCCGATCCCGAGGCCGCGGCCGCCCTCAATCTCGATGCCGTGCGTCATCTGATCGGGGCGATCGCCGCAAGCGGGCGGCAGACGCGGCTGGTCTTCGCCTCGACCATTTCGGTCCATGGCGGGCCGACGGCGCGGGCGAGCGCAGGCGACGACGATGCGCCGCGCCCGGCCACCACCTATGGCGCGACCAAGGCCGCGGCCGAGCTGCTGCTCGCCGATGCCGGCCGCCGCGGCGTGGTCGATCCGCGCATCGCCCGCATCGCCAGCATCATCGACCGGCCGGCCGCCGCCGGCGGCACCAGCGCGGTCGCCCGCCTGGCCCGGGTGCTGTCGGCAGCACCTGCCGGAGAGGCGGTGGTTCTGCCGCTGCCGGCGGGGCTGAAGCTTGCGGTTTCCGATGTCGCCTCCACCGTGGACGGGCTGATCCGGCTGGCCGGTCTGCCGGCGGCGGCGCTGGGCGGCGACCCGCTGGTGGCCCTGCCTGCGCGCACCATACGGGCGGGGGATCTTGTCGGCGCCGTTGCCCGCGTCGCGGGGCCAGAGGCGGCGGAATTGATCACCATCGCGCCCGAGGCGGCGCCCACGGCCGCCGTCACCGGCTGGCCGGCGGCACAGGACTGGTCGCGCGCCCGCGCGCTGGGCTTTCCCGCTCCGCCATCGCTGGTCGCCATCGCAGCCCGCATGGCCGGCCGGCCGGTGCCGGCCGATCCCGACCCCACCGTCATTGCCGCCTCTGCCGATGACGGCGCGCCGCGCCGCCGGCCGGTCTGGGCGGTGGGGCTGATGAGCGGCACCTCGCTCGACGGCATCGATGCCGCCCTGGTCGAAACCGACGGGGTCGACATCACCGGCTTCGGGCCGACCCTGTTCCGGCCCTATCCGGCGGATCTGCGCGAGGCGCTGTCCCGGCTGCTGGGCGGCCGGGCGCCGCTCGTCGATGCCGCCCGGGCCGAGGCGGCGTTGACCCGCGCCCAGGCCGACGCCGTAACCGCGCTGCTGGAAACGGTGCCTGAGATCGCCCCCCATGTCCGGCTGATCGGCTTTCATGGCCAGACCGTGCTGCATCTGCCGGACGAGGGCATCACCGTGCAGCTGGCCGATGGCGCAAGGCTCGCCGCCCTGACCGGCATCGACACGGTCTCCGATTTCCGCCGCGCCGACATGGCCCGGGGCGGGGAGGGTGCGCCGCTGGTGCCGGTGGTCCATCGGGCGATGATGGCCTGGGCGGGGGTGGCGCCGCCGGTTGCGGTGCTGAACATCGGCGGCGTCGCCAATCTCACCTTCATCGGTGCCGATGGCGGGCTGCTCGCCTTCGATTGCGGGCCGGGCGGGGCGCTGATCGACGATCTGATGCGCCGCCGCACCGGCCAGGCCTTCGATCAGGATGGCGGCACGGCTGCGGGCGGTCATGCCGACGAGGCGATTCTGGGCCGGCTGCTTGCCGATCCCTTCTTCGACCGGCCGCCGCCCAAATCGCTCGATCGCGACCGCTTCGCCGCGGCACTCGACCTGGTGGCGGATCTGCCGCTGGCCGATGCGGCCGCAACGCTGACGCAGTTCACCGCCCGTGCGGTCGCCCGCGGCCTCAGCCTGGCGGTCGCCGCCGGTGCCGAACCGCCGGAACGGGTGCTGCTGGCGGGTGGCGGCCGCCACAACCGCACCTTGCGCGCCGCCATCGCCGCGCGGTCCAACCTGCCGGTCGCGCCGGTGGACGAGGTCGGTCTCGACGGCGATGCGCTTGAAGCCCAGGCCTTCGCGGTGCTGGCGGTTCGGGCGGCCGACGGGCTCGCCCTCTCCTACGCCTCGACCACCGCCACCGACGGTGCGGTCACCGGCGGGGCGCTGCACCGGGCGCAGGTGGTGGGTCAGGTATCAGGCCGCAACCACTGATTTCAGCGCCGGCCGCCGGGTGATCCGATAGACCGAGGCCGGCGGCAGATTGCGGCGGGTGGAGCCGATCTTGACCGCCTTCAGCCCCAGCCGGTCCAGAATCCGGCGCGAAATCGGGCAGCGCGGCCCATAGGTGAACTGGTAGAAGGCGCCGCCCGGCTTCAGATAGCCGAAGGCGCCGGTCAGGATCGCCATCACCTTGCGGGCGGGCATCGACAGCACCGGCAGGCCGCTGATCACCGCGCCGGCCGGGGCGCCGTCATACAGCCGGCACTGCTTCAGCTTCGCTGCATCGGCCTGCACGATGCGCGCCTCGGGGAAGCGGCGGGTCAGCATGCCGGCAAATTCGGCGCCGAATTCGATCAGGGTCAGGTCGCGTTCGGCCACGCCGCGCGCCAGCAGGGCCCGGGTGAACACGCCGGTGCCGGGGCCGAGCTCCAGGACCGGGCCGGTTGCAGGCGTCACTTCCGACGTGATCAGCCGTGCCAGCCCTTCGCCCGAGGGCATGACCGAGGCGACCCGGAGCGGATCGCCCATCCAGGCGCGAAAGAAGGCGACAAAATCGCTGCCCCGGCCACGTGCGGTCCGGCGATGCTCCGCACAGCCCGCCCGCTTCATCGAAAACGTCACCATGCCCGCCCGTCCCGTCTGCCTGACTGCCCGTCCGCCTGACTGCCCGTCCGTCACACTGCATCAGGCCTGTTCATGCGACCCGACGCTTTTGGATATCACACTCCCACGCCTCTGACGCGGGCTTCCTGATGCCTCACGAAGTTTTCACGGCAGCGGCCATGTCGGCCGGCTCCGCCCCGGCCTCCGCTTCTTCGTGATGAACCACGCAATGCCCATGGCTGTGATCGGCCAGCACCTCGATCACCCGGCAATCGGCGATCGTGCCGGTGCGGGCATGATCGCAAAGCATGCGTTCGAGTTCGATCTTCAGCGCCTCCAGCCGGCGGATGCGCGCTTCCACCGCCGCCAGCTGGTCGCGGGCGATATGGTCGGCGGTCGCACAAGGGGCGGCCGGGTCGTCCGAAAGCGACAGCAGTTCGCGGATCGCATCCAGCGGGAAGCCCAGTTCGCGGGCATGGCGGATGAAGGCCAGCCGGTCGCGATGGCTCTTGCCATAGACCCGCTGATTGCCGGCGGTGCGCGCCGGTTCCGGCAGCAGGCCGATCTGTTCGTAATAGCGGATGGTCTGGACCTTGGCGCCGGTCTCGCGCGCCAGGGATCCGATGGAAAGGGCCGCGGCCCTGCCGCCGGTCATGCCGGGTCTCCCCTCGGGAATGCTGTTCGACATGTGGGGTGCGACCGGCTCGCAAAAAAGGGCTTGAAGCTACAGTCGCTGTAGGTCTCAGGATCGGGGGCATCCAAGGACGTTCCCCCCGAACTGCGAGGCCCTGCGATGCGACGTGCCAGCCCTCACGACCCCGAAGCCGCCATCGAAGGCGGTGCCGCCCCCGTGCTCCGCCTGTCGGTCGGCGGCATGGACTGCGCCTCCTGCGCGCTCAAGATCGAGCGGGCGGTCGGCCGGGTCGCACCGCAGTCGGATGTCAGCGTCAACGTGACCGGCGGCACGGTGCGGGTGGAGACGCCCGCCGGCGCCACGCCCCCGGACCGGCCGGCGGTGGAGGCGGCGATCACGGCGCTCGGCTACACCATCGGTGGCCCGCCGGCGGCGGGCTGCGGCACCGATCACGACCATGACCATGATCATGACCAGGGGCACGCCCATGGCGCCGCGATCGATGGCCCCTGGTGGCAGACCCCCAAGGCGCGGCTGGTCGGCATCGCCGGGCTGATGCTGGCCGTGGCGATGGTGCTGGAGGTGACCTGGCCGGTGGCCGATCCCTGGCCCTTCGTGATCGCGGCGCTGATCGGGCTGGCGCCGGTTGCGCGCCAGGCGTTTCGTGCGGCGCGCGGCGGATCCGTTCTGACCATCGAGATGCTGATGACCATCGCGGCGCTCGGCGCGCTGGCGATCGGGGCCGCCGGCGAAGCCGCGACGGTGGTCTTCCTGTTCGCGGTGGGCGAACTGCTGGAAGGCGTTGCCGCCGCCCGGGCGCGCAAGGGCATCAAGGCGCTGGCCGATCTGGTGCCGCGCACGGCCCGGCGCGTTGCGGCCGATGGCCGTGTGCATGACGTGCCGGCGGCCGATCTTGCCGTCGGCGATCATGTCCTGGTCCGCCCGGGCGACCGGGTGCCGGCCGACGGTGCGGTCATCGAGGGGGCGGCGCTGATCGATGAAAGCCCGGTCAACGGCGAATCGGTCCCGCGCGAGAAGCTGACCGGCGACGACGTCTTCGCCGGCACCGTCGTCCAGGATCGTGCGATCACCATCCGGGTGACGGCCGCCGCCGCCGACAACACCATCGCCCGGGTGGTGCGGCTGGTGGAAGAGGCGCAGGAGGCCAAGGCCCCGGTCGCCCGCTTCATCGACCGCTTCGCCCGGATCTACATGCCGATTGCGGTGGGGCTGGCGCTCGCCACCGCCGTGCTGCCGCCGCTGCTGGCCGGCGCCGACTGGTCGGTCTGGATCTATCGCGGCCTCGCTTTGCTGCTGATCGCCTGCCCCTGCGCGCTGGTGATCTCGACCCCGGCGGCGATCGCCTCGGGGCTTGCAGCCGGCGCCCGCCGGGGGCTGCTGATCAAGGGCGGTGCGGTGCTGGAAAAGCTGGCGGCCATCCGCACCGTCGCCTTCGACAAGACCGGTACCCTGACCGAGGGCCGGCCGCGGGTGGTGACGGTCGAAGGTTTCGGCACGCTGGCGGCCGATGATGTCGTCCGCCTGGCGGCGGCGCTGGAGACCGGCGCCGCCCACCCCATCGCCCGGGCGATCCTGGACGAGGCCGGCACCCGCGGCCTGATCCTGCCGCCGGCGCGCGATGTTCGTGCGATCCCGGGGGAGGGGTTGAGCGGGGTGGTCGAGGGACGCAGCCTTCTGCTCGGCAATGGCCGCGGACAGAATGATGCGGACCTGGCCGCGGCGATCGCGCGTGCGGGGGAGGCCGGCCACAGCATCGCGGTCTTGGCCGAGGCCGGCCGGCCGCTGGGCCTGATCGCGATGGAGGATGCCCCGCGCGGCGATGCGCTGGACGGGCTGGCGGCGCTGAAGCGCCGCGGCATCGGCGCGGTGATGCTGACCGGCGACACCCCGGCCACCGCATCGGCCATGGCCGCCCGTCTCGGCATCGAGGGCCATGGCGGGCTGATGCCCGAAGACAAGGCCCGGATCGTGCAGGATCTGACCCGCACCGGCCGCGGCCCGGTCGCCAAACTCGGCGACGGCATCAACGACGCCCCGGCGCTGGCGGCGGCCTCGGTCGGCATCGCCATGGGCGGCGGCACCGATGTGGCGCTGGAAACCGCCGATGCGGCCCTGCTCGACGACCGCGTCACCGGCGTGCCGGCGCTGATCGACTTGTCGCGCCGGACCATGGGCGTGATCCGTCAGAACGTCGCGATCGCGATCGGCCTGAAGCTGGTCTTCCTGGTCACCACCATCGCCGGACTGACCGGCATGTGGCCGGCGATCCTGGCCGATACCGGCGCCACCGTGCTGGTCACCGCCAATGCGCTGCGCCTGTTGAGGCGCAGCTGAGGGGGCGTGTTCTATGTGAAGGCAGGTGGGGGCCGAAACAGCCAGGCCCTGTGTTTATGCCTTCACCACTGAAGTAAAGTCGGACCACTGTTCAATGCGGAATGCGCGGATGTCTCGCACAGATCTTGGAAACCATGCTTTTGATCGCAGCGACTGTATTGCCAGGAACAGGTTTGCCATGTCCTCGTCGTCGGTAACGTACAGGCTGCCTTGCACACGGCGGAAGCCGTGATCTGCGAGTGCCGCTCCAATTTCGGTGTATGCCTGGGTGACACCCTTGGGATGATGTTTCTCGGTATCGGCGACCACCAGATCGAAAGCCACCGCGTACATCAGCTTGCCTCAGGATCATCCGACAGGTGCGTCAAGCGGTACTCGGCCGTCTCGCCAGTCTCGACCATTGTGACTTCGACCATCCAATCGCCATCGTCCAACTGACGAAGAACATGGCCGACCTCGTATTTCGGCCCGAAAGGCCCGAAGCATTTGATCTTCCCGACCGGAACGAATGGGGGAGCAACGGTAGCATGCATGATGTTTCTCCCATGAAAAGATGCGGGGAATCGTGGCTGAGATAGTGGACGGCGACAATCAAAATCGGCCCCCTACGTTATACCTGGGCCGAAATTAATCCGTCCGTGGCTCTTTGCCGCTTATCCCCATCATCCGGGTTCCGCTTTCCGCGCCTCAAAGCCCCGCGCGGGTCAGATAATCGTCGCTGAGCGCCGCCACCGTCTCCAGCTGCTGGCCGAAGAAATGGTCGGCGCCCGGTACCACCTTGTGCTCGATGGTGATGCCCTTCTGGCTGTTCAGCTTCGCCGCCAGCTTGGTCACCGAATCGGGCGAGACGATGTCGTCGCGGTCGCCATGGATGATCAGCCCCGAAGACGGGCAGGGGGCGAGGAAGGTGAAATCATACATGTTCGCCGGCGGCGCGACCGAGATGAAGCCGTCGATCTCGGGCCGGCGCATCAGCAGCTGCATGGCGATCCAGGCCCCGAACGAGAAGCCGGCGATCCAGCAGCCGGTGGCGTTCGGGTTGTAGTTCTGCATCCAGTCGAGGGCCGATGCCGCATCCGACAGCTCGCCCTGGCCGTTGTCGAAACTGCCCTGGGACCGGCCGACGCCGCGGAAGTTGAAGCGGAGCACCGAAAAGCCGCGGGCCTTGAACGTCTGGAACAAGGTGTAGGCCACCTTGTTGTTCATCGTGCCGCCATGCTGCGGATGCGGATGCAGGATCAGCGCGATCGGCGCGTTTTTCGCCGTCCCGTGGTGATACCGGCCTTCAAGGCGTCCTTCGGGTCCGTTGATGATCACTTCGGGCATTGCTGCTCCCAGTATTGTCGTTGCCGACGTCTAAGCGCCCGGGCGGGGGCCGGTGATGACGGACAATCTTGACTGTTTCGGTCGGATATCCGTAGAGTCCGTCGAAACGACGTCGGGTCGCGCGCAGCGGTCGGGGCGCCATAACGGAGTCCGTCGCCGGACGCAGGGTGGCGGATGATATCACACGGTGCGAGGCCATGTTCAAGAGCCTGAAACGCGAGATCGACGTGGTGTTCGATCGTGACCCCGCGGTGCGCAGCCGGCTGGAGGTGATTCTCTGCTATCCCGGCTTCCACGCGATCATGATCTACCGGGTCGCGAACTGGCTGTGGCGGCGGAATTTCAAGCTGCTCGGGCGCTGGGTGTCGCATCTGGGGCGCTTCCTGACCGCCATCGAAATTCATCCCGGCGCCACCATCGGCCATGGCTTCTTCATCGACCACGGCATGGGCGTGGTGATCGGCGAAACCACCGAGATCGCCGACAACGTCACGCTGTATCAGGGCGTGACCCTGGGCGGCACCAGCTGGGAGAAGGGCAAGCGCCATCCCACCGTGCTGGAAGGCACCATCGTGGGGGCGGGTGCCAAGGTTCTGGGGCCGATCACGGTCGGCGCCGATGCTCGCATCGGCTCCAACGCCGTGGTGGTCAAGGACGTTCCGCCGGGCGCCACCGTGGTCGGCATCCCGGGCCGGATCGTCAAGGCCCGCGGCGGGCTGGACGAAGAGATGCGCCGTTTCGACGCCTATGCGATCGGTACTCCCGACCTGCCGGACCCGATGTCGCGGATCGTCGACGGGCTGTTGAGCGAGGTGCAGCGCCTGTCGGCGCGGGTGAGCGAGCTGGAGGCCGGGCTCGACCCCGACGCCCATGCCCGGGCGGTCACCGATGCCGAAGCCCGTATCCATCGCCTGCCCGGCGCCGCCGACCGGCGCTGACCTTTCCGGATCTGCGCCCCACCCGCCCCACAAACGCCAGGCTGCGCCCCATGCCCGACAGCTTCGACAGTGCCGCGATCGAAACCGCCGACCCCGACTGTTCCGGGACCGCCGATCTGCCCCGGCATGCACGCCCGGCCGCGCGGGAGGCGGCGGGCGGGTCGGGTGTGGTCCGGGTGGGCGCCCGCGCGCATTACGCCGTGGTGGCCATGGTCGAACTGGCCCGGCGGCGCTGCGCCACGCCGACCTGTATTTCCGACATCGCGACCTGTGCCGATATTCCGCCCGCCTATCTGGAGCAGCTGTTCCGCAAGCTGCGCCGGCGCGGCCTGGTGCGCAGCGCCCGGGGGGCTGCCGGCGGCTACTGCCTGACCCGCGCGCCCGAGGCGATCAGCGTCGCCGATGTGGTGGCCGCGGTCGAAGGCGGCGATGGCCGGCTGCGGGGGGTGGAAGGCCGTTTCGGCTGCGGCGTGGTCGCCCTCTGGCAGGCGGTCGATGCCGGGGTCCGCGACAGGCTCGCCCGGGTCAGCATCGCCGATCTGGCCGCGGCGCATCGGGATGATCACCCATGACCGGTGCCGTGCGTCATTTCCTGGATCACAATGCCGGTGCGCCGCTGCTGCCGGCGGCGCGGGCGCGGATGATCGAGGTGCTGGATCTGGCCGGCAACCCGTCCTCGGTTCATGCCGAGGGCCGCGCCGCGCGGGCGGTGGTGGAACAGGCCCGGGCCGAGATCGCCGCACTCTGCGGCACCCGGCCCGACCGGGTGCTGTTCACCTCGGGCGGCAGCGAATCCAATGCCTGGATGCTGCATCAGGCCGCGGTGGGCCCGCTTGCGGTGTCGGCCGTGGAGCATGACAGCGTGCTGGCGGCGGCGCCCCATGCCCCGCGCATTCCGGTCGACGATCAGGGCGTCGTCCACCCGCATGCGGTCGCGGCCGCGCTGGATCGGCTGCCGGATGGCGGCGCCGGTGCGCTCGTCGCGGTGATGGCGGTCAACAACGAGACCGGGGTCATCCAGCCGGTGGCGGAGATCGCGGCGCTGGTCCATGCCCGGGGCGGGCGCGTCGCCTGCGATGCGGTGCAGGCCGCCGGACGGCTCGACCTCGGAACCTTGTGCGGTGCCGTCGATTTCCTGTCACTCTCCGCCCATAAGATCGGCGGCCCCAAGGGTGTGGGCGTGCTGGTCGCGGGGCCGGAGATCGAACCTGCGGCGCTGATCCCCGGCGGGCAGGAATACCGCCGCCGCGGCGGTACCGAGAACCTGGCCGGCATTGCCGGTTTCGGGGCGGCGGCCGCGGTGCTGTGCGCCACGGATCGGGCGGCCGAGGCGCTGCGTCTGGCGGCGCTGCGCGATCGGATCCAGGCGGCACTTGCCGATGCGGCGCCGGATGTCCTGTTCCCGGGGCGGGATGCCGCCTTTGGCCGGGTCGCCAACACCCTGTCGGTGGTGCTGCCGGGCATCGCCTCCGAAACCCAGGTGATGCGGATGGATCTGGCCGGGATCGCGGTTTCGGCCGGCTCCGCCTGCTCCTCGGGCAAGGTGGCGGCAAGCCCGGTGCTGGCCGCGATGGGGCTGGGGGATCTGGCCGGCCAGGCGATCAGGGTCAGCCTGGGGGCCGGCAGCACGGTCGATGATGCCGAGGCCTTCATCGCCGCCTGGTGCCGCATGGCGGCCCGGCGGAACCGGGCGGCCGCCGAATGAGATCTGCGGCGCGCGCGTCATCTGGCGGGTGCCGGCTGCGACGGAACGACAACCGGGGGCCCGATCGGGCCGGTGACGGAGACGTGATGCGATGACCGCTATGGAGGCTCCCGGCCGCATGAGCGACGATACCGACTGTCCGGCGGCGCCGATCTATCTGGACAACCAGGCGACCACGCCCATGGACCCGCGGGTGCTTGAGGCGATGATGCCCTATCTCACCACCCAGTTCGGCAATCCGCATTCCGCCACCCATCGCTGGGGCTGGGATGCCGATGCCGCGGTGGTCAAGGCGCGGCGCCAGGTCGCGACCCTGATCGGGGCCGATCAGGGCGAGATCGTCTTCACCTCGGGCGCCACCGAATCGAACAACCTCGCGATCAAGGGCGTGGCGCTGGCGGCGGTGGCGGCCGGCGATCCGCGCCGCCATCTGGTGGTGAGCGCGATCGAGCATCGCTGCGTGCTGGCGGCGGCCGAGCGCATGGCAGCAGCCCATGGCTTCGAGGTGACGGTGGTGCCGCCCGGCCCCGACGGCATCGTGCGGGCCGATGCGGTCGCGGCGGTGCTGCGCGACGACACGCTGCTGGTCTCGGTGATGGCGGTGAACAACGAGATCGGCACCGTCCAGCCGGTCGCCGACATCGCCGCCCGCGCCCATGAGCGGGGCGCCCTGGTCCATACCGACGCCGCCCAGGCGGCAGGGCGCATCCCGCTCGACCTGCGCCGTGCCCCCGTCGACATGCTCAGCCTGTCGGGCCACAAGATCTACGGCCCCAAGGGCGTGGGCGCATTGTTCGTGCGCCGGGGGATCGAGGACCGCATCCAGCCGCTGTTCGACGGCGGCCGTCAGGAACGCGGCCTGCGGGCCGGCACCCTGCCGACCCCCCTGGTCGTCGGCCTGGGAGAGGCGGCCCGTCTGGCGCGTCAGGAAGGGCCGGAAGAAACGCAGCGCATCGGCCGGCTGCATCTGCGCCTGCTGGCGGGGTTGACCGCCGCCGGGCTCACGCCCGAAATCAACGGCGCCGCCTTCACCGGAAGCGAAGCCCCCGGCCATATGCCGCGCGTGCCGCACAACCTTAATCTCTCGATCCCCGGCACCGAGGCCGACCGGATCATCCGGGCGCTGCCCGACATCGCCATGTCGGCCGGTTCGGCCTGTTCCTCGGCGGCGGTGGAGCCGTCCTACGTGCTTCGGGCGCTGAAACTCGCCGAGGCGCGGGTGACGGCGGCCCTGCGCCTGGGCCTCGGCCGCTTCACCACCGAGGCAGAGGTCGACCGCGCCGTGGCCATGCTCGCGAAGGCTGCCGGCGCCCGGGGTTGAGGGGCTGCCGCTTCAGCCCTCGGCGTCCGGCTGGCGATCGGGGGCGGCGTCTGCGAAGGCGGGCAGGGCGTTGCAGGCCGCTTCCACCGCCAGCAGCCGCGGATAGGCCTCCAGCGGGCAGGCGAAGCGGCGGGCATTGTAGAGCTGGGGCACCAGGCAGATTTCGGCGAGGCCCGGCCGGTCGCCGAACAGGAAGCGGCCGCCTCCGCCGGCATCCTGCGCCAGGGCTTCCGCGGCACTCAGGCCCTCGGCGATCCAGTGGCGGTACCAGGTGTCGACCGTCGCCTGGTCGTGGCCGAGCGGGGTCTTGAGATAGCCCAGGATCCGCAGATTGTTCACCGGGTGGATGTCGCAGGCGATGGTCTGGGCGAAGGCGCGGGCCTTGGCACGCGTCCAGGCATCCGCCGGCAGCAGCGCCGGATCGGGCATGGTCTCGTCCAGCCATTCGATGATCGCGAGCGACTGGGTGAGTACGCCGCGCGGCGTTTCCAGCGCCGGCACCAGCCCTGCGGGTGAGAGCGCCTTGTAGGCCGCGCTCTTCTGTTCGCCCTTGCGCAGATGCACGAAGCGCTGCGCGGGCGCAAAGCCCTTCAGGTTGAAGGCGATCCGGCAGCGATAGGCGGCGGAGGAGCGGAAATAGCCGTGGAAGACGGTATCGGTTCCGGCGGTATCGGGTTCGATGGTCATGGGGGGCAGGGTCCTCAGAAGCCGAGCAGATGGGGCAGGAACAGCACGACCTGGGGCAGGGCGATCAGCGTCACCACCCGCACCACATCGGCGCCGATGAAGGGCAGCACGCCGCGGATCACCACACCCAGATCGAGCCGGGCATCGATGCCCTTCAGAACGAACAGGTTCATGCCGATCGGCGGCGTGATCAGGCCGAGTTCGACCACCGTCACCAGCAGGATGCCGAACCAGATCGGATCGATACCGCTGGCCTGGATCAGCGGGAAGACCGCGGGCACCGTCAGCAGCACCATCGACATGCTGTCCATGAAGCAGCCGAGCACCAGATAGAAGGCGACCAGCAGCAGGATGACTTCCAGCTGGCCGAGGCCGGCGGCCGCGATCGCGCCCACCAATGCCTGGGGCAGGCCCGAGGTCTCGACGAAATAGTTGAACAGCGCCGCGCCGATCAGGATCAGGAAGATCATGCCCGAGGTGAGCGCGGTTTCCACCATCGCGCCGCGCAGCTCGCCGCCCTTCAGCCCGCCGCGCACCCAGGCGAGCAGGGCGGCACCGCCGGCACCGATCGCGGCCGCTTCGGTGGGGGAGAACAGGCCGGCATAGATGCCGCCGATCACCAGGCCGAACAGCACCACGATATCGGCGATGGCGAGCAGGCGCAGGCCCCCACCGCGCTTTTGCGCGGCTTCTTCTTCCGTATAGTCGCCGCGTTTACGCGCGGCTTCCTGCGGGCGCTCGCCCCGCCGCGGCAGCCGGCGGGCCGAGATCCGGGCGGCGATCATGTAATAGAGGGTGGCGATCAGCCCGGGGACCAGGGCGGCGGCGAACAGTGCGCCGATCGACTGTTCGGTGATCAGCGCATAAAGCACGATGATCACCGAGGGCGGGATCAGCACGCCCAGCGTGCCGCCGGCTGCAACCGCGCCCGCCGCCAGATCGTCGGGATAGCCGTGGCGGCGCATTTCGGGCAGTGCCACCTTGCCGATGGTCGCACAGGTGGCGAGGCTGGACCCGCAGATCGCACCGAAGCCGGCGCTGGCGCCGATCGTCGCCATGGCGAGGCCGCCGCGGAAGCGGCCGACCAGAAGATCCGCCACGTCGTAAAGCGCCCGCGACAGCCCGGCACGGCCGGCGAACACGCCCATCATCACGAAAAGCGGCACGACCGACAGGCCATAGGGCGAGACCGCGTCATAGGGCAGCGTGCCCGACAGATAGAGAATGCCGTCGAGCCCGCCCAGAGCCGCACCGCCGGCCAGGCCGACCACGGCCATCGCCACGGCCACGGGCACGCGCAGGATGCCCAGCACGAGCACGGCCACGAAGCCGAGCACGCCGATCGTCAGATCCATGGGAACTCAGCCCTCGTTGACGGAGACGGAGGCGCCGGCAGGGGCGGGCGCGGGGCGTGACCAGAGGCCGAGGGCCTCGGCCATGTTCATCAGGCAGGCGAGCACGCCGAGCGCGCCGCCGGCCACGACCAGGCCGCGATGGATCCAGAGCGGCAGGCCCAGATCCTGCGAGATCGAACCATAGTCGAGCGCCAGCTCCAGCTCGCCCCAGCCGCGCCAGGCGATCACGAACATGACCGCCAGCCCGGCGATGCCGGCCAGCAGATCCAGCGCACGCAGGGCCGCGGGCGGCAGCCGGTCGTCCAGAAGTTCGACCGCGACATGGGCGCCGCGACGGAAGCCGAAGGGCAGGGAGAGAAAGGCGCAGGTAACCACCGCCAGCTGGGTGAGGTCGACGGTGCCGGTCACCTGAAAGCCGAGAACCTGGCGGCCGAGAACATCGGCCACCGTGGCGACGATCCCGATGCCGAGGCAGGCGACGCCGAACAGCGCCGCCGCCTCGATCAGGCCGTCGATCAGCCGGACGGCACCGCCGCGTGCGGGCCGGGGCGATGCCGAAGGGCTTTTGGTCATTCCGCGGCCTCGTAGCGGGCGGTGAGGTCGCGGGCCTGGTCGTAGAGCGCGCGGGCATCGGCGACGCCGTTGTTCTGCAGCCGCTCGATATAGGCGTTGATCATCGGCGTCAGCTCTTCGCGCCAGCGGTTGCGGGTGGCCTCGTCGATCTCGATGATCTCGTGGCCGCGCGCGACCGCGTCCTCGCGGCCGGCCTTGTCCCACTTCGCCCACCAGTCGCCGAACTTCGCGACCAGCGCATCGCCGGTGGTCTCGTCGATCGCCTGCTTCACGTCGGCGGGCAGGCTCTCATACTTGCGCTTGTTCATCAGCACGTAGAAGGCCGCGGTATAGACCCGGCCGTCGGTGTGGTACTTGACCACCTCGTTCAGCCGGGTGGCGCCGACCAGGTCCCAGGTGGTGACCAGCCCGTCCAGCGTGCCCTTCTGCAGGTTCTCGTAAATCTCGCTCGGCGGCAGGCCCACGGCGCTCGCGCCCAGCGACTGCAGCATCACCGACACCGCCTCGCTCGGCGTGCGCAGGCGCAGACCCTTCAGATCCGACAGTTCATGGACGGGGACAGAGGTGGTGTGGAACAGGCCGCCATTGTGCACGAACAGCGCCAGAACCTTGTAATCCTTGTAGTCGTCGGCCAGCGCGCCGGATTTGTACATCTCCCACATCGCCCTGGTGCCGGCACCGGCCTCGCTGACGACGAAGGGCAGTTCGAAGACCGAGCTGCGCTCGAACCGGCCGCGCGGAATGCCGCGCAGACCAAGCGCGATGTCGATCACCCCGGCGCGGACCTGATCGGCCTGGCGGGCGGCATTGCCGAAGCTGCTGGTGCCGGGATAGATCTCTGCCTTCACCTTGCCGTTGGTGCGCCGCTCCAGCTCTTCCGCCCAGGGGCCCAGGAAATCGGCCTGGAAGCCGTGGCTGGCCGGCAGATAGTGGCTGATCTTCAGCGTCACCGTCTCCTGCGCCGCGGCCGGCGCCACACCGCCGCCCAGACCGGCGAGGGTGAGGGCGGCCCCGAAGGCCGCCGCGATAAAACCGCGCATGGTCGTCTCCTCCCCAATGTCATGGAGGGGCGGCCGGTCATTCCCCGCCGGCCGCACCCGTCTTTCTTCCGGCGCCCGTCAGCCGGCCGCCGCCACCGTCACGTCCAGCGCCGGCAGGCCGTCGATCTCGGCATGCATCACCGCACCCGGCACCACCGCCCCCACGCCCGCGGGCGTACCGGTGAAGATCAGGTCGCCGGGCTGAAGGCTCCAGCTCTCCGACAGGATCGACACGATCTCGGGCACGCTCCAGATCAGGTCGGCAAGGTCCGCCTCCTGGCGCACGGCGCCGTCCACCGTCAGCACGATCCGGCCCCGATCGGGGTGGCCGATGCGGGCCGCCGGCACCAGCGCCGCCATCGGGCAGCTCTGCTCGACATTCTTGCCCTCGTCCCAGGGCCGGCCCAGATCGCGGGCGGCCAGCTGCAGGTCGCGGCGGGTCATGTCCAGGCCGACCGCATAGCCGAACACATGATCCAGCGCCCGGTCCTGCGGGATGTTGGCGCCGCCTTCGGCAATCGCCACCACCAGTTCGACCTCGTGGTGATAATTGGCGGTGCGCGGCGGATAGGTGATGGTGCCGCTGCCGGGCACCACGCTTTCGGCCCATTTGGTGAAGAAGAAGGGCGGCTCGCGATCCGGGTCGCGACCCATCTCGCGGGCATGGGCGGCATAGTTGCGGCCGACGCAGAACACCCGGCGCACCGCGAAGCCGCCGCCGCCCTCGACGGGCACGACGACGGTGGGGGCGGTGCCGCCGGCGGTGATCTCCGGGCTGGTGGCAGCGGTGGTCATGCACGTTCCTCGCGATAGAGGCCGAGCGCGCTCTGCGCCGCCCGGTCCGACAGGCTGAACAGAACCAGGTCCTCGCCGGCTTCGGCGGTGATCGACAGATCGGACCAGGAGGGTATCACGGCCACGTCGCGCGGGCCGATGGCAAGCGCCACGCGGCTGCCGTCGGCGCGGCTCATTTCCAGCGTGCCGCGACCTTCGACACCGACCACGATCGCGCTTTCGGTGCGGCGCACGGCCCGGGTGGCGGTCCCGGCCGGCACCAGCTGCGCGAAGGCCGACAGCGTCGGCAGCACCGGGCCGCCGGTGGCCGGGTCGGTGAATTCCAGCCGCACGCCGTCATGGGGCTCCACGCCGCCTGCGGCACGTGCGGCATCCAGCGCCGGGCGCCAGCTGGCGAAGGGATAATGCAGCAGGCCATGGGCGGCGGCGGCAGTGCCGGCCGCCGGCCGCAGCCCCGCGGCATGCATGGCGGGCGACACGTCCGGGCGGCGGGCGGGGGCCTCGTTGTCGCCGATCCGCTCGGCAAAACCGCCCTGGAACAGGCTGATCATCGGGATGTCGAGCCCGTCCAGCCACACCCCCGGCTGCCGGCCGTCATGGCCATGGGCATGCCAGCGCCAGCGCGGCGTCAGCACCAGATCGAAGAGGGCCATGTCGACCCGCGCCCCTTCGACCGTGGTATAGGCGCCGTCGCTTTCGATCACGAAGCGCAGCGCCGACTGGGTGTGGCGGTGTTCGGGCGCCCGTTCCCCGGGCAGGATCAGCTGCAGGCCGGCATAGATCGACGCCGTGGCGCGGTGCTCGCCGCGATGGCCGGGATTTTCCAGCACCAGCACCCGGCGCTCGGCCTTTTCGGCCGAAATCAGCCGGCCGCTTTCCAGCAGCACCTCGCGCGCGGTCGCATAGGGCCAGAGATGGGGCACGGCCTTCGGGCGCGGATGTTCGGGCACCAGATCGGCCAGCACCGTCCAGAGCGGCGCCATGTCCAGCCGGTCGAGTTCGGCGGCGTAGCTTTCAGGGAGGCCGGAAGCGGTGGGGCCTGAAGCGGTGGGAGCGGTCATCTGAATTCCTCCATGGGCACATGCCGGGAGGACGGCGGCGTTTCCCACGCGACCCGCTGATGACCCGGCCTCTGCTTTGCGACCGTTGGGCCGGGGCGACACTGAAGATCGCCGGCCGTCGGTGCGACATGTTGTCACCCGTCTTCGGGCTCTGTATTCTCTATTAGCAAAACGATTGCTCAGAAGCAAACGCCAATGCAGGCGCCCATGCGGTCGATCGCCGCGGCGGCGATCTGCCGCAAGGCGTCGGAAACACTGGGAGGACAGGACCCCGCCATGGCAGCGATCGAGCTGGAAGAGGGGGGCGCGATCGGCGCGGCCGCCGGATCGCGCGGCATTCAGTCGGTGGAGATCGGCAACCGCGTGCTGATGGTGCTGATGCGCGCCGGCGGGCCGCTGCCGCTGAAGGCCATCGCCCAGGCGGCCGGCATCTCGGCCAGCAATGCCCATCGCTATCTGGCGAGCTATGTCCGCGACGGGCTGGTGGTGCAGGATGGCGATGGCGGCCGCTATGATCTGGGGCCGATCGCCTTGCAGCTGGGGCTGGCCGCCATGGGCCGGCTCGATCCGGTGGCGCGGGCCGCGGCCGAACTGCCGGCACTGGCCGAGGCCTCGGGGTTCACCGCCCATCTGGCGGTCTGGAGCCTGCACGGCGCCGTCGTCGTCCGGCTGCATCGCAGCCGGGTGCCCTTCGTGGGCGCGCTCAGCCTGGGATCGGTGATGCCGCTGCTGCGGTCGGCCACCGGCCGCACCTTTCTGGCCTGGCTGCCCGAAAGCGTCACCGCGCCGGTGCTCGCCACCGAAACCCGTGCCGCCGGCCGGGATCTGCCGCCGGTCGATGTCGATGCGCTGGTGGAGGAGATCCGCGCCCGCCGGGTCGCCACCGTCGACGGTTCGGTGGTGCCGGGCCTTGCCGCCGCTTCGAGCCCGGTGCTCGACTGGCAGAACGAGGCGCAATGCGTGCTGACCCTGATCGGCACCGACCGCGCGCTCGCCGACCCCGACCACCCGGCCGCCCTGCTGCTGGCCGAACGCTGCCGGATCATCTCGGAAGATCTGGGCGCCACCGCCTGACGCCGCCCCGTGTGAGGCGGTGGCGAGGCGTTGAGGGGGGAGGCGTTGGCGCGCGCGCTCAGCCGCCGCCGGCCGGTTCCGCCGGGACCGGCCGTCCGGCGAGCAGCCCTGCCAGGCTGCCCAGGCTTTCCGCCACCACCCGGTCGATCGGCCGGTCGGGGGCGAAGCCCCACCAGATCAGCGCGCCCTGCCATTGGGTGATCATCAGCCGGCCGGCACCCGGCTGGCCGGGAAAGCAGCGGTCGATCGCCGCGGCCAGGCCGTTGCCCCAGCGGGTGCCGCGGGCGCGCAGCTCCGGGTCGCGCAGATCCTCGCGCAGCACCATCAGCCCGTCGGCATAGCTGTCGATGTCGCCATAGCTCTGCGAGAGCCCGGCGAGCAGGGCGACCGCACCGTCCGGCGTCGGCGGGCAGGCGGCGATCGCCTCGGCCGTGGCGGTCTCCAGCCGCGTCCAGGCAAGATCGAGCGCGGCCCGGATCATCGCCGGCTTGCTGCCGAAGCGCTGGACCAGGGTGGCGCCGGACAGTCCGGTTTCCGCCGCCACCGCTGCAAAGGTGACCGCCTGCGGCCCCAGCCGGTGCATCAGGGCGAGGGTGATCTCCAGAATCCGGTCGTCGGGCAGGCTGCGTCGGCGGGCCATGTGGTCCTCCCCTTGCAGATCTCGGGCTTTCATTATAAATGAATATTCGTTTATAAATTATCCGGGGCGCAGATGGAAGCGCCCTCTCCAGGGAGACAGGGTTCATGACGGCTCTTTCGGACAGGATTGCCGTGGTCGCCGGCGCGACGCGCGGCGCCGGGCGCGGGATCGCGGTCGAACTGGGCGCCGCCGGGGCCACGGTCTACGTCACCGGCCGCTCCACCGCCGGCCGCCGTTCGGATTACAACCGGCCCGAGACGATCGAGGAAACGGCTTCCCTGGTCACGGCGGCCGGCGGCTGCGGCATTCCGGTCGTGCTCGACCATCTGGACCCGGCGGCGGTGGCCGCGCTGGCCGCCCGGATCGACGCGGCCCATGGCCGGCTCGACCTGCTGGTCAACGATGTCTGGGGCGGCGAATTGCTGACCGAATGGAATGTCCCGGTCTGGGGGCACGATCTCGACAGAGGGTTGCGGCTGCTGCACAACGCGGTCGACACCCATCTGATCGCCGCCCATCACCTGCTGCCGCTGATGATCCGCCGGCCCGGCGGGGTTCTGGTCGAGGTGACCGACGGCACCGCCGATTACAATGCCGGCCGCTACCGGCTGTCGCCCTTCTACGATCTGGCCAAGATGTCGGTGATCCGCATGGCCTGGGCCCATGGCCGCGATCTTGAGCCCCATGGCTGCTGTTCGGTCGCGGTGACGCCGGGCTGGATGCGGTCCGAGATGATGCTCGACCATTACGGCGTGACCGAGGCCGGCTGGCGCGAGGCGATTGCGCGGGAACCGCATTTCTGCATCTCGGAAACCCCCCGTTTCCTTGGCCGCGGCATTGCGGCGCTGGCGGCAGACCCCCGGCGGATGCGCTGGAACGGCGGCTCGACCTCCAGCGGCGAACTGGCCCGGGTCTATGGCATCGACGATCTCGACGGGTCGCGCCCCGACTGCTTCCGCTATCTGGTGGAGGTGCAGGAGGCGGGCCTGGCCGCCGATCCCACCGGCTATCGCTGATCGGTCCGGCCGGAACGCATCGCCTGCCACGGCGTTCGCACCTCTGACGATCCCGCAGTCGTTTGGAGGCAAACCCGATGAAGATCGATCTCACCGACCGCTCGGCCGTCGTCACCGGTTCCACAGCCGGCATCGGCCATGCCATCGCCCGCGGCCTGGCCGGGGCGGGGGCGTCCGTGGTGCTGAACGGCCGGCACCAGCCGGATGTCGACCAGGCAGTGGCGGCGCTGAAGCAGGCCGTGCCCGGGGCGGAGGTGCGCGGTGTCGCCGCCGATCTCGGCACCGAAGCCGGCTGCGACACCCTGGCCGGGGCGGTCGCGCATCCGGACATTCTGGTCAACAATGTCGGCTTCTTCGGCCCGGCCGATTTCTTCGAGGCCGATGACGACCTCTGGCAGCAGATCCTGGCGGTCAACTTCCTGTCGGGCATGCGCCTGTCGCGGGCGCTGGTGCCGGGCATGGTCGATCGCGGCTGGGGGCGGGTGATCTTCCTGTCCTCGGAATCGGCGCTCAACATCCCCGCCGACATGATCCATTACGGCGTCACCAAAACCGCCTGTCTGGCCCTGTCGCGGGGGCTTGCCAAGCGGCTGGCCGGCACCGGCGTCACCGCCAATGCCATTCTGCCCGGCCCGACCCTCTCCCGCGGGCTCCGGCGCATGCTGGAGGCGGATGGCCGGCCGGTGGACGGGGATGTGATCGAAGACAGTGCTGCGAATTTCGTGGCCGACAACCGGCCGGGCTCGCTCATCCGGCGCGCCGCCTCGGTCGACGAGGTCGCCAATCTGGCGGTCTATCTGGCCTCGCCGCTGTCGTCCGCCACCACCGGCGCCGCCCTGCGGGTGGATGGCGGCGTGGTCGACAGCATCGCCTGAGCCCGCCGCGCGGCCAGCTCCAGCCCGGCGATCAGCATCAGCCCCAGAATGCCGATCACCGGGCCCACGGCCGCCATCGGCATCAGATCGGCCAGGCCGCCGGTCGCCAGCGTCACCAGGATGACCAGGGCCGTGCCGCCGGCATTGGCGGCGGCCTGCATGGTCGCCATCTGGCCGGTGGTCGCGGCCTGGATCAGCCCGGCCTGGGCGGCGGTGAATGCCAGTTCGAAGGCGACCAGGAAGGCCAGATAGGCGGCGATCAGCAGACCGAGCCCGGGGGCGCGGCTGGCGGCCGCCAGCAGCAGGCAGGCAAGCGTCGAGGCGCAGGGCGTCAGCCAGCGGCGGCGGGAGAGCCCGCCCAGCAGCGGCACCAGCACCGCCCCCAGGATGATGGCAAGCCCGCTTGCCACCTGCAGATGCATCACCGCCCGGTCGTCCAGCCCCAGCCCGCGCATGGGCAACAGGGTGCGGGCGGCATTGTGGAAGCCCTGGAACACGCCGGTCGAGAGCACGACATAGCCGGCCTGGCGCAGCAGGGCAGGGTTGCCGGCCATCATCCGCAGGGCGTCACGCAGGGCGCCGCCACCTCTTCCGGCGGCATCGGCCGCAGCGCGCGCATCCGGCAGTGCCCGCCAGCACAGCGCCGCCACCACGAAGCTTGCGGTGTTAACGGCGCAGATTTCGGTCAGCGACAGCCGCCCGACGACCAGCCCGCCCGCCACGCCGCCCAGCGTCGCCCCGGTATAGAAGGCGATGTTGAAGCTGGACGCGGCCGCGGCGAGACGCGGGCCGTCGAACAGCCGGCGCAACAGCACCACGCGGCCGGTGCGGGTCACCGCCTCGCCGAAGCCGCGCAGCAGGAAACAGCCGAGCACGGCAGGCAGCAGATCGGCCGTGAGCAGCAGGCCGATGGCGAGCGACAGCGCGCCGCCGGCCAGTTCCGCCAGGATCAGCACCCGCCGCAGCCCCGGCAGATCGGCAATCCGGCGCACGGCCGACACCGCCAGCACCGGCAGGATCCACTGAAAGGCGAAGACCGACGCCGCCCCCAGCCCCGATCCCGACCGCCGCAACAGCTCGGCCGAAACCGCCAGCAGCAGCATGAAGCTGCCGGTGGCGCTGATCAGCGTCGCCGCCTGGATCAGCAGGAAGTTGCGGTCGTGCAGCAGTCCCTTCACCAGATATGGGCCTTCACCAGATATGGGCCTTCATCAGATACCGGCCGCCTTGCGGATGCCGTGGCGGCTGCCCGCCTCGATACCCAGCAGGATGACGACCCCGATCCCGGCCGTGATCGCGGCGACCACCGGCAGCGGCATCAGATCGGCGAGCGCGCCGCTCAACAGCGTGCAGCCGATCAGCAGGCTGGTGCCCAGCGCCCCCACCGCCGCCTGCATCGTGGCCATGTCGCGGCTGGGCGTGGCCTGGATCAGCTGGGCCTGGGCGGCGGTGAAGGCGGCTTCGAACAGGAAGATATAGACGAAATAGCCGAGATGCAGCCCCGTCTCGCCGGCGACCAGCGTCACCGCCCAAAGCATCACGCAGGCCCCCAGATGGGTAAGCGGCGCGAAGCTGCGATGACGGGCCAGCGCCCCCAGCACCGGGATCGCCACCGCCCCCAGGATGATGGCGAGGCCGCTGGTGATCTGCAGATGCATCACCGCGCTTTCATCCAGCCCCAGATGGCGCATGGGCAGCACCACCCGGGCGGTGTTGTGGAACCCCTGCAGCACGCCGGTGGCCGCCACCACATAGCCTGCCGCCAGCCAGAGCCGCCGATCGGCGCGCATCAGCGTCAGGGCTTCGGCGATCGCGCCCCGGCGCCGGCCGGGCGCGCGGGGGGCTGCGTCTTCGGCCGGCCTCAGATCGGGCAGCGCCCGGTAGCAGGCGGCCGAGATCAGGAAGGTCATGGCGTCGACCGCGCAGACGCCGATCAGCGGCAGATGTTCTACCGCCACCGCGCCCGCCAGCCCGCCCAGCGCCCCGCCGACATAAAAGGACAGATTGAAGGTGGACGAGGCGAGGGTCAGCGCCGGCCCCTGGAACATCAGCTTGACCAGCACCACCCGCGAGGTCTTGGTCACCGCTTCGGCCAGGCCCCGGATCAGGAAGCAGGCGAGCACCGCCACGGTCAGATCGGCGGTCAGCAGCAGGCCGATCGCCAGAGAGATCACGGCCCCGGCGATTTCGGCCAGGATCACCGTGCGGCGCAGCCGCCGGCTTTCCGCCAGCCGGCGGACCAGCGACACCGCCACCACCGGCAGGATCCACTGAAAGGCGAAGACCGAGGCGGCACCCAGCCCCGAGCCGTGGCGCTTCAGCAATTCCGCCGAAACCGCAAGCAGCAGCATGAAGGTGCCGGTGGCGCTGACCAGCATCGCCGCCCAGAGCAGCAGGAACCGCCGGTCGGCGAAGAGCGCAAGCCGCGAGGGCAGGGGATGGGTGGTGCCGCTCATTCCACCAGCTCCACCAGTTTCACGCCCAGTGTTTCGGCGATCTCGGCCCGCAGCGCCTCGCAGGCGGCGGCCGCCTCGCCGATGGTTGGTGCAACCATTCGGACAACGCCCAACACGGCTTGGTTGCCATCCATGCGCCGGTAGCTGGCCCCCGGGCGGATGTCGCAACCGCCCGAGGCCATGCGCGGCCGGAAGGCTTCGAACCAGTCGGGGGCCAGATCGGCGCGCACGGTGCAGTCTTCGGCCATGGTGATGAAGCTGTGGCTGGCGGCACAGGTCTCGGGCAGCCAGTCCGAAACCGGGCTTTCGCCGGCATGGACGCGCACCAGCAGCTCGAACGGGTCGATGCCGGTGGCGGTGCGGATCAGATCGGGGATGGCGCCGCCGGCAATCCGCGGGTTCACCTCCACCAGCCGCGGACCCCTGTCGGTCATGATCAGCTCGATATGAAAGATGCCGATGTCGAGGCCCAGCGCCTCGGCCACCGCCACCGCATAATCCCCCGCCGCCCGGCGGTCTTCGGCGGAAAGCGGGGCGGGGACGGTGGAGCCCATCTCCAGCACCGGATCGTCACGGCCGGTCTTCCGCCGCACCAGGATCAGCGGCACCTTCGCGCCCGAGGCGAGGCCCGCCAGTTCCAGCGAATGCAGCGGGCCGCGGGCGATCTCTTCGACGATGAAGGCGGCATCGGCCAGTTCGTCGGCAAGACCGGTCTGCAGCACCTCGCGGCGCCCGGCCAGGGTGGCGAAATGGCGGTGGATGTCGTCGGGCGTCTTCGCCCAGGTGGTCAGTGCCTTTCCCAGACCGTTCACCGGCTTCACGATCACCGGATAGCCGATGCGCGCCGCGGCGTCGAGGGCATCTTCCAGCGTGCGGACGGTGGCATGGGCGACCGAGGGTAGCCCCGCGCGGTCGAGTGCCGCCCGCGTCAGCGCCTTGTCGCGGGCATTGATCATGCCCCGTGCCGCCGTCGCCCGGATGCCCAGCCGGCCGGCGGCGATCGCGGCCGGGGTGGCGGCCGGCTGCAGGGCGGTCAGCACCGCATCCACCGGCCCGCCGGCCATCAGATCCCGCAGCGCCGCCTCGATCAGCACATCGGAGCGCGTGTCGGCGATCTCCACCCTGCGGATGTCGAGCGCGCGGATCCGCTCATGCTCGGCGGGCGGTAACAACCAGTCGAAGCGCCCGGATCGGATCAGCGTCACCTCGTGCCCCATGGCCAGCGCATGATCGATCGCCCGCGTGGCGGGGCGGGTGGTTTCCACAAAGACCATATGCGCCATGGCCGTACCTCATCCGGAACCACAGGTCGTCCGGATCCCGCGCCTCGGGGCGGTCTTTCCGGTCACGGAGGTGACGGTAGCAGGCGGATTGATCGCGTCAAGAAAGTTTCTGGCCGTTAAAAAAACCTGAGGTTAATGGTGTCCGCGTTTTCCCCGGCATGCAGAACTACCCCGGGGACCGGTTTCAGCCGAGCAGTCGCGGCAGGGCCAGCACCACCCAGGGGACATAGGTGATCAGCGCCAGCACCAGGATCTTGACCCGCAGCATCAGCCAGAGCGCCTTGCGGACCTCTTCGACCGACAGCCTGCTGATCGCGGCGCCGACGAACAGAGAATAGCCGAAGAGCGGGGTGGCCATGCCGATCGCGAAGTTGATCGTCGCCAACGCCATCCTGCCCGAACCGACCCTGTCTGTCGGATGCGTTGTGCGATGAACCCGGCGAAGATCCTGCCCATGCGGGCAAAAATCTTCCGAACAGGCGGGGGGGAAGAGTGTTTTCGATCCTGCTGACAGGATGATGTCAACGAGGGTGGGCGTGGGGCATTCCACTGCGACCGGCCAGTCGAGAGCCTGGGCAATCGCGAGGACCTATCAAGGGACGCCCGACGGCAGTATCGAGTAATGTCCTGCGTGCAGCTTTCCGACGGTCATTAAGGCTGCCAATCCGATGCCGCATCGTATGGAAGTTTTCATTTATGGGGCGTATACCCTTGGGACATGACGTTGCAGACCATGACCCATTCGAGCGACCTTGAAGCAGTGCCGAGGATATTGAGGATATCATGAGTGCGTCCGACCCAACCTCTCGCCCTTCGCCGATCACCAGCAAGAGTGGGCAGCGGGTCCATCCGCGGATCGATATCCCCCTGACCGTCGAGATCAACGGTGTTCGGCATGTGGTGGCGGATTGGAGCCTGGGTGGATTCGGGCTCGAAGCCTCCGCACCGGACTGCGAGGCCGGTGATGTCTTCAAGTGCCGCCTCATCTTTATCTTCCCGCATGTCGAAGCGACGCTGACACTGCTGGCGAAAGCAGTGCGGGTCGTCGATGGCAAGGGGCGTGGCTTTCAGTTCGTCGACATGACGGCGGATCAGGCCGAGGCACTGTCCTACATCGTCGACAATTACCTGGCGGGCGACATTGTCACTGTCGCTGGGCTGGCATCGCACGGGATGCCTCCGGAGATCAGTTTCTCCGACGAAACAACCCGACGGATGCGGGCAGTGTCGGCCGCGCTGCGGCTTGGGGCGATTCTGGTGGTGACGATTGGCGTGGCAGCCTTCGGTGCCGTCTCGTTGCTGTCGAGTTTCCTGACCGTTCAATCCGAATATGCGGCGGTGGCGTCGGACCGAATCGTGATGCGGGCGCCGCAGGCAGGCTTTCTGCTGGCGGCAACCGCGACGACCGGTGAGACGGTTACGCGCGACAGCGTTCTCTTCGAGATCAGCGCGCCGGTCAATCCGCAGGATATTGCGGCGCTGGAACAGGAGATCGTTTCAGCGCAGAAACAGATCGAGCTTGAGGTAGAACATCTGTCTGACGTGGAGGCCGCCTTCGGCTCCTGGGTGGGCCAGTTGCAGGCCGACATTGCCGCCGCCGATACACGTGTGCGTCTGATGACGTCTGAGGTCGCGGTTCGTCAGCGCCTGTTTGATCGCCGGGCCGGCCTTGCGAAAGATGGCCGCGCAGCTGCCGTGCAGGTCGACGAGGCAGAGGTGGCCTTGCGTCAGGCCCAGATTGCTCTGGCCGACGAAAAGGCAACCCTCCAGCGGTTGCGGGATGAACTGAAGCTTGCCGGTGCCGGTCTCTATCTCGGCGACACCCGCGCCACCCGCCAGACTCCCGGCGATGTGCGCCGCAGTCTTGCCGAGAGGCGCGAACAACTCTCAGCCAAAGAGGCGACCCTGCGTGCCCGACAGGCGCGGTTTGTGGTCCGCAGCCCATGCGACTGCGTGGTCGAGATGCAGGGCGCCAGGGACGGCGAATATGTGGAAGCTGGCACCGCCGTTTACGGGCTGGGCGATGGCCACGATCAGGGCACCGAGGTTGATGTGCTGCTGCCGATCGATCAGGTCCGCTATCTCCGTATCGGTGGTGAGGCGCGCGTTCTTCTGTCGGATCAGGCCGAAGAGATCGACGGACGGATCGCTCGGATCAATTTTAACCCGCGCAGCACCGGCAGAACCGGTCTGCCCGAGCAATTGCGGGCTGTCAGCCGTTTCGCGCTGGTCACAGTGACGTTGCCGCCATCGATGCCGAGACCCGTGAGCGGCGTGCCGGCGATTGTCGCCATGCGGATCCATCCGGGCGATCTTCTGTTCAAATTGACAGGGATCGGCTGGTTCACCTCCGACGCCAATCCGGGTGAGCCAACGACATGAAGCGGCCGGTGGATCGGTTCAAGGTTTTGCTGCCTGGCTATGAGGAGACGTCGCCACGCTTCTCTATGTGGGCCGGTATCGCGTTCTGGATCATGCTGATCATCTTCCTGGCCAGCATCGTGCCAACGGCCGTGCTAACCCCGGGCACCACGGTGTTCATTGCGACGATCGGCATCATCGGGATCTGGCGGTATTCCTGGGCGGCGATGCATTACGTCAGGGCATTCCGCTACAAATTCTTCGTGTTTCCCCGTATCCGCGCCGCCGCCGATGCCGCTCGTCTGCCTCTTCCCTATTTTTATATCCTCGTCACCAGCTTCCGGATGTCGGCGCAGATGAACGCGGCGGTCTATGGGCGCCTGATCGACGAGATTGCAGCCTGTGGCAGCGGTGCCACCATCATTGCCGGTGTAACCGATCCCGCCGACATTGAGGTGCTGCGCCGCGTGGTGCGGCGTCATGCCGAGTCGGCGCGCGTGGTGCTGCTGCCGGTGTTCCAGGCGGGCAAGGGCAAGCGTCACGCCATGGCGGATGCCCTTGAACTGATCGCGGCGCGCCATCCGAAGCCCGGTTCACAGGTGATCCTGATGGATGGTGACACTTTGCTCGGCGAGGGCTGTCTTGCCAGGGCCGCATCAATCATACAGACGAACCCTGATGTCGGCGCCGTGACCACTGAAAATGTACCGCTGGTGAAGGGCAGCGCGTTGCAGCGTGAATGGTATCGCCTGCGCATGGCACAGCGCAGTGTGCTGATGTGCTCGGTGTCGCTGTCGCGCAAGGTGATGGTGTTGACCGGCCGATTGTCGCTGTTTCGTGCGGAGATCGCTACACGCCCCGACTTCATCGTCGCCGTGCGCTCCGATGTGATACACCATTGGCGGCTGGGGCGGATTGCGCTGCTCACCGGCGATGACAAAAGCACTTGGTATGCGGTGTTGCGGAGCGGTTGGAACATGCTCTATGTTCCGGATGCGGTGGCTCACCCGCTGGAAGAACTGCCCGCAGGCGGTTTCGTGCCGGCCAGTCTCTCGCTCATGTCGCGCTGGTATGGCAACATGATCCGGGCCAATGGCCGCGCCCTGGCTCTGGGACCACATCGTACAGGCTGGTTTCTGTGGATGTGTCTGCTGGATCAGCGGCTGTCGATGTGGACGACGCTCATCGGCCCCACCTTTGCGGGCCTCCTCGGCCTTCTCCATGCACCGGTGTTTCTGCTGATCTATGTCTTCTGGATCGTCCTGACCCGAAGCTTCAACAGTGTAGTCATCGGCCTGCATGGGGGGCGGTTTCACCCCTGGTTCCCGGCGCTGCTCTATTACACTCAGTTCGTCGGCTCGGTGGTGAAGGTGTTCATGAGCTTTCATCCCTATCGTCAGAAATGGACCCGGCAGAAGCTGGCCGCTGGCTCAGGATCGACCGGCCTCGCCGTGTTGAACAGTCTGACGTCGTATGTCTACAACATTGCCGCTGTCATCGCCTTCGTGCTGTTCGTCGCCTATATCGGCGACGTGGCCAGCCAAGCCGACCGCCAGCTTGGTCGGGCTTCGGGCTCCGACATTGATCTGATGGCCGCTGAAACACCGATGATGCAATTCGGCGGGCGCTGAGCGGGTTGGCTGGCAGGGCGGCCCCGCGCTGTCAGGGCCGAAGCCAGATCGTGATATCCGCGAAGGATGCAGACTGGTCGCGCGGTGACGCCCAGTCTGGGCTGCTGCCGCCGAAGAAGGTCGACATCATCAGTCCGGCGCCGCTGCCCACGGGCAGCCGGCCCTGGAACGAGGTCATTTCGATACCGTCGATAAGCAGGCGCAGATGGCCATCCACACCCGGGCGCAGATGCTCGACGACTTGGGTCCAATGCCCGGGCCTAAAGTGGAAATGCGCGCGCCCCAGGCTCTGGCCATAGGGCTGCGCCTGATCCGGTGCATAGAGATAGAGTTCGCCGGCCCCAGCCTCGCGCCACATGAGCCGGGCGGAAAATCCCTCCGTACGGTCTGTGGCGCCACCGCGTGGCGCATCCCCACCATAGAGGCCGGGCAGTTTCCCGCCGCGTGCGAATGCGAAGCTGTCGGGAAAGCGGACCTCATAGCTCAAACAGATCTCTCGGGCGTCATGCGCGCCCGGGACGGGCAGAAAGAATCCCAGCCCGCCTCTGGGTGCATCCCGCCGGCCGGGGTTTATCGATCCTTCGGGGTAGCGGACCTGAAGGATCGCCCGGCCGTCTTCCTGCACCATGCCAGCATTGTCGAGCCCCCAGAGATGGACGACCGGCAGCGCCATCCAGGCCTGGTCGGGGTTGCCATTGGCGAGAGGGCCGAGCTGGAGTGGTGCCGCAAAGCCAGGGCCGCATGGGGCCGGCGCGGTTCCGGCCCGTGCCGGCGTGGCGATGGACATCATGGCGCCGGCAGTGACGGCCACGATGAGGATAGAGCGGGTGATTGTCATCGCGGACCATCTCTGTCATCCGGGGTGTCTCGCCTGGAATACCGCCGGCAACGACAAAAGCCAACCATCATCAGGCATTTCATCACCGCGACGCGATGCCAGCCGCCGTCAGGGACGATGGTTGAAGATGGTCACCCCAGCAGGCGCGGCAGGGCCAGCACCACCCACGGGACATAGGTGATCAGCGCCAGCACCAGGATCTTGACCAGCAGCATCGGCCAGAGCGCCTTGGAGACCTCTTCGACCGACAGCCTGCTGATCGCGGCGCCGACGAACAGCGAATAGCCGAAGGGCGGGGTGGCCATGCCGATCGCGAAGTTGATCACCACGATCGCGCCCAGATGGATCGGGTCCAGCCCCAGGCTGGTGCCGATGCTGGTCAGCACGCCGCCCAGGATGATCATCGCCGCCACATTGTCCATGATCGCGCCGATGAACAGCAGCAGCACGTTGATCATCATCAGGATGACGATCGGGTTCGACGAGACCGACAGGATGGCCTCGGCGATCACCGTCGGCAGCTGTTCGATGGCGACCAGCCAGCCGAAGGCCGAGGCGACGGCGATGATGCTGCAGACGATGGTGGTGGTGCGCATCGACTGGAGCAGAATGCCCGGCAGGTCGCGGACCTTCAGCTCGCGATAGATGAACATGCCGACCACGAAGGCATAGGCGACGCCGATCGCCGAGGCCTCGGTGGGGGTGAAGATGCCGCCATAGATGCCGCCCAGAATGACCAGCGGCGCCGCCAGTGCCCATTTGCCGTCATTCAGCGCCACCAGCAGTTCGCGGGCGGTCGCCCGGCGGGTCGCCTTGGGGATGCCCTGGGCGCGGGCGGCGAACCAGCACACCGTCATCAGCCCGATGGCGATCAGGATGCCGGGCACGATGCCCGCCAGGAACAGTTTGGTGATCGACTGTTCGGCGACCACGCCCCAGATGACCATTGGGATCGAGGGCGGGATCATCTGCCCGATCGGCCCGGCGGCGGTCGAGAGTGCCGCGGCGAAGCGGCGGCTCCAGCCGTGGCGCTCCATCTCGGGCACCATGATGCCGCCGATGGCGGCGGTGGTGGCCGGTGCCGAGCCCGAGATCGCGGCGAAGAAGGTGGCCGAGAGCACGGTCACCATGCCGAGCCCGCCGGTCACATGCTGCACCAGCACCTGGCAGAGCCGGACCAGGCGGCGCGACAGCCCGCCATGCATCATCAGATCGCCGGCCAGCACGAAGCCCGGAATGGCGAGCAGGGTGAAGACCTGGGTGCCCGAAATCGTCCGCTGGGCCAGCACGATCAGGTCGAAATCGGCGGCCCAGAGCCCGGCGATGGCGGCAAGGCCCAGCGAGAAGACGATCGGCACGCCGCTGAACAGGCAGACGGCGAAGGCGATCAGCAGAACGGCTGCGGCGGTGCTCATACCATGCCTCCGGTTTCGGGCGTGCCGTCGATCACCGATTGCGGGGCCAGCAGCCGGGCCAGGGCGTGGATCGCGCCCAGCACGCCGGTCACCGGGGCCGCCATGTGCAGCGCCTCGATCGGGTATTGCACCGCGGCCGAAACCTGGCCCAGCGTCGCCGAGACGTATTCGGCCCCGGTCACGGCGAAGACCACGCAGAAGATCAGCACGGCGAGGGTCAGGACGCGCATCCAGATCCGCCGGGCCGCCTGGGGCAGCAGGTCGATGACCAGCTGCAGGCGGACATGGCCGTCGTCGCGGATCGCGGTCGTGGCGGCGAGCAGCACCACCCAGGTGAACAGGAACAGGGCGAGTTCCTCGGTCCAGGTGAAGCCCTGGCCGAGCACATAGCGCGAGAACACCTGGAGGATCAGGCTCACCATCATCACGGTGGTGATGGCCACGATCACCCAGCCGGTCACCCGGGCAAGCCCGCGCGAGAGGGTCTGGAGCAAAGCCGACATGGGGGAGCTACCGTCTGCCGTCAGGGTCGGGGGGATGCGCTGGTCCGGAATGGCATCCGGCCGGCAGCGCGGGGGGCGCACTGCCGGCCGGACGGTCCGTCACCGGGGTCAGTTGACCTCGGCGAGGGCCTTGTCCATCAGCTCGGCGCCGATCCGCGGCTTGAAGCGGTCGTAGACGCCGGTCACCTTGGCGCGGAAGGCGGCGGGATCATTGATCTCGTTGACCGTCATGCCGGCGGCCTTCAGCTCTTCGATGATCCTGGTGGTGTTCTCGGCCACCTGCGCGCGCTGGGCGGCGATCGCCTTGGGGGCTGCGCGAAGCACCGCTTCCTGCTGTTCCCTGGTCATCTTCTCGAAGCTGCGCTTCGAGATCAGCACGCCCAGCGCCGAATAGGTATGGCGGGTGAGCGAAAGATACTTGGTGACCTCGGCGAACTTGTTGGCCTGGATGACCGCGACCGGAATTTCCAGCCCGTCGATCGTGCCCTGCTGCACGGCGGTGAAGGTCTCGCCCCAGGCCATCGGCACCGGGTTGCCGCCCAGCGAGCTGAACATTTCCAGGAAGACCGGGTTCTGCATCACCCGGTATTTCACGCCCGACACGTCGTCGGGCTGGGCCACCGGGCGGGTGTTGTTGATCATGTGGCGGAAGCCGCCCTCGGCGAAGCCCAGGCCGATGATGCCGCGATTGCGCAGCTTGCCCATCAGCTCCTGGCCGACATCGCCGTCCAGCACCTTGTGGGCCTGGGCCTCGTTCGCGAACAGGAAGGGCAGGTCCAGCAGCTGGAAGGCCGGCTCGACATTGGCGATCACGGCATTGGTGATGATGCCGCCGTCGATGGTGCCGAAGGACATGCCTTCGATCATTTCCTTCTCGTCGCCCAGCTGGCGGTTCGGGAAGTACTTCACCTCGAACACGCCGGGCATCTCGGCTTCCAGCGCCGCGGCGAAGTCGCGCGCCGCGATCGCATAGGGGTCGGTCGCACCGTCAGAGGTGGTCCAGCCCAGCTTCAGGGTCACGTCGGCGGCCATCGCCGGCACGGTGGCGACCAGCGCGCCAAGGCCGAGTGCTGCGCCGAGAAGGGTGCGTCGGGTGAAACCCATGGGTGCGTTCCTCTTGCTTTTCAGGCAGTTCGCGAGACGGGGGCGGGGGAACGGCTTACCAAAGCCGTTCCAGGCCGCCATTGAGGCGGCGGCCAAGGCCACGGAGTGGCCGCCCGGCGAGGGACTAACAGACTCCCGCCATTGAGGCGGCGGCCAAGGCCACGGTAGTGGCCGCTTGGGCCGAGGGACTAACAGACTCCCGCCATTGAGGCGGGGGCCAAGGCCACGGAGTGGCCGCCCGGCGAGGGGCTAAAACGACTCCTCGAAGCCGTAGAGCCTGGCGGGGTTGGTTGCCAGAATGCGGTCGCGCGTGGCGGCGTCGGGCGCCCAGTCGTCGAGCATGTCGAGCAGGTCGCCGTCATTCGGCATCGGGATGTTCACGTAAGGGTGCGGCCAGTCGCTGGCCCAGACCACCCGTTCCGGATTGGCCGCGATGATCGCGCGGGCATAGGGCGCCACGTCGTCATAGGGCGTGCGGCTGGCCGAGGTGATGCGATAGGCGCCTGAGATCTTGGCCCAGGCGCGGCCGTCGGCCAGCAGCGACAGCATCTCCTGAAAGCCCGGATGGTCGGTGCCGATCGAGGTCGGCATATGGCCCAGATGATCGAAGACCACATCGACCGGCAGGCGGCCCAGGGTCTCGCGGATGTCGGCGAATTCCGACACGTCGATCAGCATCTGCATATGCCAGCCGAAGGGGGCGATCTTCTCGGCCAGGCGGCGGACGTCCGAGACCTCGATCCCGCTCTTGAACAGCAGGTTGATGCGCACGCCGCGCACGCCGGCCTCGTGCATCCGTTCCATCTCGGCGGTGTCGATGTTCTCGTCCACCACCACCACGCCGCGGAAATCCGGGCCGCCGGCGCGGATCGCATCCAGCGTTGCGCGGTTGTCGGTGCCGTAGACGCTGGGCTGCACGATCACCGCGCGCTGGATGCCCAGCGTGGCGAGCATGTGCTTATAGGCCGGCAGCAGGGCATCCGGCGGGGTGTAGGTGCGGTGCCGCGTGTAGGGGTAGCGGCTTTCGGGGCCGAAAATATGCGCATGACAGTCGCAGGCGCCCGGCGGCGGGGTGAAGCGCGGCTTGCGCGGCTGCGGATCTGCGGGCGCGCAGACCGGTATGAGATTCTCTCCGATCAAGGTCATCCTGCTTTCTTCCCAACCCTGCAGGCCGCGGAGGCCCAGGCGGTCGGCGGATCTGAGCAGATGGAACCAGGCCGCGCGGCGGGCCTTGTCCGGATCGCCCAGGCGGACGGCCGTCAGGATCCCCTCGAATTCACGCAGCAGCTTGCGCGCGGCATCGCGGCCGCCGGTCGCGCGTTCGGTTTCCACCGACAGCGCCACGCGGATGCGCGAGGCCAGGAACTGCATGAAGTCGCGGAAATGCGGGTTGTTGCTCGCGATGGCGATCGCGCGGTGAAAGGCGTGCTGTTCGTCGACCGCCGCTTCCCCGCGCTCCAGCCGGGATTTGAGGGCCTGGAACGCCTCTTCGACCTTCTCCAGCTGGGCACGGCTGCGCCGGCGTGCGGCCATGGCCGCGACGCTGACCTCCAGTTCCATGCGGAGTTCCATCACATGGCGGAAATCCTCGATGGTCCTGAGCCCGTCGGTGTCGATCTGGAACGAGGCGGCACCCGGATCCTCGGTCACGAAGGCGCCCACACCCTGGCGGGTGGTGACCAGGCCTTCCTGCCTCAGTTTCGCGATCGCCTCGCGGATGGCGCTGCGGCCCACGGCGAACTCGACGGCGAGTTCGGCCTCGGTCGGCATGCGTTCGCCCGGGGCGAAGACGCCGGTCGCGATCCGCTCGGAAATCTGCCGGGCAATCTCGTCGGACAGTCTTTTCGGACGATTGAGTGCCTGGAACTGACGTTCCGGCGCCTTTCCGCTGCGGTCGGTCACGTGTTTCATCCCCGTCTGTCGCGCCTTGTCCTTGGATACGGGTCCCGCAAGCGGGCCCCCTTGGGGTCTTGATGCCAGTGGCGCGGCCTGTTGTCACGACTAGCATGACGTCAGTTGTCTGACAACTGAAATCCGATGTATGAATTTAGCCCTGGGCAGCGCCCCGCAAGCCTGCCATCCTCGCCCCGCCGCCGGCCCGCTCGTCACCTCGGGCATGCGCGCCGCGGCCAATCATTCGGAGGAACCGGACCCATGCCTGCCGCCGCCACCATCGCGCCCGATACCCTGATCGACCGCCTGCGCGGGATCACCGGCCCGCGCGGTCTGATCACCGATGACGGCGACATGGCGCCGTTTCTCGAGGACTGGCGGAAGCTTTACAGGGGCCGGGCGATCGCCGTGGTGCGCCCGCAATCGACCGAAGAGGTCGCGGGCGTGGTGCGGCTTTGTGCCGAGGCCGGGATCGCGATCGTGCCCCAGGGCGGCAATACCGGCCTGGTCGGCGGGGCGGTGCCGGGGCTCGACGGCGCCTCGATCCTGCTGCAGCTGGGCCGGATGAACCGGATCCGCACGCTCGACACGCTCGATTTCTCGATGGTGGTGGAAGCGGGCTGCGTGCTGGAGACGGTGCAGCGTGCCGCCGCCGATGCCGGGCGCAAATTCCCGCTCAGCCTTGGGGCCGAAGGCACCGCCCAGATCGGCGGGCTGATCGCCACCAATGCCGGCGGCATCCATGTCATGCGCTATGGCATGATGCGCGATCTGGTGCTGGGGCTGGAGGTGGTTCTGCCCGACGGCTCGGTGCTGTCGGAGCTGACCACCCTGCGCAAAAACAATGTCGGCTATGATCTGAAGCAGCTGTTCATCGGTGCGGAAGGCACGCTCGGCATCGTGACGGCCGCCTCGCTCAAGCTGTTCCCGCAGCTGCGCGCCAGCCGCACCCTGTTCTTCGCGCTGCCCTCGCTCGCCGACGGGCCGAAGCTGCTGTCGCTCTGCCGCGAGTTCACCGGCGATGCGGTGGAAAGCTTCGAGCTGATCCCGCGCCAGGGCATCGATTTCGCCACCGCCCATGTGGCGGGCGTGGTCGATCCGCTGGAGGGGCGGCCGGAATGGACGGTGCTGACCGAAATCTCCGGCCGCTCCGATGAACGCCTGCAGGAGGATCTGGACCGGCTGGTCGAAGAGGCCTTCTCGGCCGGGCTCGTCACCGACGGCACGATTGCCCAAAGCGAGGCCCAGGCCAAGGCGCTCTGGCTGCTGCGTGAAGCCATCGTCGAAGGCCAGCGTCTGGCGCCGGGCATCCAGATCAAGCACGACGTCTCGGTCCAGGTGTCAGACGTGCCGGCCTTCGTCCATGCGGCCTCGGAAGCGATCTGGCGGGTGCATCCGGATGCGCTGATCAACCCCTTCGGCCATCTGGGCGACGGCAACATCCACTTCAACGTCCAGCTGGCGGCCGGTGCGTCCAGGGAAGCGGTCGACGGCGTGTCGGACATCACCTATCGGGTGGTCGATCGGTTCTCGGGCTCGATCAGCGCCGAGCACGGCATCGGCCGGCTGAAGGCCGCCTCTTATGCCAAACGCTGCCCGAAGCCGCGCGCCGAGCTGATCGCCCGGCTGCGCAAGGCGGTGGATCCCAAGGGGCTCATGAACCCGCTCGTGTTCCGCGCCGGGAAATAGGGGCGGCGCTCTCCCCGCCGGCCGCGCCGCCGCCGGGCTGGCGATAGGCCCCCGGCGTGCTGCCGGTCCAGGCTTTGAAGGCGCGATGGAAGACCGCGGCGGAATCGAAGCCCAGCTCGGCTGCGATCGCCGCGATCGGCCGGTCGGTGCGGGTCAGCTCGCGGATCGCGATGTCGCGGCGCAGCGCTTCCTTCACCGCCCGGAAACAGGTGCCTTCCTCGGCCAGCCGGCGCGACAGGCTGCGGGTGGACTGGCCGAGGGCCGCGGCGACCGCGGCCAGATCGGCGGGCCCGGCCCGATCGCGGGCCAGTTCGTCGCGCACCCGGTCGGCCATCTGCGGCTCGCGCAGCGTGGTGAACAGCCACTGCCTGGGGGCGGCATGCAGGAAGGGCAGCATCTCCTGCCGGCTGCGCCGAAAGCTCTCCCGCCCGATCGCGGCCGGCATGCACAGCCGGGTGACCGGCGCGTCGAAGCGCACGGGGCAGGGGAAGAGCAGGGCATGATCGGCGGCATGGGCCGGGGCCGGAAAGGCGAAGTCCACCCCGGTCACCGGGGTTTCGCGGCCGGCCAGCCATGACGTCACGCCGTGATGCAGCTTCATCATCAGCGCATGGCCGAAGGGGCGGGTGACGGCGTCGTCGGCCGCCCTCTCAAGCGTCACCTCGATGGTCTCGCCCAGGCGGTGGCACTCCAGCCGCCAGTCGTCGAGCAGCAGGTTCCAGACCCGGGTGAAGCGATAGAGCGCGGTCAGGATGGATGGTGCATCCAGGATGGCGGTGCACAGCAGCTTCAGGGATCCGGTGCGGATCCGCCGCGACCACAGCCCCATCATCTCGTCGCCGGTGCCGATCGCCACCTGTCGGTACAGCGCCACCATCTGGTCGCGGGTCACGCGTGCCGCCGGGGCATCCAGCAGGTCGGGGGCGATGCCGGCCGCGGCCACGAAACCGCGCAGCCGGTCAGGCGTGGTGATGCCGGCCGCCGCCTCCAGCAGCCCGTGCACGAAACCGGTGGAGAGCGTGTCGCCGGCATCGGTGTGCATGTCTCCGCCCTCCTGGCATGGGGGGATGAAGTTTGGCGGATTATGCATATCGGGCGGCGGGTCGTGGGATTTTTTCCGGCGGGATTTCAGCGTATGCCTGCCGATAAGGCGCCGGCACCGCGTGCCGTGCGCGGCGTAATCCGCCAGCAGATCCGGAGAGCCAGCATGACCACCATTCCCGCCCCGTCATCCGACGACGTGCTCAAGATCGAGATCGACGGCAATGTCGCGATCGTCACCATCAACCGGCCCGAGATGCGCAACGCGCTCGACGAGGCCGCGGTGGCGAAGATCGACGCCTTTTTCTCCAACGTGCCGCCCGAGGTGGGCGCGATCGTGCTTCAGACCGAAGGCCCGCATTTCTGCGCCGGCCTGGATCTGAAGGAACATCACGCCAAGCGCCGCTCGCCGACCGAATTCATGCGGGTCTGCCAGGGCTGGCACCGCGCCTTCGACAAGATGCAGCATGGCGGCATCCCGATCGTGGCGGCCATGCAGGGTGCGGTGGTCGGCGGCGGGCTTGAACTGGCCGCCGCCGCCCATGTCCGCGTCGCCGACCGCACCGCCTATTTCGCCCTGCCCGAGGGCCAGCGCGGCATCTTCACCGGCGGCGGCGCCACCGTCCGCGTCGCCCGCATCATCACCCCCGGCCGCATGATCGAGCTGATGCTCACCGGCCGCGTGATCGATGTGGAAGAGGGCCGGCGCCTGGGCCTTGCCCATTACATCGCCGACGACGCCCGCGCGACGGCGCTGGACCTCGCCCGCAAGATCGCCGGCAATGCCCGGCTGTCGAATTACGCCATCGTCACTGCGATCAACAAGATCTCGGACATGTCGGCCACCGACGGCCTTTACACCGAAGGCCTGATCATGTGCATGGTCCAGACCGCCATCGACGACGTCCAGGGCCGGCTGGGCGATTTCGTCGGCAAGCGGACGGAGAAGGTGCAGCTGTAACGGCTGTCGGCTCCTGACTGCCTGTATATCCGGGCGTCATTTCTGCCCGGTCACGTCCGGGAGTGCTGCGACGATTTCTTCGGGTGCAGCACTCCCGGAAGCTTGCGGCGGCAATGTACATCATCGCATACCCCGGATACACGAAGACCCGCGCTAAGCGCGGGCCTCGGAAAGTACGCAGGATAAGGGCCCCTGCAATACGGTTTAGAGACGGGGAGTGTTCCTGGGGGGGCAATCAACCTCCGTGCACCCGCCCCCCACAAAACCGGTCCAGCACGTTGCGCGTCACCCGCTCGGTATAGGGGTCGCGGGTGATCAGCCCGTTGACCCATTCGCAGGTGCCGGCGGTGAACACCTCGCCGGCGCCCTTGGTGAAATGCACCACCATGCCGCTGCCGCGGGCGTGTTTGCGGATGCTCTCGTCTGATTGATCGTCGGTCAGCAGCGCGGCGCGGAAGCGGGCATCGGCATCGCCCAGCATCAGTGACCAGCCGTCTTCGGGCCGGCCGCCTTCGGCCAGGGTCGCCCAGCCCATGGCCAGGATCTGAAGACCATCCGGCGCGCCGTCGGTGAAGCGGGGTTCCGGCAGGCCGTCGGTGAAGGTGTAGTCCAGCCCGTCCATTTCGAAGCCGAAGATATTGGCCTCGTCGCCGAACATGTCGGCATAGCAGAGCCCCGTGCCGGCAAAGGCCCAGTGTTCCGGCCGGAACACGGTGAAGCCGCGCGGTGCCCGCCGCGCCATGCCGCCGAAGGCGGCATAGATGCCACGGAGCGCATTCACGCCGAAGGTTTCCGCCCCCGGCCGGCCGACCAGCGGGTCTTCCCAGGCGCTGGTGAGGCGGGTGGTGTCGCCCGACAGCCGGATCGGATCATGGGTGCGGGCATCGTATTTGTACGAGACCTGGCGGCGGAGATCGTCCTCCAGCCGGATCTGCCAGAGGAAATTGCCGGCGAAGCGCGCCACCCTGCCGCCACGCGCGACATAGCCGTCCACCGTGTCGCGCATTTCGGCCGACCAGTATTCGTCATGGCCGACGAAGACCGCGCAGTCATAGCCGTCCAGCGCCGCCGGGTCGGCATGGAGGTCTTCCTGGGTCAATACCTCGACCCGATAGCCGGCCTGTTCCGCCCAGATCAGGAAGGGCCGTTCGTAGGAGGCCCAGCCGGCGAGCGCGTAATATTTGGTGAAGCCGTGCAGGAAGGCCCATTCGACGCAGTCATAGCGTGCCGGACCGGGGCCGCGGGGGCGGATCGCGTTCACCGACCGGGGCGCCCCCTCGGGCAGCTGGATCTGGCCGCGCGCCCAGGGTCTCTGGGTCGAGAGGATGGGGGAGCGGCCGCGCGGACGCTCCGGGTCCATGCCGTAATAGTGATTGGCGCCGCCCCAGTCGTTATAGGCCGACCAGGTGCCGGTGGCGGCGACCAGGGCGATGCCGCCCGCCGGTTCCGGATTGCGGATCACCACCAGATGGTGACCCAGGGGCAGGGCGGCCGGGTCTGCGGCATCGCGGATCTCGATCAGATAGCCGCCGGGGGCCAGATCGGCAGGGATGGTCCAGTCATGGGCCACCGGCCAGCCACAGCCGGTTTCCCAGGCCCGTTCGGGCACCGCATGGAACCCGGTTTCCAGCGGCCCGATTTCGGCCGCGAGCCGTGGCGTCGCCCCCTCGCGCAGGATGCGCAGGCGCACCGCTTTCAGGGTCGACGACAGGTGCAACCGCACCGTTTCTCCCGGCCGGTAGCTCCGCCGGTCGGAATAGCACCAGGCGGCCGCCGGCCCGTCGGGTTCCGGACGCTCTGCCCAGAGTTCCCGGGCGCCGTTGCGCGGCCCTGACAACGGCTTTGCCCTCAGGTCACCGCCGGGGCGGTCGCCCCGTGCGGATCCGGAACCGGTTGCCGTGCTCATCAGGCGGCCTCCAGCCCGGCGGTCGCGTCCAGCGGCAGCACCGGCGTTGCATAGCGCGGATCGGCATGGGCCGCCCAATAGGCGTCGTAGAGCCGCATGGTCACGGGGCCCGGCCGGTCATTGCCCAGGATCCGGCCACCCACCCGCGACACCGGCATCACCCCGCCGGCGGTGGTGGTGGTGAAGACCTCGTCGGCCTCGTCCAGCATCTCGCGCGTGATCGGCGCCACCCGGCCCTCAAGGCCCAGCCCGTCGCACAGTTCCAGCACCGTCTTGCGGGTGATGCCCTGGAGCGCGCCGCGATCGGGGGTCAGCACCCGGTCGCCCGAGACGATGAACACGTTGAAGCCCGGCCCCTCGGTCAGGAAGCCGTCGCGGTCGAACAGGATCGCGGTGTCGTACCCCTCGTCATGGGCCTCCAGCAGGCCCGAGGTCAGGTCGCTCCACTGGTAGTTCTTGACCGTGGGGTCGACCGAGGCATCGGGCACGCGCGGTGTGCCGGCGATCCACAGATGCGCGCCGCGGGCCTGAACGTCCTTGGGGATCACGTCGATCCAGGGGATGGCATAGGCGATCAGATGGTTGTCGCAGTCTTCCGGGCGGCGCGAGCCCGCAACCCGCGGCCGGCCGCGCGAACAGGCCATGGCGACATAGGCATGGGACAGCCCCGCCAGCGCCACACAGCGATGCAGGATCGCCTCGATCGCCGCCCGGTCCTCGGCCGGCTTCAGCCGGCGGCGGGCCATGGCCCGCTCGAAGCGGTCCAGATGGTCCTGCAGGCGGAAAAAGGCGCCGTCATGGACATGGACCACGTCATAGACCACGTCCGACCGGGTGAAGCCCCAGTCGGTGACGGGCAGGACGGCCTCGTCCATCGGCACGAAACGGCCGCGGACCCAGGCGGCGCCGCCGGCGAAGCGGCCGGTCCCGGTCTCGTTCTGATCAGTCATGGCTCAACCCCCCAGGGGATGGACGCGCTTGGGCGTGTTCTCGGCAATGTAGAGGCGCAGATAGGCGATGCGGGCGCGGAGCGATTCCGCGGCCATCTCGGGCATCACATCGCCGTCGCGGGCGAAAGACAGCGCCCAGATCGCATCGCCGATGGTCATGGAGACGGGCAGGGCGCGGGCCAGCTCGTCGCTGTCGGGCACCACGAAATGGCGCAGCAGCCGGTCATACTGGATTTCGCCGATCTGCCGGTTGGCGGACAGATCGGCCGATCGGATCTGCCAGCCGCTTTCCGGCCCCAGCAGCAGCCGCATCGCCACCGGATGGCTGCGATAGAAATCGAGCGCCCGGTCGCAATGAATGCGGAACAGATCGGTCCAGGCTTCGAGCCGGTCGTGATCGACCTCCTCTTCGGCCAGAACCTCGAACTTCTCCATGTACCGCCGGGCCAGCTCGAACAGCAGCACCCGCGTGTTGGGAAAGTAGTGGTAGAGAGAGGCCGGCGGCACGCCTGCCGCCGCCGCCACTTCGGGCAGGCTGATTTCGGTGGTGCCCCGCTGCTGGAGCACGCTTTCCGCCGCGTCGAGAATGCTCTCGAAACGCAGCCTTCCACGCCGTTGTCTGGGCGCGTCTGCGACCGTCGACGTCATCCGGCTCCCCCCGAACTGAAGTCGATCCGATTCCATGTGAAGAAGAGCCTAGCGTGAGATCCTGAGGCACTCAAGCCGGTAAATTCGAATTGATTCGAGTTTTGTGGCGCGGGTGCCGGGGCCATAAAAAAGGCGGCCCCCGCCGGGCCGCCTTGAAGCTGCCGGTGGCGGCCGTCAGGATCCGGGCGTCGCTGGCGTACCGGCGAATTCGGCCAGCAGGGCCGGCCAGGCGTCCATCGGCGGGAAGCCCGGATAGCTGTGGGTGGCGGGGGTGGTGGCCCAGGGCAGTTTGTCCGCGGTCCAGGTTTCCATGAACGGGCGGAAGCCGGCCGCGTCGGCCAGCAGGGTGGCGCGCACGTTCACCAGCTCGTCCATGCCGTCGGGGCGGGTGAACAGCCAGCTGGCGCAGTCCGGGCAGAAATGATGCGTGGCCATCTGCCCCACCCGCCGCGCCACCGGCGTGCCCGAGGTCACCCGGAAGCGGTCGGAAAGATAAAGGCTGCTGAGCGAAAAGGCGCTGCCGGTCATGTGCTGGCATTCATGGCAATGGCAGGCCATGGTGATCAGCGGCCGGCCTTCGACCTCGAAGGTCACCGCGCCGCAGCGGCAGGTTCCGGGAATTTTATCATCCATCTCGCATCTCCCGTTTCGGGGGTGGGGGGGCAGGCTCAGTCGCGCAGCCAGGCGAAAACCGCACCATAGGGCGGCAGGGTGACGCGGTCACCCTCCACCCAGCCCAGCGCCAGGCGGTGATCCTCGTCCACCTCGTCCACCTCGCCCGCCAGTGCCACCGATCCGCCGCGGCCGGCCAGTTCGATCGCCACCATCAGCCGGCGGCCGTTCAGGCTGCGCACCAGGCAGATCATGTGCTCGGTGGCCTCGACGATGTCGATGTCGCCGGTCACAAGCTCGGGCCGGGCCTTGCGCCAGCGCAGGAAATGGCGGGTGAAGGACAGCACCGATTGCGGGTCGGCCGCCTGGGCCGCCACCGCCCTCAGCAGATGGTCGTTGGGGATCGGCAGCCAGCCGTCGACGGTGGAAAAGCCGGCATGGCGGTCGCCATCCTCCCAGGGCATCGGCGTGCGGCAGCCGTCGCGGCCGGCGAAATCGGGAAAGAAGTTGAGCCCGTAGGGATCCTTCAGCTGTTCATAGGGCACGTCCGCCTCGGGCAGGCCCAGTTCCTCGCCCTGATAGAGGAAGACCGTGCCGCGCAGCGAACAGAGCAGCGCGATCAGGGCCTTGGCGAATTCCGGCGGCGCATCCCGCCCGCCCCAGCGCGAGACCACCCGCTCGACATCATGGTTGCTGAACGCCCAGCTGGGCCAGCCGTCGCGCCCCGGCCGGCCGTCGATGCCGTCGGCATGAAAGGCGTCGACCGCACCGGTCACATGGCGCGGATCGAATTCCGGGCCGAGCAGGGCGAAGGAATAGGCGGTATGAAGCGGCGCCTTCGGCCCGGCATAGTCGCGCATCACCTTCAGGCTGTCGTCGTCGGCGATCTCTGCGATCAGCAGAATATCGCCGTATTCATCGGTGAGCGCGCGCAGGCGCCTGAGGAACCCAAGGGTTTCCGGTTGTGATTTATTATAAAGATGCCGCTGATAGTTGTACGGATTGGAGGGCGTCACCGCCTCGGTCGGCGGCATGTCGTCGGGGCGCGGCGGGTTGTTCCGCAATTGCGGGTCATGGGTCAGGCAGTTGCAGGCATCCAGTCGGAAGCCGTCGACGCCGCGGTTCAGCCAGAAGCGACATTCGTCGAGCAGGGCATCCTGCACCGCGGGCAGGTGCAGGTTCAGATCGGGCTGATCGGTCAGGAAGTTGTGCAGATAGTATTGCCGCCGCCGCGGTTCCCAGGTCCAGGCACTGCCGCCGAACATCGACAGCCAGTTGTTGGGTGGCGTACCGTCGGGGCGCGGATCGGCCCAGACATACCAGTCGGCGCGGGCATTTTCGCGGCTGCGCCGGCTTTCCTGAAACCAGCGGTGGCGCTGCGAGGTGTGGCTCAACACCATGTCGATCACGACCTTGAGCCCCAGCCGGTGCGCCTCTGCCAGCATCACATCGAAATCGTCGAGCGTTCCGAATAGCGGGTCGACTTCCCGATAGTTCTCGACGTCATAGCCGAAATCAGCCATCGGGGACTTGAAGAAGGGCGAAATCCAGACGGCGTCCACGCCCAATGCCGCCAGGTGCCCCAATCGCCTGGTAACACCCGGAAGATCACCGACACCATCCCCGTTCGTATCCTGGAAGCTGCGCGGATACACCTGATAGATCACCGCACCTCGCCACCATTGCATAGGCTCGTCCCTTCGCTGTCGCGCCCGCTGGCGCATCGTGATATGATCATAGCGTTTGATGCGTGCGTTTCACGCGTCCTTTGGCGGTTTTCCGCGGGACACCCTTCATTCCGCTGCAGCGCAGCATATATCTATGACCAACGTGCCGGTTCGATCGGCGCGACCGACAACAACGAGGGAGCATCATCGCGGTGAGTATCGAGGAGAGCAGCAACGCTCCGGAGCCCGTGCCCGTCATCACCCCGTTCCGGCGGGTGGCGGTGATCGGCGGCGGCGCCTGGGGCAGCGCGCTCGCAATGGTGGCGGAACGGGCAGGGCGTGAGACCCGTCTGTGGATCCGCGAAGCCGAGGCCGTGGCGGCGATCCGCGCCGGCGGCCGCAATCCCTTTCTTCCAGACCACGACATGCCGGCCGGGATTTCCGTCACCGGCGACATGGGGCAGGCGCTCGACGGCGCCGATCTGGCCCTGCTGGTCATCCCCTCGCAATTCCTGCGGGCGATGGCGGCAGAGGTGGAGCGCCATGCCGCACCGGGCATGCCGGTCGTGATCTGCAGCAAGGGGATCGAACGCGACACCGGCCTGCTGATGACCCAGGTGATCGCCGAGGTCATGCCCGGCCGCCCCCAGGCGGTGCTCTCCGGCCCCAGTTTCGCGGCCGAGGTGGCCGAGGGCCAGCCCACCGCCGTCACCATCGCCTCGGCCGATGTTCAGCCGCTGGACGATGACGAGGACGGGCCGCTCGACCCTGAAAGCATGGGGGCGGCGCTGGTCGCCTCGCTGGCGGCGCGGGTGGCGGTGACGCTTGGGACCACCAGTTTCCGGCCCTATCTCTCCGACGACCTGACCGGGGTCGAGGTCGGCGGCGCGGTCAAGAACGTGCTCGCCATCGCCTGCGGCATCGCCGCCGGGCGGGGGCTGGGCTCCAATCCGCGCGCGGCGATCATCACCCGCGGGCTGGCCGAGCTGAAGCGGCTGGCCCAGGCGCTGGGCGGCCGGCGCGAGACCGTCACCGGTCTTGCCGGCATCGGCGATCTGACGCTCACCTGCTCCAGCGAGCAGTCGCGCAATTTCACCTTCGGCCTGGCGCTGGGCCGCGGCGCCACGCCCGACGAGGCGCTGGCCGGCAAGTCGGCCGTGGTCGAAGGGGCCGTGAATGCCGAGACCGTCACCGCGCTGGCCCGCAGGCTGGGCGTCGAGATGCCGATCTCGGAAGCGGTACACGCCATCATCCGGGGCCGGCTCGATATCGATGCCGCAATGACCGCCCTGCTCACCCGCCCGATCCGGGCCGAAAGCCGCGCGCTGGAGCCGGTGGTCGCGATCGACCACCCCGCCACCCGCGCGAGCGATCTCGAGACGACGGACGCCTGATGACCGAACACAAGCTGATACTCGCAACCGACCTCGATGGCACCTTCCTCGGGGGCTCGGACGAAGACCGGCGCGCGCTCTATCAGGCGCTTCAGGCCCGGAACGACGCGCTGCTGATCTTCGTGACCGGCCGCGATCTGGGCTTCATCCGCGAACTGGTCGCCGAACCCGGCATGCCGCATCCCGATTTCGTGATCGGCGATGTGGGGACCACCGTGGTCGCCGGCCGCGATTTCCGGGTGGTCGACGAGGTACAGGCGCCGATCGCCCGGGCCTGGAACGATGCGGGCGAGCGGGTCAAGGCCATGCTGTCGGGGGAGCCCGGCATCCGGCTGCAGCCCACGCCGTTCGAGCGGCGGGTGAGTTATTGGTACGAGCCGGCCGAGCTTGAAACCGCCACCCTCGACAAGATCGCGGCCGCCGGGTTCGACTGGCTGCTCTCGGCCGATACCTTTCTGGACGTGCTGCCCAAGGGGGTGGCCAAGGGGCCGACCCTGCTGCAGCTGGTCGAAACCCTCAACCTGCCGGCCGATCGGGTTCTGGTCGCCGGCGACACGCTGAACGACCTCTCGCTGTTCGAAACCGGACTGAAAGGGGTGGCGGTCGGCAATTCCGAGCCGCGCCTCGTTGAGCAGCTGACCGACAAGCCCTGGGTTTACCGGAGCACCGGCCACGGTGCCGCCGGCATCGCCGAGGCGATCCGCCATTTCGGCCTCGACTGAGCCCGCGGGTGCCTGCCGGTACCGGCAGAACCCGCCCGCCCCCAGCCGGGACCGCAACCGAGATCGAAAGGGACAGGGATGAACCGCAAGTCATCGCTCGTGATCGTCTATCACCGTCAGCCCTATGAGGAAGAGGTGGTCGGCGACCGCGTCGTCTATCGTGAAAACAAAAGCCCGAACGGGATCGTTCCGACGCTGAAGAGCTTTTTCGGCCGCGTGCCCGAAGGCAAGGGCGCGTGGGTGGCCTGGAAACAGGTCAGCCCCAAGCGCAAGGAAAGCTTCGAGCGGGTGATCGATATCGAGGACAGCTATGGCCGGTATTCGGTCTCGCGGCTGCCGCTGACCGCCGACCAGGTCAGGATGTTCTACCACGTCACCTCGAAAGAGGCGCTGTGGCCGATCCTGCATTCCTTCCCCTGGCTGTTCCGCTACGACACCACCGACTGGAACACCTTCCGCGAGGTGAACTGGCTGTTCGCCGAGGCGGCGGCCGCCCAGGCCGAGGATGATGCGCTGGTCTGGGTGCACGACTACAATCTCTGGCTGGTGCCCGGCTATCTGCGCCGGATCAAGCCCAGCCTGAAGATCGCCTTCTTCCACCACACCCCCTTCCCGGGGCCGGATGTGTTCAACATTCTGCCCTGGCGCGAAGAGATCGTGGACAGCCTGCTGGCCTGCGATCTGGTCGGCTTCCACATTCCGCGCTATGCCAAGAACTTCGCCGATGTCGCGCGTGCGCTGCGCGACGTGCAGGTGGATGCCACCACGCGGGTGGAGGATGGTATGTCGCCTTCGGGTCTGGCGCTGTCGGAACCCGAGGTGCCGGTGGCGGTGCGCCACAAGGGCCACAAGGTCGGCATCGACGCCTTCCCGGTGGGCACCAACCCGAATTTCGTCGCCAAGGTGCTCGACACCGAGGCCAACCAGACGCTTCAGTCGGAAATCGAGGAGGAACTCCGCGACCGCCGGCTGATCGTGGCGGTGGGCCGCACCGACTATACCAAGGGCATCCGCGAGACCCTGCAGGCCTTCGAACGCCTGCTGGAACGCCGGCCGGAGCTGCACACCAAGGTCAAGCTGATGGTGGTGTCGGTTCAGGCCGCCACCGGCATGCGCATCTATCGCGATACCCAGCGCGAGGTGGAGGCCCTGGTCGGGCGGATCAACGGCCGCTTCTCGACCCTTGGCTGGACACCGATCCTGCTGTTCTCGAACGCCATCCCCTTCGACAAGCTGATCGCCTATTACCGCCGCGCCGATGTCTGCGTGATCACGCCGCTGCGTGACGGGCTGAACCTGGTCGCCAAGGAATATGTGGCGGCCAAGCGCGGCCAGGAGGGCGCGCTGGTGCTGTCGGAATTCACCGGCTGCGCGGTGGAATTCCCGCAGGCGATCCTGACCAACCCCTATTCGGACCGGGCGATGGATGCCGCCCTCGACCAGGCGCTCGACATGGCGCCCGACGAGGCGCGGGCGCGCATGGCTTCGATGTACGAAACCGTGCGCCGCTACGACGTCGCCCGCTGGGCCGATCATACTTTCGAGCGGTTCGACGAAATCGGCACGCCCGACGAACCGCCGGCGCTGAAGGCGGTGTGACCGGGCGTCATGCCTGCGCGGGCAGGTGCTGACGGCTGCGGTTCAGGCTGAAGAAATTTCGCTGAACAATCGGTCGCGGGCGCCGGCCTTCCGGATATATCCTGTCCCCCGCCCCGCCGGCCCGGCGCTTTTGCTGCCAGGGCAGGCGGGGCGTGTTTTCGCCCGGGTGCATGTTTTCGCCCGGGTGACCGGCATGGGGTGCATGTGCGAACGACAGGGGACGGCGGCCGATGACCACCAAGCTCAGCGTCAATCTCAACAAGGTGGCGCTGCTCCGCAATCAGCGCGACAACGGCTATCCCGACGTGCTGGCGACGGCGAAGCGCGTGCTGCGCGCCGGCGCCCACGGCATCACCATCCATCCCCGACCGGACGAGCGCCATATCCGGCGCAGCGATGTGATGGACCTGGCCGGGCTGTTCGCGACCGACCTGCCCGAGGTGATCGGCGCCGAGTTCAACATCGAAGGCTACCCGTCGGAAGATTTCGCCGAGCTGGTCAACCAGGTCCGCCCGCATCAGGTGACGCTGGTCCCCGACGCGCCGGGGGCGCGCACGTCGGAAGAGGGCTGGGATTTCGACAGCCGGGCCGAAGAACTCGCCCGCGGCATCGATCTGGTGCGGCCCTCGGGCGCGCGCATCGCCGTGTTCATCAACCCCGACCCCAAGGCCCCGGCCGCGGCGAAGGCGCTGGGGGCCGACCGGGTGGAGATGTATACCGGCATCTACGCCATGGCCTGGGACCGCCCGGATTTCGAACCCGCCGCCGCCTATGTGGCCGCCACCGCCCAGGCCGCCGCCGAAGCCGGGATCGGCCTCAATGCCGGCCACGACCTGAACCTGGTCAACCTCGCCGACTTCCTGTCGCGCGCGCCCGCCTGCCTGGAAGTCTCGATCGGCCACGCCATCACCGCCGAAGCGCTGGACTATGGCTGGGACGAGACGGTGCGGCGGTATCTGGACATCATTGATGGGATAGGGTGAGCGGACACCCATGGCATCATCAGATTTGCGCAGAAGGCCCGCGGTATAAACGATTTTGCGCAGGCGTAAACGGCGGATAGGATTCCGGGTCGGGGCATCGCTGTTCCAGCGCAGCCTGCCGCCGCACCGGCTGGAGGTCTGCTATGCCTGATGTCGTGGATGATCCTGTCGGCGCTGCCTGGCTGATGCGGCATTACGGCGTCGCCCTGCCGGGCCGGCTTCGGGTGACCAGCCGGATCGGCGGGCGGCGGATGACGCAGACTGACGGCGTCGTGTCCCGCGAAACCTGGGTCGAGGCGATGCGGCCGGCGCCCCATCCGGCCGCTCATCTTCAGTTTCATCTGCGCCACGAGGTGCCTCATCTGGACTTTCTGGCGCGGCTGTTCGCGGCAAGCGGGCCCGACATCGTCCAGAACTGGGTGGCGGAACAGCCGACCGGGCGCTATGCGCGTCGCGCGGCCTTTCTCTACGAGTGGCTGACCGGGCGTATGCTGCAGGTCCCGCCTCGATCCGGCGGCAATTATGTCGATGCGATCGATGCGGCGGGCCTGGTCGCGGCATCGCCCGATCAAGTACAGAAGGTGGCGCGCTGGCGGGTGAACGACAACCTGCCGGGCACGCGACATTTCTGCCCGATCCTGGTCCGGACGCCTGCCATGGTGCAGGCGGCGGCGCTGGACGTTTCGGCACTTTTCAAAGATCTGGCGGCCGAATTCGGCGAAGACCTGCTGTTGCGTGCCGCTGCCTGGCTGACTCTCAGGGAAAGCCGGTCGAGTTTTGCGATCGAGGGCGAGGCCGATCAGGCGACGCGGATCCAGCGCTTTGCGGATGTCATGGCCCGGCGCACGGGGCAAGGGGGTGTGCCGCTCGACGATTCCGCCCTGGCTCTGTTGCAGCGCGACATCCTGGGAGAGAAGACCGTGATCGGCCGCTTCGGCCTGCGCCAGTCCCCGGTCTTCATCGGCGAGACCTTGCACTATCAGAACCTCGTCCACTATGTGGCCCCGCCCGCCGAAGACCTGGTCCCGATGCTCGACGGGCTGCGCAGTTTCCTGGTGAAGACCGCGGGTCAGTCGCCGGTGATGCGGGCGGCGGTGGCCGCCTTCGGCTTCGTCTATATCCATCCGCTCGCCGACGGCAACGGCCGGGTTCATCGCTTCCTGATCAACGACCTGCTGCGGCGCGACGGCACGATCCCCGCTCCGGTTATCCTGCCGGTCTCTGCCGTGATCACCGATGATCCCGGCGAACGACGCGCCTATGATCAGGTGCTGGACGAGGTTTCGGCGCCGCTGATGCAGGCGATGCGCGATCAGATCAGCTTCCGGCCGACCGGGGCCATGTATCCGGATGGCATCGTCTCGGATATCGAAATCAATGATCCCGACATGGCCCGGCCCTCCTGGCGCTACCCGGATCTGGCCCCGCATGTCGTGTTCCTGGCCCGGATCCTGGACCGCACGATCAGGGAACGGATGCGGGCGGAAGCCCGCGACCTCCGCCGCCACGCCCGGTCGCGCGCGGCGCTGAAGGAGGTGGTGGAGATGCCCGATCCCCAGGCGGACCGCGTGCTGCGTGCGATCGAGCAGAACCAGGGCCGGCTCAGCAACGCCCTTGTCCGCGAGATGCCGGTGCTGGGCGAGCCGGGGCTGTGGGACGAATTGGTGGCGGCGGTGAAGCGGGTTTGGGAGGAGGAGAATAGCCCGGCCGCGAGCAGGCGTGTTTAGGGGGCGTGTGGAGGCCTCGGCGCAGTCTGTAATGAGACTGGCATGCAAGATGGGGTGATCGTGGTACTGCTCGCGACCTGTCAGGCTGCCCCATGCCTCATCGGCTCTGCACTCTGTGATCGCTAAATGATCAAGGGAATATCCGTAGTGGATCGGGTGATCTCGTCGCGCTGCCTCTGCGGGTTAAGAACGTGCTGAATCCTGTTTGCGGCAGAGCTTTCATATCCCTGAACCAGACTGGCGAGATATTGAAGCCGTTTGGGGGTGCAGCCGACGATGTACCATCTGCGAATCGCCTCTTCCGGCAGGCGATCCCAGAAACCGGTCATGTTCAGATCTGCGACGGCCACCAGCAACTCATCCTGCCCGTCGGCCGTCTCCAGCGGCAGGTCGCGCAGGAACGCCCCGAACCGATCGAACACCTGCCCCCTCAGTTCGGGGGTATCCAGGGCCTCGGCGAGCTTGCGCCGTTCGCTGGGGCGCAGGCGGGCAAAGCTCAGGCGTGCCAGCCTGTTCACGACGTCTTCAGGTGTCAGCATGCTTGCTTCGCCCGGCATCGGCCCATCCTCAAGATTGTCCCGGAGGCCGGAAGTCGATGTGGAACTCCAGCCCGTGGTCGCGGAACAGCTTCTGCACATTCTGTAAATGTGCCACCGTCCGATCAGCCCGGAGACCGTAGCGACCGGACTTGTTGTTCAGATACCATATGGGAGGCGTCGCATCCGGATCAAAGATCAGTTCGCCCCCGATACGTGCCTTGCCCCCGCCGACCAGAGACGGATGTCCAAGCTTTGCCAGCGGTTTGGGCAAATCATGCATGCTACCGCCCAGCGTTTCACGGTTCAGCACAAAGCGGAACGTCTCATCATTTTCGTCAAACACCTCTTCGAAAGCCAGCCATATCTTTCCCGCTTCATCGACCAGCCAGAGCAGATAAACATCTGCCGCGATGACATCTCCATATTTGACTCTCTCCGCAATCGATCGGGTATAGATCTCAAGGAATCTGACTGTGTTTCTATCCAGCCGGCGTAAACTCTTCGGCTTGCATCGGTTTTCGAGGCCGACGACGCCTTGCCGTGCCGCCGTCAGTGCTGCTCCGAACAGATCATCCAGCGACATACATGGTCTCCGGGAGACACTGACGATCAATCGATACAGCTGCAATTTGTCTTAGTAGAGATCCTACAATCATGGGATGAATTTCTGATGTCCTGTGGTCGATTTTGGATATTTACACCCCAGGACCACGGGCCATCAACATTCGAATAGCGAACACACCGACCCATCCGATGACCCATCACCCTCCCACCGGTTGACCACGCCCCGCCCAACCCGCCCGCACCCCCGGCGAAAGGGTGGCGCCCGTCGCCGGTCAAGTGCCCCCGGTGCCGCATGCCGGGGCGCGTCTGTGCGGTCTGTGGTTATGCGGGGCGGTACCCGCACTCAAATTTCATTCTGCGATAAATAACTTATCCATAAGAGACGCAGACGCCGCCGGAGCGCCTTCGCATCCGCGATGCGCCAATATGTCGCACTGCATCTACCGGCCCTCCAGAGTCCTGGGAACCATATAGGTTGCAGGCCGCACAGCAGGCCATGAGACCAGAGGTTGGTCAGGATGGCCGACCTTCGCTTTTGCCTTCGGCAGGGGCGAGTCCTATGATGCGCGCCGCAATGGTCCGTTGTTGCGCCGCACAAAAGTGACACCCTATCCCATGAGTACTGTCTTGAGCCGGATCCGCGTCCTGTCCACCCTGCCTCTCATGGCGTTGTTGGGCGGTTGTAATCTCGTCCTGATCAATCCGTCTGGTGACATTGCGTCGCAGCAGAGGGACCTCATCCTTCTGTCGACCGTGCTGATGTTGCTGGTGATCGTGCCGGTCATGCTTCTGACCGTGTTGTTCGCCTGGCGATACCGGCAGTCCAACAGGAACGCCCGCTACGAGCCGGAGTGGAGCCATTCCACGAAGATCGAGCTGGCGGTCTGGGGCGCACCGCTGGTGATCATCCTGTGCCTGGGCACGGTGACCTGGATCAGCACCCACGCGCTCGACCCCTACAAGCCGCTCGATCGTATCGGCCCCGACCAGCCGGTCGCCGCCGATGTGAAGCCGCTGGAGGTCGAGGTGGTCGCGCTCGACTGGAAGTGGCTGTTCATCTATCCGGAATACGGCATCGCCAGCGTCAACGAGATGGCGGCGCCGGTCGACCGGCCGATCACCTTCAAAATCACCGCCTCGTCGGTGATGAACTCGTTCTTCGTGCCGGCGCTGGCGGGCCAGATCTACGCCATGCCGGGCATGCAGACCAAGCTGCACGCGGTGATCAACAAGCCGGGCACCTTCGACGGCTTCTCGGCCAATTACAGCGGCGCCGGCTTCTCGGGCATGCGCTTCAAGTTCCACGGTCTGTCGCAGGACGAGTTCGCGGGCTGGGTTTCCACCGTGCGCGCCTCGGGCCAGACGCTCGACGGGCCGACCTATCTGACCCTGGAGCGGCCGAGCGAGAACGTGCCGGTCATGCACTTCGCCCATGCCGACCCCAAGCTCTATGACCGCATCCTCAACATGTGCGTCGAGCCGGGCAAGATGTGCATGGGGGAGATGATGGCGATCGACGACCGCGGCGGTCTCGGCATCGCGGGCATCAACAATGTCATCCCGGTGGCCTCGCTCGAATACGACAAGACCGGTCGCCGCGGTGCGGTGTTCGGCCCCGAGCCGGTTTATGTGGCCGCGCTCTGCACCACCGACGACCCGATCGGCGTTCGTGCCGGCGGCGCTGCCGCCCAGACGCCGGTCATCAACGCCAACAATAACCAGGACGTGAGTCCGGCCCCGAAGGCGGTGTCGTTGCTGACCCCGGCCCCCGAGACCGGCGTGCCCGGCCCCGCCAATTCCTGACCTGAGACTCCGGTAATCATGTCTGAACAAACCGCAGGGACGTCGTTCCTCCTCGGCCGGCTGAGCCTGGACTCACTGCCGCTCCACGAGCCGATCGTGGTTGGAACGTTCATCGCGGTCGCCCTCGGCGGCCTCGCCCTTTTCGCCGTCCTCACCCGCTACCGCCTGTGGGGCTACCTCTGGAAGGAGTGGTTCACCACGGTGGACCACAAGCGCATCGGCATCATGTACATGGTGCTGGGCATCATCATGCTGCTGCGTGGCTTTGCCGACGCGATCATGATGCGCCTCCAGCAGGCCATCGCCTTCAACGGCAGCGAAGGCTATCTCAACGCCCATCATTACGACCAGGTCTTCACGGCCCACGGCGTGATCATGATCTTCTTCGTGGCGATGCCCATCGTCACGGGTCTCATGAACTACATCGTGCCGCTGCAGATCGGCGCCCGCGACGTGTCGTTCCCGTTCCTGAACAATTTCAGCTTCTGGATGACGGCCGGCGGCGCGGTCCTGATCATGATGTCGCTGTTCGTGGGTGAATTCGCCCAGACCGGCTGGCTGGCCTATCCGCCGCTGTCGAACATCGCCTACAGCCCGAATGTCGGCGTCGACTATTACATCTGGGCCCTGCAGATCGCGGGCGTCGGCACATTGCTGTCGGGCGTGAACCTGATCTGCACCATCGTGAAGATGCGCGCGCCCGGCATGACCATGATGAAGATGCCGGTCTTCACCTGGACCGCGCTCTGCACCAACGTGCTGATCGTCGCCGCCTTCCCGATCCTGACCGCCGTTCTGGCTCTGCTGTCGCTCGACCGTTACGTGGGGACCAACTTCTTCACGAACGACTTCGGCGGCAACCCGATGATGTACGTCAACCTCATCTGGATCTGGGGCCACCCCGAGGTCTACATCCTGATCCTGCCGATGTTCGGCGTGTTCTCGGAAGTCACCGCGACCTTCTGCGGCAAGCGTCTGTTCGGCTACAAGTCGATGGTCTATGCGACCGTCGCCATCACCGTCCTCTCCTACATCGTCTGGCTGCATCACTTCTTCACGATGGGCTCGGGCGCCAGCGTGAATGCCTTCTTCGGCATCACCACCATGATCATCTCGATCCCGACGGGCGCGAAGATGTTCAACTGGCTGTTCACCATGTATCACGGCCGCATCCGCTTCGAGCTGCCGATGATGTGGACGGTCGCCTTCATGCTGACCTTCGTCATCGGTGGCATGACCGGCGTGCTGCTGGCGGTGCCGCCGGCGGACTTCTCGCTGCACAACAGCCTGTTCCTGATCGCCCACTTCCACAACGTCATCATCGGCGGCGTGCTGTTCGGCGCCTTCGCCGCCATCGCCTACTGGTTCCCGAAGACCTTCGGCTTCAAGCTCGACGTCTTCTGGGGCAAGGTCTCGTTCTGGCTGTGGGTGGTGGGCTTCTACTTCGCCTTCATGCCGCTCTACGTGCTGGGCCTGATGGGCGTCACCCGCCGCATGCGGGTCTTCGACGACCCGTCGCTGCAGATCTGGTTCGTGATCGCCGCCCTGGGTGCGGTGATGATTGCGGGTGGCATCGCCGCCTTCCTGATCCAGATCGCGGTCAGCGTCCGCAACCGCAACAAGCTGCGCGACACCACCGGCGACCCCTGGGATGCCCGCACGCTGGAATGGGCGACCTCGTCGCCGCCGCCGGACTACAACTTCGCCTTCACCCCGGTCATCTACGATCGTGATGCCTGGTGGGACATGAAGCAGAACGGCTATCAGCGTCCGCAGATGGGCTTCCGGTCGATCCACATGCCCAAGAATACCGGCGCCGGCATCATCCTGGCGGGGCTCAGCGTCGTGCTCGGCGTGGCGCTCATCTGGTACATCTGGTGGCTGGCGGCGGTGTCCTTCGTGGCGCTGATCGGCTCGGCGATCTATCACACCTTCAACTACAACCGCGACTTCCACATCCCGGTCGAAACCGTGGAGAAGACGGAAGCCGAGCGGACCCGCCAGCTCGCGGTTCAGGGGTGACGACATGACTGCAACCGTTCACGGCGCCCCCTCCGCTTCGGGTCGCCTGGCCTCGGGCCGGGCCGCAAAAGCCCGCCCGTTCTACCTGGAAGAAGAGCACGCGCACGCCGAAGGCAGCAGCACGTATCTCGGCTTCTGGATCTACCTGATGAGCGACTGCCTGATCTTCGCGGCGCTCTTCGCGGTCTATGCCGTGCTCGGTGGCAATTATGCCGCCGGGCCGGCGCCCCGCGACCTGTTCGACCTGGAGCTGGTGGCGCTCAACACCACCATGCTGCTGCTCTCGTCCATCACCTACGGCTTCGCCATGATCTCGATGGAGAAGCGCAAGGTGGCCGAGACCCAGATGTGGCTGGGGATCACGGGGCTCTTCGGCCTCGCCTTCCTCTCGATCGAACTTTACGAGTTCGCGCATCTGATCCATATCGGTGCCACGCCGCAGCGCAGCGCCTTCCTGTCGGCCTTCTTCACCCTGGTCGGCACCCATGGCCTGCACGTCACCTTCGGCACCATCTGGCTGGTCACGCTGATGGTCCAGGTCTCGAAGCGCGGCCTGGTTCCGGCCAACCGCCGCCGCCTGATGTGCCTCAGCATGTTCTGGCACTTCCTGGACGTCGTCTGGATCGGCGTCTTCACCTTCGTCTATCTGATGGGGATGCTGCGATGAGCGCGGAGCTGAACAGCCTGCACGGCGCCAACGTCCACGGGCATGGCGCCCAGGCCCACGGGCACGCCCATGAAGACGACCACGGCGCGGGCCACGCCTCTTTCAGCGGCTATATGAAGGGGTTCATCCTCTCCGTCATCCTGACGGCGATCCCCTTCTGGCTGGTGATGGGCGGCGTGATCGAAGACGCCCAGACCACGGCCGTGGTGATCATGGCCTTCGCAGCCGTGCAGATCGTGGTCCACATGGTCTACTTCCTGCACATGAACGTCAGTTCCGAGGGCGGCTGGAACATGCTGTCCCTCACCTTCACCGTCATCATCGTGGCGATCACCCTCGCCGGGTCCATGTGGGTCATGTACCATCTGAACACCAACATGATGCCGGTCCACGACATGAGCCAGCTGCCGTGACCATGCCGAAAGGCGACATCACGCCGGGGGGCGGCCATCCCGAACAGGGGGCCCCTCCCGGCGGGCGGCGCGGCCGCAGGACGGGGACGCTCATTCTGGTGGGCGTCCTCTTTCTCATTGGCATTGCCGGTGGGCTGGCGCTCGGCATCTGGCAGGTGGAGCGCCGGGCCTGGAAGCATGATCTGATCGCGCGCGTCGATGCCCGCATCCATCAGGACCCCGTCGCTGCCCCGGGTCCCGATGCTTGGCCCCGGATCACCCGCGACGGCGACGAATATCGCCGTGTGGCGCTTGCCGGCCGCTTCCTGAACGACCGCGAGACCCTGGTCCGCGCCACCACCGATCTCGGCGCCGGCTATTGGGTGGTGACGCCCTTCGCCGACGATCGCGGCTTCACCGTGCTGGTCAATCGCGGCTTCGTTCCGCCGGAACGGAAAGACCCCGCCAGCCGTGCCGCCGGCCAGATCGAAACCGACACCAGGGTCACCGGCCTGATGCGGATCACCGAACCCGGCGGCGGCTTCCTGCGCGAGAACGACCCGGCGGCGGAGGCCTGGTATTCCCGCGACGTCGCGGCGATCGCCCGGGCCCGCGGGCTGGCGGAGGTCGCACCATATTTCGTGGACGCCGCGGAAACCGCCCCCGGCGGCTATCCCGTGGGCGGGCTCACCAAAGTCAGCTTCCCCGACAGCCATCTGGTCTATGCGCTCACCTGGTTCACGCTCGCCCTGATGTCGGCGGCGGGTGCGGTGTCTCTCCTCCGCTCCGAGATCCGGCGGCGGCGGGCTTAAGGGCGGCCCGTCGGGCCGCCTGGTTTTTCGCCCCCATTCCCGCTCGCATCCCGGCCCGAAACATCGGATGATCGGCTGAACCGATGTCAGCGGAGCCTGCCCTCCATGTCCAGCCTCGGCGCCGTCGCCCGGCGCAGTCTCGTCGATGCCGCGATTGAGCGGCTGCGTGCCCAGATCGGCCGGGATGGCTGGGGGGCGGGGGATCGGATTCCGCCGGAACCCGAGCTGGCCCAGGCGCTGGGTGTGGGCCGCGGCACGGTGCGCGAGGCCGTGCGGGCGCTCGCCTATCTCGGCCTGCTGGAGGTGCGCCAGGGCGACGGCACCTATGTCCGGGCGCTCGACGAGCCGGCGGATGCGCTGCGCCGGGTGGCCAATGCCGGGCTGCGTGATCATCTGGAGCTGCGCGCGGCGCTGGAGGTAGAGGCGGCGCGGCTGGCGGCGATGCGGGTCACGCCCGACAGCCTCGCCCGCATCGACCGCGCCCTCGCCACCCGCGGCCTGGTCGAGCCGGCCCCCACCGAACCTGCGGCCTTCGAGACCTATCTGGAACACGACATCGCCTTCCACCTCTCGGTGGCCGAGGCGGCCGGCAATGCGGCGCTTGCCGAGCTCTACGGCTGGTTCACCGACCAGCTGCGCCGGTATCTGCGCATGTCGCTGGCCGATCGCAGCCTGCCGGAGCCGAGCCTCGCCGCCCATGTCGCGGTGCGCGACGCCATCGCCGCGCGCGATCCCGACCGGGCGGCGCAGGCGGCACGCGATCTGCTGGCCCCGCTGATGGCGGTGGTCGAAGGCCGGTTGTCCGATCCGTCGTCGCCCCCGAAAGCCTCCCGTACAAAGCCCCCCCGCACCCCGAAAGCTCCCGGCCTGTGACCATGTCCACCTCGTCCCCGCGATCCTCTGCCGCCGTCAGCCGCGGTGCCGTGCTGTTGCTGATCGTCGCCATCGTGCTGGTGGCGCTGAACCTGCGCCCGGCACTCACCAGCATCGGGCCGCTGCTCGGCACCGTCTCCGCCGCCCTCGGCCTCGACAGCGCCACCGCCAGCCTGGTCACCACCCTGCCGGTGATGTGCCTGGGCCTGTTCGGCCCGGCCGCTCCCATGCTCGCCCGCCGGATCGGCGTGCCGGCCGCCGCGGTGGTGGCGCTGGTGATGATTGCGGTGGGCGTAGTGCTGCGCGGCTTCTTCGGCCCCACCGGCCTGTTCGCCGGCTCGCTTCTGGGCGGCGCCGGCATCGGCATCGCCGGGGTTCTGCTGCCGGGGGTTGTGAAACAGGCGTTTCCAGACAAGGCCGGGTTGTTGACCGGCATCTACACCATGGCGCTCTGCGGCGGGGCGGCAATCGCCGCCGGCGTCACCGCGCCGATTGCCGAGGCCAGCGGCAGCTGGGCGGTGGCGCTGGGCGTCTGGGCGATCCCGGCCTTGCTCGCGGCCGCGGTCTGGTGGCCGGCGGCGCGGCATCTGGACACCCGGGCGGGGCACCGGCCCAATACCGGCACGCGGCTGCTGACCTCGCCGCTCGCCTGGTCGATCACGCTGTTCATGGGGCTGCAAAGTTCGCTCGCCTATTCGGTGTTCGGCTGGCTGCCCAGCATTCTGCAGGATCGCGGCGTCAGCGTGGTGATGTCGGGCCTCGTGGTCTCGGTGTCGCTGCTGGTGCAGACGGTCTCGGCGCTGTTCGTGCCGGTGCTGGCGGCCCGGCGGCGCAATCAGCAGCTCTGGGTTCTGGGCATCATGCTCTGCACCATTGCCGGCATGCTGGGCATGATGTGGGGGCCGATCGCCACCATGTGGCCCTGGGCGGTGGTGCTGGGCATCGGCCAGGGCGGCTGTTTCGCGCTGGCCCTGGTGATGATCGTGCTGCGGTCGGGCGATGCGATGACGGCGGCGCGGCTCTCAGGGATGGCGCAGTCGGTGGGCTACACCCTGGCGGCGCTCGGGCCGCTCGCCATCGGTCTGATCCACGAAATCACCGGCGGCTGGTCGCTGGTCGCCTGGCTGCTCACCGGGATCGGCCTGGTTGCGCTCACCAACGGGCTGATCGCCGCTCGCGACCGCACGTTGTGAGCGCTTGGAAAAGCTTGCGCAGAGATAGTCACTCCGTGATGCAGATCGCCACAACCTGGTGATAGAGTGGGCACCCGACAGGGGAGGCCGGGCCGCGACGGCCGGCCGGAGGGGATCAGGAAGGGCTGCCCATGACCGCCAGCGAGAAGACCAGCACCGCATCGGCAGGGGCTGCCGCATCCGGCTCTGCCGTAACCGGTTCTGCCGTAACCGGTTCAGCAGGCGGCCCCGGCCCGGCCGCTCCGTCCAATGCCTATCTCGACATGGGCCGCCTCGGCCGCAGCAGCGAGGTGATCTATGGCATCGGGCTGATCATCATCTTCCTGGTGGTGCCGCTGGGCGCCGCCCAGGTGATCGGCCCGATCCAGGCCTGGGCGATCAACACCTTCGGTGCGCCCGATGCCATGGTCAATCTGTTCGCGACCACGGCCAATATCGTGGGCTTCCTGATCTGGATGGCGATGTTCCCGATCTGGATCCTGGGCGTCTTCCTGGTGGTCCGGCTGCTCAACCAGCGGCCGTTCATGACCCTGATCTCGCCCACGCGCAGCTATAATCTGAAGCTGGTCGGCCTCGCTTTCGTGATCTATCTGCCGCTGGTGACGCTGTCCTCGCTCGCCGGCATCTGGCTTGCCGGCCAGCCGGTGACCTTCAACTTCGTGTTCGAACCGGCAGGCTGGATCGCGGGCCTGGCCCTCGGCCTGGTGCTCTACCTGATCCAGGCGACCTCGGACGAACTGGTCTTCCGCGCCTATCCCCTCCAGGGCGTCTACGCCGTCATCGGCCGCCCGGTGGTCGCCGCCATCGGCGCCGCGGTGATCTTCTCCCTCTACCATTACAGCCCCGCCAACACGCCCGAAACCTATGCCAGCCTGTTCGTCGCCGGCCTGTTCGCGGCGGCACTGACGGTCAAGGCCCAGCGCCTGGAACCGGCGATCGGCGTCCACCTCGCCAACAACCTGTCGTTGTTCTCCATCGTCCAGAACCCCGAAGTCACCCCGGCCGAACCGATCTGGCGCCTGGCCGAACCGGTGGGCATGAGCTGGGCGCTGGTGGCGACGGCGATTGTCGCGGCGGTGGTGTTTTGGGTGGTGTTTTTCCGGATCACGGGCACGGCTCTCGCCCGGACCACCCGCCACGCTGGTCTCTCCTGACACTGCGCCCCACGGCGCCGGCATGTCGCACCAGCAGATCCGGGCGGTGGCGGATGACGGTGAGCGCGGTGCCGAGCCGACAGGTTCGGACGTCGCCTTCGCCTGTGCCCCGGGCCTTAGCGATCGTCAGTCGCCGTCCGTCCGACGACACCAGACAGGGACGGCGAACCGGCAACGTCCATCCGTCGCAACCTGCAACCATCGGAACCCGGTCCTCGTTCTGACGTTCGGAGCCCCCGACATCGACCTGATGGGTGTAATTCCCCTGCTAGGCACCTGAATATGTAGAAAGGTGTTGCATGCGCCATGGAGCACATTAAATCCTAAAGACGCTGGTGCAAAAAAAATCAGAGCGCGATGATGGTGGACGTTTTTGTTTCATATTCCGCCGAAGACCGCCTAGAGGTAGAGAGAGTTGTTTCGGCGCTGGAGCGGCGTGGGCTGTCTGTATGGTGGGATCAGCGTATTGAGGAACACGAATGGGGGCCGCAGATCGAAGAAAATCTTTCGTCTGCGCGACGTGTTTTAGCATTTATAAGTCAAAATGCTGTTAATAGCAAAAAATACTACATTGTTGCGGAGATGGATCGGGCTCTTAGTGAAAATAAACTTATCCCTATCCAAGTAGGTCGGTTCACACAGCCGCTTATATTCGCCGGATTGACGTTCGGGCGCCAGATTTATTACTTTGAAAATTTTGATGATTTTATCGCAGATAAGAGATTTCTGGACATTTGTAATTTATGTAAGCGTGATAATATAGGTACATCTGTAACTCCGATGCGCCAGACGGCTGCGCAGTGGCTTGATCATAGGCCGGGCCTTAGCGATATCGCGTTGGCGTTTGCTGTTGCGGCGATGGAAACTGCGCCGCTATCGATTGTTCTTAAGGGGGCTGCTCTCCTTGAACAGAACCTCAAGGAGGTCCTGGGGCAAGGTATTGAAGATCTGGGCGATAACGATGGATATCGAGCCTTGTTGACTCCTCGCCGCCAACGGATGGATGCGATCGGCGCCGTCATCTACCACAGCGCCCACCGTCGTTATGGTGAAGATGTTGAGCACGTGCGATTTGTAGATCCCAGGCGTGGGCTTGAGCTGTTCGCATACGTCTGGGAAGAGCTGGATTTGTTTCGCCAGCCCCTCGTGAATTGGCTGGAACAGCTCGCTGAAGCACGCGGTATCCGCGTGCGCTTGCGCTTGGGGCTTATGATCGGTGCGTTGGCCCGTGTGCATTTCATGGCAGTCTTTGAGGCGCTTATCTCACCTTGGGCTCTCCAGAATAATAAATGTGTCCGGGATGTTGCAGATGTGGCGTTGTCAGTGGTCGCGATGGATTGCGGGCACAAATCTACCGTTGCTGCGATCATAAAGGAGTGGGCGCATTCGAATAACGAAGGGGCGAGACGGGCAGCTATTGAGGTTTCATGTGGGTATACTGGCTTCCGGTATGAGAATTTATCAATCTCCATTTTAAAGACGTTAGCGGCATCATCTGTTGGAAACGTCAAGATGTACGAAATAATGGGAGATGCAGTAGATTTTCTATTTACAGAAATATCTAATGCTGATGATAATACTTTGCTTGATATTGGTAAATTATTCGAGGCTTTGGCGGACTGGAGTGAAAAGGCAGAGAACGAGGCCGTGGGGATGCTTCCTTTATACCTCTTCCTCCGGGTGATGCGGCATACGCCTTTAATGCGAAAGCGAGAGACTCAAGGGCGGTTTTCACTTGAGGACCTGGTGAAAGATCGTTTCGCCATACCGACTGCTCAAATGTTTGCCATTTCATTGCGCAAATTCGGTGATAAAGATTTCAGTCCCAGAAAAGAAGCTCAAAATATAATATCTATGTTCATGGAAAAAACGAAAGAGATTAATTCGAGCGGATCTATAGAGAAGACATCAGATGTACTTCTGAAATTAGTTCAAAATATCTATTTGCGAGCAGGCGAACAGAATGATCAGCATCGAATATTGTTCTGCGTACGTAGTTTATATACAGAAGAGGATGTAAGAAAAATCGAGTATAAGGCCGTTCTTACTAGCTAGAAGCAAGAATGAGGGAGTTATCATGAATTTAATTGAGCTATGCAAAAAAATGCCGGCCCCTCAGGCGGGGAAAATTATTATAGCCATCGGGGCCAGAGGTGCAGTTCCCTTATTGCGGGGGAATGAATTGACGTGGGGAGAACGTTTACTTGGCAAGTACAATGAGTTTTATCTGGTTGATATATCTATGCAACAAGGGGTTTTTAATGTTAAAGCACCATCATTGAGGTCGAGTATGCACTTTTGTATTGAATTAAGTGTCAATTTTAGGATCAGTGATCCAATAGTTGCGGTCCAGAAAAATATTTCTGATCCACTGACATTGATGAAAGTGCCTCTACAACAAATATGTGAGGAACTCGCATGTACTTTTGATATCAAAGATGCGATGGAATTGCGTGGAGTTATTAGAGATCGCGTGCTTGGTATGAAGGATGAATTACCTATAACCATTGACAGCGTAGCTATTACTGTAACTCCTGACGCTGATGCGGCTGTTCTCATACGAAAAATTGATAAAGAAGAACTGGAACGCGCAGCATATGCTGCTGACTTCAGGCTTGATGATGATGAACGCGAGAAGTGGATGAGCCTTTTGGAATCTCCAGAGAAAATGTATGCAGAGTATCTAAGAACTGGTAATGATAAAATTCATGAAATGCTGATGACATTCATTCATATCGAAATGCAAAAGAAAAAAGAGATCATTGAAAATTTTAGCGCTGCTCTAGAGGCTGGAACAATAGAGCCGCATGAATATCGTGAATATTTTAGAGATATTATGGGGTCAATCAATAATTCTGAAATTAATCTGGTGAAAAAAAGAGAAAAATGAGATGAATTTTGAACAGATCGAACTAAATATTATTTTTGAAGTAAGGGATTCTTGGGTGAATAATAAAATCATGATGAAAAAATGAGGAGAGCGACATGGAGCAGGGCAAGTTTTTAGGGATTTATTGGGAACTCATATTTGATTGGATCAGGGAATGGGCAGCCTTATCTGGAAGATATGAGAATTGTGTAGCGGTGATTGTTATTGGAATGATTTTCTTTCTATCCATGAAAATTATAAATATATTTTTGGTGCGATTAGATTTTGTGTGTGCGACTTTTTTTCGGCGTAGGAATATGTCGCCTCCGGTTGTTCAATTCTGGCTCGGCAATTTTTTTAGACGGGCACCTAGAGTAATTGTCTTAATAACAATCGCCGTAACACTTCTGGTATGGGTTCGGGATGAATTAGGACACTTGCAGCAGACGTCCTTGAATTCGTCTTTCATACTGACGCAAATCCGCGAAAGTCGGCCGCAAATCGTAAATTATGTGTGGAATAGCTAAATAAGGGACACGTTATACGTAAAAGATGTTCCGTGGCAGTGCCGAAGTGGTGGCGAGTATCAGGACGTCACCGATGGAGTCATATCATCGGCGTTCGTCGGAACTCACTAACCCATCGCCTCCATATGATCGGTCTAAAGCCCCGAATGGCCGAAACCCTCACCACCTACGACCCCGCCGCCGCACTGGTCGATGACGAAGAAATCGCGGCCTTCATGGCCGATGCCGTCGAAACCGGCGATGCGGCCTATGTCGCAAAGGCGCTTGGCGTTGTCGCCCGCGCCAGGGGCATGACGGAAATGGCCGGGACGAAGCATCGGCAGCCGGCCAGCGCGGGCGGCCCGTTCGGGCCGGGGCCCGCATGAAAGCGGGGCGCGACGTCACATCGCCCCGCCCCAGACCTCACCTCTCCCCCGCCTCCCGCGCCTGCTCCTCCATCTTCTTCCGCAGGCTGAGCGGCCGCATATCCGTCCAGACCTCTTTGATATACTCCAGGCATTCGGCCTTCGGGCCCTGTTTGCCGGCCTTGTTCCAGCCGAGCGGCAGCTCGCGGTCGGCGGGCCAGATCGAATACTGTTCCTCGTGGTTCACGACCACTTCATAGATCGTGCGGTCTTCGTCGTCGTCCCAGCTCATCCTGCGTCTCCTGTATCTGCGTTCCCGCGGGGGGGGGGAGGGGGGCGCCCCCCGCGATGTGTTTGGGGGTGTTGTGGTCTTGTGGTTATCCGGTCCGATCTTACCCGTCCGTCGGCGCGGCGACAGCCTGCGTCAGCAGATGGTCAATCACGGTTGCCAGGCGGTCGACATGGGGGGCGGTCATCATCGTGTCGTGGCGGCCGGGGACCGTGTCGGTGATCAGCCGGCCGGTCGCATGCGCCCCCCAGCCGCAGGCCGGGTCGCGGCGGGCCAGGTCTTCCAGGGCCGGGGTCAGGGCTTCGGCCGCGCGCAGCATGGCGAGCGGGCCGCCATAGGCGGGCAGGCTCGCCTCGCGTGCCAGGCGGCCCGAGATCTGCGTCAGGGCCAGCAGGCGGCGCACCGTGCCTTCGGCATCGCGGGCGGGCAGGGCGCCGGCCGCGACCGCGCGGTCCGCCACCAGGCGGATCCGCGCCGTTGAGGCAAGCGGCGCCAGCTCGTCTTCTGCCACCGCAATCCCCGCCAGCCCGGCCAGATAGGCCAGATAGGCCTCTTCCCGCCGGTAGCGTTCATCCACCCGCGGCACATGTTCGGGCGGGAAGGTGTCGAGCAGGGCCAGCAGCGCCACCTCTTCGCCCGCCGCCTCCAGCGCTGCCGCCATCTGATAGGCGACATGCCCGCCGAAGGACCAGCCGATCAGGTGATATGGTCCTTCTGGTTGTATGCGGCGGATCGCGGTCAGATAGGCGGCCGCCATCTCGTCCAGGCTTTCATGCGGGTCCTCGCCCGGTTCCACACCCGCCGCCTGCAGGCCCCAGACCGGGCGGCCCGGGGCCAGCCGGTCGACCAGCGGGCCATAGCAGAACACCGTGCCGCCACCCGGCGGCAGGCAGAACAGCGGGGCGCCGCTGCCGGCGCGGCGCAGCGGCACCAGACGGCCTGTCCCGGCGCCGTCCGCCAACTCGCCCTCGTCCGCCAGCTCGCCGGCCTCCTTAAGATGCTTAGCCATGGCCCGCACGCTGCCCGCGCGCATCAGCAGGTCCAGCGGCACCGTGCCGCCCAGCCGCGCCTTCACCTCGGCCACCAGCCGCACCCCCAGCAGGGAATGGCCGCCCAGGGCGAAGAAATCATCCTCCACCCCGATCGGCGCGGTTCCGAGCAGCTCTTCCCACAGCGCCACCAGCGCCGCTTCCAGCCGGTCGGCCGGCAGGGCGCGGGCGCGCGCCGCGTGGCGGGCCTGGCCGGTCTCGGGCCGCGGCAGCCGCGCCCGATCGAGCTTGCCCGACGCACCCAGCGGCAGCCGGTCCAGCACCATCACCGCCTGCGGCACCATCGCCGCCGGCAGCACCTCGCGCGCCCGGCGGCGCAGCCGGTCGGCGAGGGCGGCCTTGCGCCGGCGCGCCAAGGGGTCGTTCGCCAATCGGGGGTCGTTCGTCAACGGGGGATCGTTCGCCAACCGGCCCCGCGGCAGGGGCGCGCGCATCCAGCCCCGGGCCAGCGGGTCGTCGGCCAGCCCCGGCGCATCGAACAGCGCATCCATCGCCCCGGCGATGCCAGAGGCCGCCGGCGCCAGCCGCACCGCCCGGCCCAGGCGCAGGCCCAGCTCGTGCAGGCTGTCGGGATCGGCTGCGTCACCCGCGGCAGTTGTGGGAACCAGCCCCAGCCGCATCGCCCGGGCGGTGTCTTCGGCAATCCTGGCATCGGGGATGTCGGTCACCTCGACCGGGCCTGCGACTGTGGCGAGCCGCGTCGCCAGGGCCTCGGGCCCCGGCCAGGGCAGCGTCAGCTCGGGGCGGATGGGCGCGGGGGCCGGGCCGAACACCGCCATCACGTCATAGCGATAGCGCACCAGTTCATTGTCGCCCCGGCCGCGCTTGATCAGGGTTTCGACATGGGCGAGGCCCGGAATGCGGCCGATCAGGCCGTGGAACCAGGCCGGGTCCAGCATCAGCTCTTCGTCCGCCGCCACCGCCCGGGCCACGTCGTCGCGGTCGGGCAGGGCACCGCCGGACTGAAAGGCCAGAACCGAGGCATGGAAGATCCCGGCCAGCCCATGATCGCGGATATCGCCCAGGAAGGCGGCGCCGCCGCCGGCCAGCGCCGCGCCGATCCGCAGCAGCACCTTTTCTAAATGGGCGGGGGCGGGGAAATACTGCGCCACCGAATTCATCACCACCAGATCGACCGGATGGTCGATCGGCAGCGGGTCGGCGGCTTCCTGCCGTTCCAGCCGGATATGCGACCAGCGGCGCCCGGCCAGGCGCGCCTCCAGCCCCGCCAGCGTCGCCGCCGAAAAATCGGTGCCGAGGATCGAGGCGGCCTCAGGCGCCAGCGGTTCCAGCAACAGCCCGGCGCCACAGCCGATTTCGGCGATATGCGGCAGGCGTCCCGCCGGGATGGCGCGGCGGATCGCCGTCACCGTCCGGTCGCGCCAGTCGCGCATCTCGTCGGCCGGGATCGGCCGGCCGGTATAGCTGCTGTTCCAGCCGGCGAAGAGGGCATCTTCCGCGCCGGCTTCCGCCGTCGGCTTAAGCGCCGTCTCCATCGCCGCCGGCCCCGCGGTCTCGTAAAGCGCCCGCCATTCCTCCACCCGGTCGCGGGCCAGCGCCGCATCGCCCTCGGGGTCGGCCCCGCCGCGCGCCGTGACCCAGGCGACCAGCCGGCGATCGGTGCCGGGAGACGCGGTCGGGGCGGGCAGGGCGGGCGCCGTTTCCGGGAAGATCCGGCGATAGAAGGGCGAGGCGCGGAAGCCGGCCCCGGCGCCGTGATTGGGCGAGAACCAGTCGAAGGGCTCGCTGGTGCCGTCGGGCATCTCGATCGTGCCGGTCAGCCGGAAATCCGGATTGATCCCGTTGGCATGCAGCGTGCGGGTGATGGTCATGGCGATGCGGCTGCCTGCGGCCACGGGCCGGCCCTCGCCGAAGACCGGCAGGAAAACCGGCAGCCAGCAGCAGATCTCGCCCAGCGTGTCCATCACCCGGCCGCGCGCGGCTTCCAGCTTCAACCACACGGTCAGCCCCGACAGATGGCCGGCGCGGCGGGCGGTCAAAACCACTCGATGCCGGCTTTCGGTCGCGACCGGCCCGGCATGGTCCAGATCCTCGAACACGGCGGCATCGGTCAGCAGATCGTCGGGGCCGATGCCCTTCAGGCAGAGCCTGAGGTCGAAGGGCCCGCCGCGATCTTCGAAGATCCGCCGGACATAGCCGGCGGTCAGGCCGGAAAAGCCCGGCGCCTCGCGGAAGCCCGCCGGCAGTTCCAGCCCCGCCACCATCGACACCGTGCGCGCCGGAATCATCTCCGCCCCGGGCTTCAGCAGCCGCCAGACATCGTTCAGGATGACGGCAGAGCCTTCGCAGCCGCCGATCGGGCCGATGATTTCCGACACGCAGATGTCTGCGGGCTCGGGCAGGGTCACCCGCCGGGCGTCGCCTTCGACGACGATGATCCGGTCGTCGAGCCCCAGCCGCCGCACGGTCGCGCGCGCGGCGTCGGCCGAGGCTTTCAGCAGCTCCACCGCATAGACTTTCGCGGCGCCCGCCTCGACGCACAGCCGGGCCAGGATGGCATCGGCGCCGGTGCCGATATCCACCACCACCTTGCCCGGCACCGCGGCGCGGATCGCCGCCCGGTAATGGGCGTTGCGGGCCTCGTCATGGGTCATGGCGTGGTAGAGCGTCTCGTCATAGACGAAATGCTCGGCGATCGAGGGCCAGAGTTCCAGGCGCCGGCCATCGGCCAGCGCATCGGCGGGGCGGAGCGCGATTGCGGGCCCGCCATCGGTCGGGTCGGCGGAAGGGGCAGTGGCGGGGGCGGCCGCCATCTCGACCACATCCACCACCGCATCGGCCACGGCCGGGTCGGCGCGCAGCACCGCCTCGATCTCGCCCGGCTCGATCCGGTTGCCGCCCAGTTTCAGCTGGGTGTCGATGCGGCCCAGATAGTCCAGCGCGCCGTCGGGCCGGCGGCGGACCAGGTCGCCGCTGCGATAGAGCCGGGCGCCCGGCCGGTCTGCCGCCGGGTGGGGCACGAAGCGTTCGGCGGTAAGGTCCGGCCGCCCGGCATAGCCGCGGCCGACGCCCGCGCCGCCGATGCAGAGTTCGCCCGCAACGCCATCCGGCACCGGCCGGCCGCGGCGATCCAGGATCAGCAGCTCGGCGCCGTCGATCGCGATGCCGATCGGCGGCGGGCCCGCTTCTGCGTCCAGCCCGACCGCCATGGTGGCGCAGACCGCGCATTCGGTCGGGCCATAGGCGTTGACCAGCCGCCGGCCGGGGGCGAAGCGTTGCACCAGCGCGGGCGGGCAGGCCTCGCCCGCCACCAGCAGCACCGCCAGATCGGGCAGATCCCGGCCGATCGCCGCCAGCATGCTGGGGGTCAGCGTCGCCACCGTCACCCGTTCGGCCGCCAGGAAATCGCCCAGCGCCAGCGGGTCGCGCGCCACCGCCGCCGGCACCGGCATCAGTTCCGCCCCGGCGATCAGCGCCATCAGCAGTTCCGAAAGGGCGGCATCGAAGCCGGGCGAGGCGAGTTGCGCCACCCGGTCTTCCGTCCCCAGCCCCAGCATCCGCGCCTGGGCGAAACCGGTGTTGAGCGCGCCGCCATGGGTCACCAGCGTCGCCTTGGGCGTGCCGGTCGACCCCGAGGTGAAGATCATCCAGGCGAGCTGGTCGCCATGCACCGCCTTCAACGGCCGCGGCTCGGCATCGAGGTCGGCGGTGCGGCAGCGCGGCAGGTCGGGGGCAAGGGCGGTGAGCCGCGCCAGCCCCCCGGCATCGCCGATCGCAAGCCCGGGGGCGCCGCCGGCGATCATCGCCGCCAGCCGCGCATCGGGCTGGGCCGGATCGACCGGCATCTGGCAGAGCCCCGCCCGCCAGATGGCGAGCGTGGCGGTGATCTGGTCGATGCCGCGATCCATCAGCAGCAGCACCGGGGTTTCGGGGGCAAGCCCGCGCGCCGCCAGCGCCGCCGCCATCCGCTCCACCCGCGCCTGCAACTGGTGGCCGGTCAGCCGCGGGCCCCCGGCCTCGGCCAGCACCACCCGGTCGGTGGCAAGCCGTTCCGCCAGCACCTGACCCAGGTCGGTGGCGGGGATGGCCTCAGGGGCCGGCCCACGGCCCGCGGTCATCACCGCCCTTTCCATGGCCGCCGTCATCACCGGCAGGGCCGACAGCCGCGTCTCCGGCCGGTCGAGCCCGGCCTCCAGCAGCACCGCGAAGCCGTCGATCAGCCGGTCGACCGTCGCCCGGTCGAACAGCGCGGTCGCATGGGCGACGACCAGGTCCAGCCCCGCCGCGGCGCCGGTCTCGTCGCGGCGCTCGAAGACATGCCACTCCATCTCCATGCGGGTGCGGGTGATTTCGGCCGTGAAGGGGCGCAGCTCCAGCCCGGCCAGGGTGACGCTGCCCCGGGGCGCGTTCTGCACCGCAAAGGCGATCCGGAACAGCGGCGGCCGCGACGGGTCGCGCTCGGGCGCCAGCTCCGCCACCAGCCGTTCAAAGGGCAGGTCCTGATGGTCATAGGCGGTGGTGGCCGCCGCCCGGCTGCGGGTGATGATCTCGTCCATGGTCGGGTCGCCGTCCAGCGGCACCCGCACCACCAGCGCATTGACGAAAAACCCGATCAGCGCCTCCAGATCGGGATGGGTGCGGTTGGCGACCGGGATGCCGACCGACACATCCACCTCGCCCGACCAGCGGGCGAGCAGGGCGTTGAAGGCGGCGAGCAGAATGATGAAGGGCGTCGCCTTGTGCCGCCGCGCCGCGGCATCGACCTTCACCGCCAGCGCCGCCGGCAGCCGGCGGCTGACCACCGCGCCCTCGAAGCGCTGCTCGGCCGGCCGCGGCCGGTCGGTCGGGAACTCGCCGGGCACGAACCCGTCGAGCGTGCGGCGCCAGTGGTCGATCTCGCGCTCCAGCGCCGCCCCGCTCAGCCGGCCGCGCTGCCAGGCGGCGAAATCGGCATACTGGCAGGCCAGCGGCGGCAGGTCGGTTTCGCGGCCCGCGCGTGCCGCCGCGTAATGCGCGCCGATTTCGGCGGTCAGCACGCCCAGCGACCAGCCGTCCGAGGCGACGTGATGCAGGGTGATCAGCAGCAGATGGTCATCGGGCCCGAGTTTCAGCAGCCGGCTGCGCAGCTTGAACGGCCGGGCCAGATCGAAGGGCGTCTCCGCCTCGGCGGCGACCCGTGCGGCAACCGTCTCCGCCGGGCAGTCGCTCAGATCCTCGACCGTGATCGGCCAGGCCGCCGGCGGCGGGGCGATCAGCTGCACCGGCCGGCCATCGCGTTCGACCAGCGCGGTGCGCAGCGCCTCGTGCCGGGCGACGATCCGCCCGATGGCGTCTTCCAGCGCCCGGTGGTCCAGCGCGCCCGCCAGCCGCAGCACGGCGGGCATGTTATAGGCCGCAGTGCCCGGCGCCAGCCGGTCGATGAACCACAGCCGTTCCTGCGCGAAGGATGCCGCCGGCGGCGGGTCGCGCGGAATGCGCGGGATCGCCATGCCGGTGGCAGCGGCCCCCGCTTTGGCTGCCGCCAGCCTGCGTTCCAGCGCCGCGCGCTGTTCGGGCGAGAGCGTCTTCAGTTTCGCGCGCAGCGCCTCGGCCGAGGGGCGGGGGGCGTCGGTCATGCGGCGGTCTCCGGATCGTCGTCGCCCGCAAGGGCGCTCAGGTCGTCGTCGCCCAGAAGGGCGCCCAGGTCGTCATCACCCAGCAGGGCGGCAAGCTCGTCATCGTCCAGAAGGGCCAGATCGTCGGCGAGCGCGTCGGTCCGCGCCTCGTCCACCGCCGCGGCCAGGCCCTGAAGGGTCGGCTGTTCGAACACCGTCGCCAGCTGCACCCGGATGCCCAGCTCCCGTTCGATGCGGGCGACCAGCTGGGTCGCGCGCAGCGAGTGGCCGCCGAGTGCAAAGAAGTCGTCGCCGCGCGACACCGTCTCCACGCCCAGGATCGCGGTCCAGATCCCGGCCAGCGCCGTCTCGGTTTCCGTCGCCGGTGCGGCCCCGATGCTCTGCCCTGGGGGGATGCCGTCCACCGCCGGCAGGGCCTTGCGGTCCAGCTTGCCATTGGCCGATCGGGGCAGGGCCGGGCTGATCACCCAGCGCGCCGGCACCATCGGCGCCGGCAGCCGGGTCTGCAGCCAGGCCGCCAGCCGGCCCGCAAAACCGGCCGCATCGGCCGGCATCACCCGTGGCTCGACATGGGCGACGAGCGTCGCGGCGCCGGCAATCCCGCGCACCGTCACCAGCACCTGGGCGACCTCGTCATGGGCGCCCAGCGCCGCCTCGATCTCGCCCGGCTCCACGCGGAAGCCGCGGATCTTCACCTGGTCGTCGGCCCGGCCCAGATAGGTCAGCCGCCCGTCCCGGCCGCGGATCACCCGGTCGCCGGTGCGATAGACCAGGCTGCCGTCGGGGCCGGTCACGAAGCGCTCGGCCGTGCGCACCGGATCGCCGGCATAGCCGATCGCCGGGGCCGTGCCGCCGATCAGCAGCTCGCCCGCCACCTCGTCGGGCAGAACCCGGCCTTCCGGGTCGGTCACGAACAGCACCGCACCATCCACCGGCCGCCCGATCGCCGGCCGGTCGGGCCAGTCGTCGACGGCGTCGGCCGGCAGCAGTTCCGCCGCCACGACATGGGTCTCGGTCGGGCCGTACTGGTTGTCGATCGCAAACGGGCTCTGCCGGCACCAGTCGCGTACCGGTGCGGTGATCCGCAGCTGTTCCCCGGCCGTCGCGATCAGCGCAACCGAGGTCGGGATCCGCTCGGGATGGGCGGCCAGATGATCGGCCAGCGCATGCAGCATCACCACCGGCAGGAACAGCCGCGCGACCTGATGCATGCGGATGAAGGCGGTCAGCGCCGCCGGGTCGCGCCGGACCGTTTCGTCGGCAACCACCAGCGGGCTGCCTTCGGCCCAGGCGAGCGCCGCCTCCTGCATCGACACGTCGAAGCCCAGAGGCGCAAAGCCCAGCGTCGGCGCCGGCACGGGATGCCGCGCCCGATGCCAGCCGGTCAGCTGGTCCAGCGTCCGCCAGGCCACCATCACCCCCTTGGGGGTGCCGGTAGAGCCCGAGGTGAACAGCAGATAGGCGGGATCGTCGGGCATGGCCGTCACCGGCGCAGGCTTTGCCTCGCCCTCGGGCAGCACCATCACCGGCAGATCGGTCAGCGTCCGCAGCCGCGCCAGCTGCGCCGGATCGGCGATGATCGCCGCCGGCCGGCCGATATCGATCATCGTCTTCAGCCGCGCATCCGGCAGATCGGGATCCAGCGGCATCGCCGCCGCCCCGGCCAGCCACACCCCCAGCAGCCCCATCCCATGCGCCTGACCGCGCCCGAGCATCAACCCGACCGATCGGCCATGCGCCTTGGGCAGCAGCCGGGCCAGCGCCGCCGCCCGCCCGATCAGGTTGCTGCGGTTGATGCTGCCCCGGCCGTCGATCACTGCCGCAGCAGCGGGGTCTTCCGCCGCCCGTGCCAGGATCTCGTCCAGCACCCGCGGATGGGCGATGGCGCGCCCGCGCGCCGCCGCATCGATCCTGGCCGCCTCGTCGTCATCCAGGATCGGCAGCGCCGTCCAGCACTGTTCGGGGCCGGCCGCCATCGCCGTCAGCACCCGCGCCAGCCGGGTGCCGATGGCCGTGGCATCCGCCCGCGCCAGCCGTGCCGGAGCATAGGTCAGCGCCAGATGCCAGCCGCCCGGCCCCGCCTGGCCGTGGATCTCCAGATCCAGCCGCGTGCCGATCAGGGGCGAGGGCCGGGGCGTCACCTCCAGCCCCGCCAGATCGGGTGTCGCCAGATCCCCCGGCTGCCAGGCGACCAGCACCCGGAACAGCGGGTTGTCGGTGCCGCTGCGCGCAACATCCAGCGCCTCGACCAGCCGGTCGAAGGGCAGGGCCTGATGGGCCAGCGCCGCCACCGTATCGGCCTTCACCTGCGCCAGCAGCCGGTCCAGGCGGTCATCGGCCTGCGCCAGCGAACTGCGCAGCACCACGGTGTTGACCAGAAACCCGATCAGCGCTTCCGAAGCCGGGTCCGGCCGGTTGGCGACCGGCGTGCCCAGCGCGAAATCGCGCGTGCCCCACAGCCGCGCGAACAGGATCTGGGCGGCCGTCAGCAGCATCATGAACGGCGTCACCCCCGCCCGGCGCGCCAGCGCTTCCAGCCCGCCGACCGCAGACTCGGGCAGCGCCACCACCACCACCGGATCGGCGGCTTCCGTTACAGTCTCACGCTCCGGCCGCCCGGGCACCGCCTGGGGCGGCGGCAGCCCGGCCAGCCGGTCGCGCCAGAAGGCCAGATCCCGCCCGGTCAGCGCCGCCCCGCGCCGTGCGGTTGCGGGATACTCCACCGAAAGCGGCGCCGGCATCCGCCCGGCATAAAGATCCTGCAACTCGCGGATCAGCACCCCCATCGACCAGCCATCGGCGGCGACATGGTGCAGAACCACAATCAAAAGATGTCTCTCAGCGCCAAACCGCAGCAAATGCGTGCGTAGAAACGGCCCTGACGCCAGATCGAAGGGCCGGCCCGCCAGCTCCCGTGCCAGCCGGTCCGCCCCAGCTTCGTCCACTACCGGCAGCACCGGCAGCGGCCAGGGTGCGGGCACCGGCTGCGGCACCGCCCGCGGCTGCTCGTCCACCGCCAGGATCGCGGTGCGGAGTGGCAGATGCCGGGCGACGATCTGCCCGAAGGCCGCCGCCAGCCGGTCCACATCCAGCGGCCCCGTCAGATCCAGCGCCGCCGAGATCACCGCGGCTGCCGGGTCGGCACCCAGCCGGTCCAGGAACCACCACCGCGCCTGGCCGGGGCTGAGCGGCACCTCGCCCGCCAGCACCGGTGCGAACGCCGGCAGATCCACCTCGCCGTCGTCATCCGGTGCGGCGGCCATGTCCAGCTCCGCCGCCAGCGCCGCCAGGGTGGTGGCGCGGAACAGCGTCGCCAGCGGCAGCGGCCGTCCCGCCGCCTGCAGCCGCGCCGCCACCCGCGCCGCCGCCAGGGAATGGCCGCCCAGGGCGAAGAAATCATCGTCGCGGCCGGGCGGCAGCTTCCGGCCCAGCACCTCGGCCCAGATGTCGGCGATCAGCCGTTCGGCCGCGGTTTCCGCCACGGCCCCGGTCGCCGCCGCCATCTCGGGCGCCGGCAGGGCCCGCCGGTCCAGCTTGCCCGATGTCGTCAGCGGCAGCCGGTCCAGCTGCACCCAATCCGCCGGCAGCATATAGCCCGGCAGCCGGTCGCGCAGCCGGCGGGCCAGCCGCGCCGGTGCGGTCGTCGCCACCACATAGGCGCAGAGCCGGGGCTCGGCGCCGTCCTCGCGCAGGATCACCGCCGCGTCCTGCACGCCGTCCAGCGCGCGGATCGCGGCCGCAATCTCCCCCGGCTCGATCCGGTGGCCGCGCAGTTTCACCTGGTCGTCGGCCCGGCCCAGAAAATCCAGCCGGCCATCGGCCCGCAGCACCACCAGATCGCCGGTCGCATACAGCCGCGCACCATCGCCCGTGGCGTCGGGCCGGAAGGCCAGCGCCGTGCGCACCGGATCGCCGGCATAGCCCCGGGCCAGCCCGCGCCCGCCGACATGCAACTCGCCCGGCATGTCGATGCCGACCGGCCGGCCGGCCGCATTCAGCACATGCAGCCGCGCCCCGGTGATCGCCCCGCCGATATCGGGCAGCCCCATACCCGCCGCGCCCGGAGACACGGTGCCCGATGTCGCAACCACCGCCGCCTCGGTCGGCCCGTAATTGTTGACCAGCCGGAAGGGCAGGCCCTGGGGCGGCCGCAGGCTCAGCCGCTCACCCCCCGCCAGCATCAGGCGGAGCGCGGTCTCCGCCGGCCAGGCCCGGCCCAGCAGCCCGCCGACCAGCGGGGTGGGCATGAAGGCCTGGGTGATCCGCCGGTCGACCAGCCAGCCGGCCAGCGCCGCCGGATCGGCCAGCATGGCGGGGTCGGCCGCAACCGCGGTGCCGCCCGCGGCCAGCACCGGCCAGATTTCCCAGACCGCGGCGTCGAAACCGGGGCCGGCCACCAGGCTCGCCCGGGTGGCCGGCCCCGTACCGAAGGCGTTCACATGCCAGTCGACCAGCCCCGCCAGCGCGCCATGCGGCACCACCACCCCCTTGGGCTCGCCGGTCGAGCCGGAGGTGAAGATCAGATAGGCGGCATCCTCTGCCGTGTTGATCCGGGCCGCCCGCGCCGCCGCCCCGCCATTGCCTAAACCGCCGGTATCCGGGCCGAAGTCGACATCCAACCGCGGCAGCAGCTCCACCCCCTCGGGCAGGGCCGGTGCCACCACCGCCCGCGCACCGGCGCGGCGGATCAGCGCCGCCAGCCGTGCCGGCGGGTGGCGCGGGTCCAGCGGCAGATAGGCGGCACCCGCCGCCCAGATGCCCATTGCCGCCGCGGCGGCCGCCCGCCCCGGCGACAGGATCACCGCCACCACATCGCCCCGGCCGATCCCGGAACGCGCCAGCGCCTGCATCAGCCGGGCCGCGGCCGCATCCAGCCCGGCATAGTCGATGCCGCCGCCCAGATCCTCCACCGCCGGCGCCGCCGCCCGCGCCGCCACCATGCGCGCCAGCCGCACCGGCACCAGTTCCGCCGCCGGCGGCACCGCGGGGGCGGCGGCCGCGATCGCCGCCAGATCCTCGTCCAGCAGCGGCACCAGATCGCCGATCCGCCGCCCGGGATCGGCGGCCACCATCTCCAGCAGCCGCACGAAGCGCCGCCCCAGCCGGTCGACCCGCGCCGCATCGAACAGCGCGGTGTCGTACAGGATCATGCCCGCCAGCCCGCCACCGGGGGCGCGGGTCAGATGGATCTCCAGGTCGAAGCGGGCGATGCCCTGATCGGTCTCCAGCCCGCGCAGGCTCAACCCGCCGGGGGCGGTACCGCTGCCGACCGGCGCGTTCTGGAAAGCCAGCACCACCTGCACCAGCGGGTTGCGGCTGGGGTCGCGGGTGTCTTCCAGCGCCTCGACCAGTTTCTCGAACGGCAGGTCCTGATGGGCCAGCACCGCGCGCGCATCGTCGCGCAGCCGTTCCAGCCAGGTGGTGAAGGCGGGGTCGTCGTCGAACCTGGCCCGGAAGGGCAGGGTGTTGACGAAAAACCCGATCAGCGCCTCGTGCTCGCGCCGCCGCCGGTTGGCGACCGGCGCGCCCAGGGCGAAATCGCGCTGGCCGGTCTCGTGATGGATCAGAACCTGCGCCGCCGCCATCAGGGTCTGAAAGGTCGACGCACCATGATGGCGGCCCAGCGCCTCCACGGCCGCGGTCAGCGCCGCCGGCACGTCGAAGCGCCGGGCCGCGCCCTCGAAACGCTGGACCGGCGGCCGTGGCGGGCCCGCCGGCCAGTCCAGCACCGGCAGCCCGTCCAGCCGGTGGCGCCACCAGTCCAGCAGCCGGGCCTCGGCCGCCGCATCCAGCGCCGCCCGCTGTTCCGCGGCATAGGCGGCATAGCTGGTGGTCAGTACCGGCAGGTCCGCCGGCAGCCCGTCCAGCCGGGCGCGATAGGCGGCCATCAACTCGTCGAACAGAATGCCCAGCGACCAGGCATCGGCGGCGATATGGTGCACCGTCACCGCCAGAACATGCCGGGCGGGCGCCATCCGGATCAGCAGCAGCCGGAAAACCGGCCCCGTGGCCAGATCGAAGGGCCGGCGCGCCTCTGCCGTGGCCAGGGCCGCCGCCGCCGCGGCATCCGGTGCATCGGCCAGCCGCAGCACCGGGCCGGCCGGGGCCGGGTCCACGATCTGCCGGGGGCCATCCGCCCCCTCCTCATACCGCGTCCGCAGCACGCCATGGCGGGCGATCACCTGCTGAAGCGCCGCATCCAGCGCCGCCGGGTCGATCTCCCCGCCGATCTCGACGGCAGAGGCGATGTTGTAGGCCGGGCTCCCCGGTTGCAGCCGGTCCAGGAACCACAGCCGTGCCTGCGCGAAGGACAGCGGCGCCGCCCCGGGGGCCGTGTCGGGCGCCGTGCCGGGCGCTGTTTCAGGCGCTGTTTCAGGCGCAGCGGCAGGGTCCGGGCGCTTGCCGCGCATGCGTTCGAACAGCGCACGCTGCGCCGGGCTCAGCCGGTCCAGCCGGGCCGAGATATCCGCGGTCATTCGGCGACCTCCCGCCCATCCGGTTCCTGCCCCTCCAGCCGGGCCATGGCGGCGGCGATCTCGTCATCCGACATGCTCTCGATATCGGCCAGCAGGTCCAGCAGGTCGGCATCGCTTTCCATCGCGGCCGGTTCCGCCGCCGGGGCGGCGGCACGGATCAGCCCGGCCATCTCGCCCGCCGTGGTTGCCGCAAACAGCGCAGAGGCCGGCAGCTCCAGCCCGTGGCGTTCGGCCAGCAGCGCCAGCATGCGCGTGGCGATCAGGCTGTCGCCGCCGGCGGCGTAGAAATCGGCGGCCGCATCCTCGGGCGTCACCCCCAGCAGGTCGTGCCACAGCCCCGCCACCAGGGCGAAGGCCGCATCGCCATCCACCGGCGCCGCCGTCGTCGTTGCCCCCGCCGCATCTGCGGCGGCGGGCGGCATCAGCACCGCGGCCCGTGTGTGCCGCAGCAGGCCGCGCAGCCGGGCATCGGGCCGGCCGTCGCCGGTCCAGGCCACCGCTTCGGCGCCGGTCGCCCATTCCAGCGCCCGCGCCTCGGCCCCGGCCAGGGCGGCGGCGACCAGATCACCCGTCGCGGCCGGGCGGATCAGCACATGTCGCATGGCAGGGGGCAGGGGCTCGGGCAGCTCGCCCTCGTACAGCGCCAGGTCAGCCAGGCTCGTGCGGGTGTTGCGGGCGATGAACAGGCGGGTATCGGCGCCGTCGGTATCGGGCAGCACCGCCTCGGTCGCGAAGCCCGCGCCTTCCAGCACCCGCCGCCAGGCGGCCGGATCGATCAGCGGGGAAGTGGTGCGGTCATCCGCCATCACCCACCAGCCGGTGGCAAGGCCCCAGATCGCGTTCACCCAGCGCCGGGCGACGACCAGTTCGGCCAGCAGCAGCAGCCCGCCCGGCCGCAGCAGCCGCGCGACATTGTCGAGAGAGACGCGAAGATCGGCGGTGGCGTGGATCACGTCCAGCGCCAGCACCAGATCGGCGCCCCCCGTCTCCAGCCCCTGATCCGCCGGGTCGCGCGACACGTCGAACCGTGCCACCCGGACCCCGGTCAGCCCGCGTGCGGCCAGTGTCGCCCGCGCCCGCGCCACGAATTCGCCCGACACATCGGTGAACAGATAGTCGACCGCCCGGCCGGCCAGCCGGTCCAGCACCGGGCCGGTGAAGGCGCCCGTGCCACCGCCCACCTCCACGATCCGGGCCGTGCGTCCGGCGGCGGCTGCGGCATCCACCGCCGCCACCACCGCATCGGCCGCGGCATCCAGCACCCGGGCCCGGCTGGAATGGCGCTCGATCGCCGGGCCGGCGCCCGCGAACAGCCGCCCGGCCTCGCGCCCCGCAATCACCGTGGTGGCCGGGCGCCGGCCGGCGAAGACCTCGCCATGGGCCGCCATGCAATGATCGATCAGCGCCACCAGCCCGGCATGATCGGGGTCGATCGTGCGCACCCGATCGGCCGCCGCATCCGGCGCCGGCAGATCGGCCACCGCCGGCCCCCAGATCAGCCGGTCGCCGGCGATGGTCAGCAGCCCGTCAGCCGCCAGATCGGCCAGGGCCGCGTCCAGCATGCGGCGCCATCCTTCTTGCATCTGCCCCTGGCCCTGCACCGGCCCGATCCGCCGGTCCAGTTCGGCACGGGTGATCCCGGTGCCGGGCGCCACTTCGACCCCGCTTGTGCGCAACATGGCAACACTGTGCGCGGCGCACAGCCGGTCCAGGGCCGCATCCAGCGCCGGCCCGCGCGCCGGTTCCACCGGCAGGGCGGCAAGCCGGGCCGCCGCGGCCGATGCTGCGGGGCGGGCCAGCTCGGGCCTTGCGGTCTCCGGCCCTGCTGTCTCCGTCGCCTGCCAGCCGTCATCCGGCGCCGGTGCTGCGTCGTCGGCGGCCACCGCTTCGGCCACCAGCACCAGCCGGCGGGCGCCGTCGAAGGCCACCGCCGGGGCATCACCCGCCGCCTCGGCGCGGATGCGGGCCGCCAGCGCGGATGCGGCGGCAGGCGGCAGATCCGCCGCGGCCGTGTCGATGATCGTCAGATCCACGCCGGGCCGGGCCCGCAAGGCCCTGGCCTGCCGCAATTCCTCGGGGTCGGCCGGCCGGCGTCCGGCCAGGCCCAGCGCCCCGGGCAGCACCAGCAGCACCCGCCCGGTCACCGCACCGGCTTCGGCCAGCGGCAGGGTGGGTCCAAGGCCGGTCGTCGGCGCGGCACATCCGGTGACGATGGTGGCGGGCATCGCCGTCCCGGCGGCAAGCGGGGCCTCCACGAAAGCGGGCGTCACGGCGGCCGGCGCCACGGCCGCAGCGGTCACGGGCTCCGCCGGTGCCAGGTCGATCCAGCAGCGGGTCGGGCGATAGGGCATCACCGGCAGCGGCACCCGCCGCGGGCTGGTGTCCTTGAACACCGCCGTCCAGTCGACCCGCACCCCCAGGCACCACAGCCGCGCCAGCGCCTGCATCCGGTCGCGGCCATCCACGATCAGCGGGTCCGCCGGATCGCCCGTCGGCGCATTGTCCGGCCCGAAGACCAGCCGTGCCGGCGCCACCCCGTCGACCAGCCCGCGGGCATCGGGCCTGTCGGTCAGATCGGGCAGCAGCGCCGCCCAGCCGTCATCGGCGCCGTCGATCACGACCGGTCGATCGCGCAGCACCGGCAGGGCAGGGGTGGGCATGGTCAGCAGCGCTGCGGCCTCGGCCACATCCCGCGCCACCACCGCCCGCCTGGCGGCCAGGGCCGGCCGGCCGGTTGCCAGCGAAAAGGCGGCATCCAGGGCGGCCGGCGCATCATCGGCCGTGAAGGCCGCGGCCATGCGCGCCGCCAGCGCCTCCAGCATCTCCGCATCTGCGGCCGACAGCACGAAGACCAGCGGGTCCGCGGGCGCTGCCGCGCGGGGGCGCCCGGCCGGCGCCTGTTCCAGAATGGCGTGCAGATTGGTGCCGCCCATGCCATAGCAGTTCACCGCCATTCGCCGGGGATGGTCGGCGGCGGGCCAGGCTTCCGGCGCGCGCGGCAGGCGGAACGGGGTTTCGGCCAGCCGCAATTCGGGGTTCGCCGTGGTGGTGTTGGCGGTGGGGTAGATCTCGCCATGGGCCACCGACAGCACCGCCTTGGCGATCGACAGCATGCCGGCCGCCGCATCGGCATGGCCAAGATTGCCCTTCACCGATCCCAGCGCCGCATGGGCCAGGCGCGTGCCGCCCGCGGCCCGGAAACCGCGGGTCAGCGCCGCCACCTCGATCGGGTCGCCCAGCGCCGTGGCGGTGCCATGGGCCTCAACACAGCCAATCGTATCGGGGTGAATGCCGGACGCACGGAATGCGCGTGCGACCGCCTCGGCCTGGGCCGCTTCGCCCGGCGCGGTGAAGCCGATCTTGGCGCCGCCGTCATTAGTGATCGCCACCGCCCGGATCACCGCATGGATATGGTCGCCGTCGCGTTCGGCATCGGCCAGCCGCTTCAGCACCACCACCGCGCCGCCGCTGCCGCCGACCGTGCCGTCGGCTGCGGCGTCGAAGGGCCGGCAGCGGCCGGTCGGGCTTTCGATCGCGCCCGGATGGTGCAGATAGCCGGCCGGGTCCAGCCGGGTCAGGCAGGCGGCGCCGGCCAGTGCGGCCTCGCATTCGCCGGCCGCAAGTGCGGCCACGGCCGCCTGCACCACGCTCATGCCGGTCGAACAGCCGGTCTGCACGGTCATCGCCGGCCCGCGCAGATCCAGCCGATAGGCCACGCGCAGCGACAGAAAATCCGGCTTGGCCGCAAAGCTCAGCGCCGTCGCACCCGCCGCTTCCAGCGCCGCACCGGCACCGGCCAGCCGGGTCATCAGATAGATCGGGCTGCCGCAGCCGCCGAACACGCCCACCCGGCGTCCCGCCGCCGGGGCAAGCCAGGCGGCATCTTCCAGCGCCTCGCGGCAGAGTTCCAGGAACAGCCGGTGCTGGGGGTCCAGCAGCTCCGCCTCGCGCAGCGACAGGCCGAACAGCGCGTGGTCGAAGCTCTCCTGTCCCTGCAGCATCGCCGCGGTGCCGACATAGCGCGGATCCCGCGCCAGGGCGGCGGGCACGCCCAGGGCCGCGGCATCGGCGGCATCATGGCGCGCCAGCACGTCGCGCCCTTCCAGCAGCACCCGGCGCAGGGCATCGGGGCCGTCCACGCCGATCGCGCGGCAGGCAAGGCCGGTCACGGCGATCGGCACGGTGTGGACGGGGAAGCTCTGCGCGGTGTCGGCGGTGTCGACGGTCATTCCCCGGCCTCGATCTCGGCGGTGTCTGCGGCAACCAGGCGGGCCAGGTCGCGGATGGTGGGGTGGCGGAACAGTTCAACGATGCCGATCTCGCGCCCGGCAAGCGGCACCAGCCGGGCGCGCAGCCGGGCCAGCAGCAGCGAATGGCCGCCGATCTCGAAAAAGTTCTCGTGCCGGCCGATCGCCGGCCGTTCCAGCAGTTCGCACCACAGCGCCGCGATCCGGGTCTCGACCGGCCCGCGCGGCGGGTCGGCAACCGGGCCCGGCCCGGCCGGGGCGGCGGCCCCGGTGCCGATCGTCACCCGCCGGCCGAAACGGTCGGTGGCGTTGATGACGCTTCCCCGGGTCACCGGCACCAGCAGCGGCCGCGGCGGTGCCGCACGCGGCCGCCGCATCACCGGGTGGCTGCCGGTATCCACACCCGCCACCACCCGCGGCCGGTCCAGCGCCAGCGCCGCCAGCAGCGCCCTCATTCCCTGGCTGCGGCCGATGATCCGGTAGCCCAGCGCCCGGGTGCGGGCGCGGGCGGGTTCCGGGGCGCCCTGGGCCAGGCCCAGCCCGTCCCACATCGACCAGTCGATGGTCGTCACCGGCCCGGTTGCCGCCGTTGCAATGGCCTGGCGGCGGCTGCGTTCACCGGCCAGCACCGCCGCCATGGCGGCATTGGCGGCCGAATAGGCGCCCAGCGTCGGCGCGCCGAACAGCGCGTTCACCGTGCCGAAGCCGATCAGCGGCAGGTCGCCATGGTCGCGCGCGATCGCGACCAGATTGCGGGTGCCCTCCAGTTTCGGGCCGATGGTCGCCGCCAGCACCGCATCGCTGTCGGCCAGCCCACCGCGATCGGCCATCTCCGCCCATTGTGCGTCCAGCGCCCCTTCGGTCGCCATCTGCACAATACCGGCCAGCGGCGCGTCCCAATGGCTCCGGGCCGCATGAACGGCCGCCTCCAGCGCTGCGCGGTCGGTTACATCCGCGGTCATCGCCAGATGCTCCACCCCGGCCGCGCTCAGCCGCGCCAGGCGCGCCGCCTTCATCGGGTCCGCCGTGGCATCGCTGCGCGACACCAGCAGCAGCCGTGCCCCGAAGCGAAGGCCCAGCAGCTCCGCCAGTTCCACCCCCAGCCCGCCGGTCCCGCCGGCCAGCAGCCAGATGCCGCCCGCGGTGATCGGCAGCGGCCGCGGGGCGGGCAGCTCCATGTCCAGCGGCTCCAGCCGGCGGGCCAGCCGCCGGCTGCCGCGCCGGGCCACCACCGGTTCGGGGTCGGCATGCCCGGCCTCTTCGGCCAGCGCCGCCTCTCTGGCCGCGGCATCGCTGCCCGGGTCCAGATCCACCACCCGCAGCTCCAGCCGCCCGGTTTCTTCGGCCAGGCTCGCCGCCCAGGCGGCCAGCGCCGCCGCGGCCGGTTCGGGCGCCGGGTCGCCGGGGTCGATCGCCTCCAGCCCGCGCACCCCCAGCACCAGCCGCAGCCGGCCGCTGCCCTCGGTCAGCAGCGGCGCCAGCCGGTCGCGCAGGGCCGCGATCGCCGCCACGGCATCTTCGCCGTCTGACGGGTGGATCACCGCCCGCGTCGCCGGATCGGGCCGGCGCAGGGCCGCCGGCCGCCAGACCGGCCGGGCCAGCGGCAGGTCCACAAGGCCCTGGTCGGGCGCGCCGGCGGCCGGGGCCGCCACCAGCCCGCCGAAGCGGCCGGCCTCGTAATCGGCGCGGACACGGGCGCGCTGGATCTTGCCGATCGCCGTCTTGGGCACGTCTTCGCGCCGCACCGCCACCACTGCCGCCGGGGTCACCCCCAGCCGGCGGGCGATGCGGGCGCGGATCGCGCCGGCCACGGTTTCGCGATCGATCACCGGTTCTTCGGGGACCCAGGTCACCACCAGCCGGTCGGTATCGGCCCCGGTCGGGCGGTTGGCGAAAGCGGTCGTCCACGACACCGCCACGCCCGGCACCTCTTCCGCCACCGCCTCGATCTCGTGGGCGTGCAGATTGCGGCCGTTCACGATGATCGCGTCCTTGGCCCGGCCGGTGATCTTCAGCCGGCCTCCGGTCATCGTGCCCAGATCGCCGGTGTCGAACCAGCCGTCCGCGGTAAAGGCCTCGGCATTGGCCTCGGGGTTTTCCAGATAGCCCGGGGTCACCGTCGGCCCCTTCACCTGCAGCCGCCCCACCGGCGGCGTGCCGCTCGCCTCCACGATCCGAAAGGCGGTGCCGGGCACGGGGCCGCCCAGATCGGCGGCCATGTCGTCATCCGTGGTGCCCTCCAGGGTGAAGCCGTCGGAACAGATCACCGCCGAACAGGTCTCGGACATGCCCCATTCGGGCTTCATCACCGCAGCTCCCAGCCCGTGCGGGGTCAGGGCGGCGATGAAGCGCCGGGCGGTGCGCGGCACGATGGCCTCGCCGGCATTGATCAGGATGCGCAGCGCCGACAGGTCGATCCCGTCCAGCGCCCCCGGCCGCGCCGCCTCGGCGACGATCAGGCCGAAGGCGAAATTCGGCGCCCAGCTCACCGTCACCCGGTCGCGGCTCATCCAGCGCAGCCAGTTCAGCGGCTCGGCCAGCACCAGATCGATCGGCGCATGGATCTGGCCTGCCCCTGCGGCCAGATCGCGCAGATGGAACATCACCACCGCGCCCACATGGTCCAGCGGCATCCAGTTGAACGACAGATCCCCGGGGCCATAGCCGCGATGGGCGATGGTCGCGGTGGTCCGGGCGATCAGCGTGCGATGGGTCTGCACCACCGCCTTGGGCGCACCTGTCGAGCCCGAGGTCAGCAGCAGGATTGCCGGCGCATCCGGGTCCGCCGCCACCGCCTCTTCCATGGCGCCGCCTTCGGCCAGCAGCGCCGGGTCCAGCACCGGCCCCGCCGACATGTCGTCCTCGTGGGCGGCCAGGAAATCGGCGATCAGGCCGGCGCGGCCGCGATCGGCCAGCACCGGCGGATGGCCCAGCAGCCGGCGGGTCTGCAGCAGCTTGGCGGCATTGCCGTCTTCCGCCGTCCAGCTGCCCGCCACCGATACCGGCACCGGCACGGCGCCCAGCCATTGCGCGGCCCAGAAGCCGGTCAGATAGTCGGCGATGTCGGCCACCACCAGCAGCAGCCGGTCACCCCGGCCGATCCCGGCGCGGGCCAGCCCGCCCGCCAGCCGCCGCACCCGGTCGCGGAACCCGGCATGGTCGATCTGCTCCACCGTACCACGGCCGTCGCGGATGATCCCGATCCCGCGTGCGGCCGCATGGTCTGCCGCATGGTCCAGAATCTCGGGCAGGGTGCGAAAGCGCGGCCCGGGCAGCGGCGCGCCGGTGGCGATCAGGGTTTCGGGCGGCGGGGCGCGCCGGTCCGGTGCGGGCGGCAGCACCGCCAGCCGCGCCAGATCCACCGCTTCCGGGGCCTCCATCGGGGCGGCCGGGGCCAGGGCGGCATCTGCCGCCTCCAGCAGGGCCTCGTCGGGCACCGGCAGCTGGTCCAGCGCCGCCGTATCGATCTCGCCCGCGGCGGTCAGCGGCAGATGGTCGACCAGTTGCACCGCTTCGGGCCGGCACCAGCCGGGCAGGGCGGCCAGGGCGGCCGCCGCCCGCTCGGGCGCACCGGCCGGCACCAGGGCGGCCAGCAGAACCGGCCCGTTTTCCGTGCGGCGCAGGCGCAGATGCGCATCCGCCACCCCCGGCAGGCGGGCGATCCGCCGTTCCACCGCGGCCAGGTCCAGCAGCCGGCCGTCCCGGCGCAGCCGGCCATCCGGCCGGGCCAGGGTTTCCAGCAGCCCGTCGCGCGTGCGCCGTCCGGCATCGCCGGTCGCGACCCAGGCCCCCCCTCCGTCTGCGGTGCCCTCTTCTGCGGTGGGGCGGGTCTCGATCCGTCCCACCATGCCGGCCGGCGCCATGGCACCGCTGCCGTCCACGATCCGGATCCGTCCCCTGGCCAGCGGCCGCCCTGCCGGTGCGGTCTCTCCCGTCACCAGCGCCGGGTCGATGTCCCAGCCGGCCAGCGGCGCGCCGCTGCCATCGGCATAATGGCAGAACAGCCGCCGGCCCGGCAGCTTCGCCACCAGCGCCGCCGGCACCGCCGCCCCGCCGAAATCGATCGCCGCGATGCCCGTCAGCCCCGGATGGTCGCTGCCGCCTGCGGCCTCGATCAGCCGGGCCAGCGATCCGGGCCGGATGGCCATGGCCTGGGCCGGCGATGCGGCCAGCCGCGCCAGCATGGCCCGCGGCCGGGTGGCGGCCGCCTCGATCCCGGTCAGGCCCAGCCCGCCTGCGGCCGCAAGCATCAGCGCCGCCACGGCATCCGGGTCGTCGGTCCCGCTTTCCACCGCCACCCGCCGTGCCCCGGCGAAGACCTCCGCCAGCCGGGCGAAGCGTCCCGCCAGATCGACCGGCTGGTACCCATCCGGCCCGTCGATCAGCACCCGTCCAACCGGTTCCGCCGCAACCGCCGGGGTGGTCGCCGGCACCTCGGGCCAGGGCAGGTCGGCCGAGGGCAGCGTGATCATGTCGCCCGGCATCCGATCGCCATCTGCCGCCACCAGCACATCGGCGCCGGTGGCCAGCCCGGCGGAAATAGCCATTGCGGCTATTTCGGGCCCGTGCTTAGCCGTTTCGGCTAAAAGCACCCCCACGACCCTGCCTTTTCCGACCCCCAGTTCCCGCAGGGTAAAGACCATCGCCCGGGCGGCGGGGCTGGCTGCCAGCAGACGTGCGACGGCCCCGGCCAGATCCGTGGGCAGATCGATGGGCAGATCGATGGGCAGATCCGCAGACTGCATCGTCCGGCGTGCAGCCAGGCTCCGCTCCAGCAATGCCCGGCGGGCGGGGTCCAGTGCGGCAAGTCGGGTGGCCAGGTCGGTGGTATCGCGGGTCATCTCGTCCTCCCTCCCTCACCAGCCGTCGTCATCGGCTGCGGCCGCCATCCCCGCGGCAGTCAGCGCAATGGACGACATCGGCGCGTCGGCTTCAACCGAAAGTCGCATGACCAGTTCGGCGAAGCATGCTCCCATCATCTCGATTCCGGCCGGATCGAACAGGTCGGTGGCAAATTCGAACAACGCCTGTTTGCAATCCTCGGCCTCGGCCCCCTCCGCCACGGGGGCCGGCACCACCGACAGCGTCAGGTCGAACTTCGCGGTGGCGGTGTCCGCCTCCAGCGGCGTCAGCTCCAGCCCCGCCACCCGCGGGGTCGCCCGGCCGGCGTTCTGCAGCACGAACAGCACCTGGAATACGGGGTTGCGCCCGGGGTCGCGGGCGATGCCCAGCTCTTCCACCAGCCGGTCGAAGGGCAGGTCCTGGCGGGCGAAGGCCTGGCCGGCATCCTCGCGCACGATCGCCACCGCCCGGCGCAGGCTTGCATCTGAAGGTATGCGGCTGCGGATGGCCAGCGTGTTGGCGAAAAAGCCGATCAGCGGCTCCAGCTCGGGCCGGGACCGGGCCGCCACCGGCGTGCCGATCGCGAAATCCTCCTGCCCCGAATAGCGGCCCAGCAGATGGCGGAAGATCGCCAGCAGCACCATGAACGGGCTCGCCCGCTCCGCCCGCCCCAGCGCCCGCAGCCGGGCCATGGCCGCCGTGTCCAGCGGCACCGCGATCAGCCCGCCGGCATCGCTACGGACGGGTGGCCGCGGCCGGTCGGTCGGCAGCACCAGATCGGGCAGCCCCGCCAGCCGGTCGCGCCACCAGCCGGTCAGCGCCTCCAGCCGGCCGCCGGCATAGCGCTGCCGCTGCCAGGCCGCCACATCCGGCATCTGCACCGGCAGGGGGGCCGGGGCCGGCACCTGGCCCGCGGCAAAGCCGGCATAGAACCGCGCCAGCTCGTCCAGGAACACCCCCATCGACCAGCCGTCGGATGCGATATGGTGCATGGTGATCAGCAGCAGATGCCGCTCGGGCCCCACCGGCACCAGGGCGGCGCGGAAGGGGATGTCCCGCGTCAGGTCAAAGGGCCTGCGCGCCTCGGCCTCGGCCAGGGCCCGCATGTCGGACGGCCCGGTCTGCGGCCGGATCTCCAGACTGCCGGTGCGTGCCGGCGCCACGATCTGGCGCGGCTCGCCGTCCTGCACCAGGCACAGCATGCGCAGCCCCTCGTGCCGGGCCAGGATCAGGTCGATGCTGTGCGACAGGGCCATCCGGTCCAGCGGCCCGGCCACATCCAGCGCCATCGGCATGTTATATCCGGCGCTGCCCGGCTCCATCTGGTCCAGGAACCAGCAGCGCGCCTGGGCGAAAGACAGCGGCAGCCCGGTTTCCGGCCGGCCGGCATGAGGGATCGGGCCGTCATCGCCAGAGGTCTCGGCCGGCAGGCTGCCGGCGGCGGCGGTGGCCGTCGCGGCGCGGGCGGCCTCGGCCGCATCCACCAGCCCTCCCAGCGCCTCCACCGTCGGATCGTCCAGGAAGGCATCCAGCGGCACCTCGACCTTCAGCCGCTCGGTGATCCGCGACAGAACCTGCGTGGCCAGCAGGGAATGGCCGCCCAGATCATAGAAATCATCCAGCGCGCCCACCCGGTCGATGCCCAGCAGCCGCTGCCAGATCCGCGCCACCTCGCGCTCTGCCGCGGTGCGCGGCGCCACGTAATCCTGCGCCAGCGCCGGCCGGGCATGGGCGCGGTCGGTCTCGGCCAGAAAGGCCCGGGCGCGCAGGGGATCCTGGGCAACCAGCATCCGCAGGTCGTGCTGCGACACCCCGATCAGCGGCGCCGCCTGGCCTGCGGCGCGGCGCATGGCCAGCCGGCCTTCCAGATCGGTCAGACCGTCCGAGATATAGTCGCTCTCGTCGATGCCGGTGCGCTCCGCCCAGCGGGCGAGCGCCGCCACCGACATGCCGCTGTCGCGCCAGTCCGACCAGCGGATCGCGACCGTGGCGCCGGGGCGGGCAGGGTCGGCGGCCCGCGCCCGGGCGAAGGCGTCGATGAACTCGTTCGCCGCCGCATAGCCGACCTGGCCGAACTTCACATGATAGAGCACGGTGCCGAGCGAGGAGCAGAGCAGGAACAGGGTCAGCGGATCGTTCCGCGTTGCCTGGTCGAGCACCAACGTGCCCTGAAGCTTGGCGGCCATCACCCGGTCGGTGCGTTCCCGCGGGCGGCCGTGGATCACGCCTTCATAATCGGCAAGGCCCGCGGTGTGCAGCAGGGCGGTGATCGGCCCGAAGCGGCGGCGCGCCTCGGCCAGAACCCCCTCGACCGCACCGGCATCGGCCACGTCGGCGGTCGCCACCATCAGCCTCGTGCCGCGGGCGATGATCGCCTGCAGGCGCCGGATGCTGCGGGCGATGCGGCCGGCCTCGCCATTCTCGACCAGCCAGTCCTCCCAGTCTTCGGGGTCGGGGAAGACCGACCGGCCGATCAGCACCAGCGCGCCGCCGGGGGCAAGCTCCGCCACCTCTTCGGCGAAGGCGAGACCCATGCCGCCCAGCCCGCCGGTGATCACCGTCACCCCGCCCGGCACGAACCGCGCCCGGCCATCCCCGGTCAGCCGCCGGGGGGCTTCTTCGCCGACGAAGCGCCGGCCGCCGCGCCAGCTGGTCACGCGCGGCGCCTCCGCCCCCTCGGTCAGCTCGGCCAGAAGGATATCGGCCAGCTGCGCCGGCGCGGCGGTGCCGGGATCGACCATCCGGCAGAGGATGCGGTCGTATTCCTGCGAAACGATCTTGGCGGCCCCCAGCAGCGGCGCGTGATCGGGCCGGAGATCATTGTCCGTCACCGGCAGCAGCCGGTCGGCCGCCACCAGCAGCCGGCGTTCGGGCCCCGTGCCCGGGCTGCCCAGGGCCTGAAGCAGGTGGAGCAGGGCATGCAGCCCCCGGCTCTGCACCGCGGCGATGGTCTCGACCCCGGCGGCGGGCGCTTCGGCCCCCTCCAGCGCCCAGGCATGGAGGATGGTGCGCGGCTCGGCCTGGAGCGCTGCGACCAGGCTGCGGAACTGGCCCGGATCCGCGGGGTCCAGGGTGAAACGGCCCGGCCCCGCCGCGGCGAACGCGCTGCCGGGCGTGACCAGGGTGACGCCGTGGCCGGCCGCCCGCAGCCGATCGGCCAGGATCGCGCTCACCCCCAGCGCGTCGGCCAGGATCAGCACCGGGCCGGTGATGGCGGCATCCGCCGCCTCGGCCTCGACCGAAGGCGGCGGGATTTCGCGACTGACCGGCAGCCAGAACCAGTCGGCCGGATCGGCCAGCCTGGGCGGCAGGGCCAGCGGATCGGCCGCGGTCGGCATGGCGGCGGGGCGCGGGATCTCGTGATGGCCATGTTCGAACGGATAGCCGGGCAGCGGCAGCCGGCGGCGGCCGGGGCCGTAGAGCCGGACGGCATCGATGTCGGCACCCTGCGTCCAGGCGCGGGCGACGGCGCGGAGGAGCGCGGTTTCGTCGCGGCCCTCGACCTCCAGCATCAGCGTGCCATCGGGGCTGAGGTCCAGGCCAAGGGCCGCCAGACCGGCGGCGACGGCGGCATCGGGCCGGGCGAGTGCCACGGTCACCGGCTGGTCGGGGGCCTGACCGTCGATCGTTTCCATCCCGCCATCCGGCAGCCACAGCAGCACCCGCCGATGCGGCAGACGTGCCCGGCCGGCAAGCAGGGTGAAGCCGGCATCGGCCGTCGCCGGGATCGGGGCCGTGCTCATGCGGTCGAGTGCGGTGGCGGTCGCCGCCGCGAAGCACAGCAGCCGGGCCGGGGCGGCCGGGCGCACGGGGGGCGGCGGGGCCTGTTCGATCACCACATGGGCATTGCTGCCGCCCATGCCGAAGGAGCTGACGCCCGCGCGCCGCGGCCCGCGAATCGCCGGCCAGGGGCTGAGGGCGGTCGCCAGCCGGAAAGGCGTGGCGGCGAGGTCGAGGGCCGGGTTGGGCTGGTCCGCATGCAGGGTGGGCGGCACCATGCCGGCCTCCACCGCCATCACCGCCTTGATCAGGCCGACCACGCCGGCCGCCGCGTTCAGATGGCCCAGATTGCTCTTGATCGAGCCCAGCAGGCACTGCCCGCGCGGCACCTCGGGCCCGAAGGCGCGGGTGAGCGCCTGAACCTCGATCGGGTCGCCGATGGGGGTGCCGGTGCCATGGGCCTCGATCAGGCCGATCTGCTCGGGCGCGATACCGGCCAGCGTCAGCGCCTCGGCGATCACCTCGGCCTGGCCCTCGACACCCGGGGCGGTGAAGCCGATCCGGGCGGCTCCGTCGTTGTTGATGGCAGAGCCGCGGATCACCGCATGGATATGGTCGCCATCCTCCAGCGCATCGACCAGCCGCTTCAGCACCACCATGCCGCCGCCCGAGGCGGGCACGGTGCCGGCGGCATCGGCCGCGAAGGCCCGGCAATGGCCGTCGGGGCTCAGGATCATGCCGGGGGCGTACCAATAGCCCGTCGGCGCCGGCAGGTCGATCGAGGCGCCGCCGGCCAGCGCCATCCGGCATTCGCCGGCGATCAGCGCCTGCACCGCCAGATGCACCGCCACCAGCGAGGTCGAACAGGCGGTCTGGACGTCCACCGCCGGGCCGCGCAGATCCAGTTCATAGGCGATGCGCGTCACCAGGCTGTCGCCCGAATTAGCGAGCACCGCCTCGAAGGGTGTGGCGAGATCGGCCGCCGCGGGATTGTTGAGCAGATGGGTCAGCAGATAGGTGCTGATGCCGGCGCCGGCATAGACGGCGGTGCGGCCCTGGCCCTCGGTCGCCCGGGGGGGCTGGCCGGCGCGTTCCAGCGCTTCCCAGGCCAGTTCCAGCAGCAGCCGCGCCTGCGGGTCGATCAGCGCCGCCTCTCGCGGGGCATGGCCGAACAGCCCGGCATCGAAGCCGAAGGGATCGGCCAGCAGCCCCTTGCGCCGCACCCAGCGCGGATCGTCGATGCCGTCATCGGCAGGCAGATCGGCGATGCCCTCGCGCCCCTCGGCCAGCAGCTGCGCCAGCGCCTCGGGCCCGTCGGCGCCGGGCACGCGACAGGCCATGCCGATGATCACGATGTCGGTGGGCGACGGCGCGGTCCCGGCATTGGTCATGCTGTGGTCGTCGGCGGGGATCATCGGCAGGGGCCTTCGGGTCGGGGTTCAGGGTCTGCGGCGGCGGGCGGCAAGACGGCTGCGGCCGTCCAGGCGATCGGCGGCGGCGCCCGGCCGGGCGGGTGCCGCCGGCGTCGCGCCTTCGTCGATCCGCCGGGCCAGATCGGCCAGGGTCGGGGCGGCGAAGAAGTCGGTCATGGCCAGGGTCACCCCCAGCCCCTCGGCGATGCGGGCACGCAGATCGACCAGCAGCAGCGAATGGCCGCCGACATCGAAGAAGTTGTCGGCCGGCCCGAACGTGCGATGGCCGAGCAGGACGGCCCATATCGCCGCCAGCCGGTCGACGGTGCCGTCACCGGTCGCCGCCACGGGGTCCGCTGCGACCGCCGGCGGTGCCGGCAGGCGGGCGGTGTCGATCTTGCCGTTGGCGGTGACCGGCAGGCTGTCGAGCACCAGCACCGCCGAGGGCACCATCCAGCGCGGCAGGAGGCCGCGGAGGGCGGTTGCAAGTGCCGCCGGGGTGGCGGTGCCGGTTGCGTAGAGCACCAGCCGGGGCGTGTCGTCGTCCCGGCGCAGCATCGCATGGGCCTGGGCCACGCCCGGAACGGTCTGCGCCGCGGCGGCGATTTCTCCGGGCTCGATGCGATGGCCGCGCAGCTTGATCTGGCCGTCGCGGCGGCCCAGATAGCGGAGCCTGCCCCGGGCATCGCGCACCACCCGGTCGCCGGTGCGGTAGAGACGCGCCCCCGGGGTGGTGGCGAACGGGTCGGGCACGAAGGCCAGCGCCGTGCGCACCGGATCGCCCGGATAGCCATGGGCAAGGCCGGCGCCGCCCAGGCAGAGTTCCCCGGGCACGCCATCGGGCAGCGGCCGGAGATGGCGGTCCAGAATCTGCGCGGTGGTGTCGGCGATCGGCCGGCCGATCGGGGCGGCATCGATCGCCACATCGTCGATGTCGAAGACGGTGGCGAAGGTCGTGGTTTCGGTCGGGCCGTAGATATTGGCGAAGCGGGTGGCGGGACAGGCGGCCGCCGCCGCCCGGATCCAGCGCATCTGCATCGCCTCGCCGCCGGTCAGCACCCGCCCGATGCCGGCAAAGGCCTGGGGGGCACGCTCGGCGATGCGGTTGAACAGGGCGGTGGTCAGGAAGACGAGAGTGGCGCCGGCTTGCGTCAGTTCATCGGCCAGCCGGGCCGGATCGGCCAGCACCGGCTGATCGACCAGATGCAGCCGGGTACCGTTGAGCAGCGCCCCCCAGATTTCGAAGGTCGCCGCGTCGAAGGACGGGTTGGAGATGTGCGGGATCACCGTCTCGGGCCCGATCGCGGCATAGCCGCCGGCGATCGCACGGGCCATCACCGCCCGCCAGGGCACCGCGATCGGCTTGGGCCGGCCGGTGGAGCCCGAGGTGAACATCAGATAGGCCACGGCCTCCGGCGATACCGGTCCGTCGGGCGCGGGTGCAGGGGTACCATGCTGATCGCCCCCGCCATCCCGGTCGATCCGAACGATCTGTCCAAGGCCGGCCGCCCAGTCGGGCAGGGGGGCGGTTCGGGGCAGGATCAGCGCCTCCAGCCCGCCATCCCGGGCGATGATCGCCTGACGCTCGGCCGGATAGGCGGGATCGATCGGCACATAGGCGGCACCCGCCAGCATGATCGCGAGCGTCGCCACGATGCTCTCGACCGAACGTTCGGCATAGAGCCCGACATGGGCGCCGGGGCGGAGCCCCCGGGCGGTCAGCCCGCGGGCGAGCCTGTCGGCACGGTCGAGCAGATCGGCATAGCCGATCCGGGTGCCGTCGGCATGGCTGATGGCGATCGCCTGCGGGCGGGCCGCCACGACGGCGCGGAACGCCGCAGCCGGGCCGGCAGGCCGCGGGGCCGATGCGGGGGCGGCCGGGGCCGGGTCGCCGAGCGGCAGCTGTGCGACCGGCCGGTCGGGCGCCGCGATCAGGGCGGCCAGCAGCCGGGCATAGCCGGTGGCCAGGCGGTCGATGGTTGCCGCTTCGAACAGGTCGGTGTCGTATTCGATCAACCCGTCCAGCCCGCCATCCGCACGGTCGGTCAGGATCAGGGTGAGATCGGTGCGGGCGCCGGCCATGGGTGCCGGCAGCAGCTCTGCGGCCAGATCGGGGCCCATGTCGAGCCCGTGGGCGGCCAGACGTTCATGGCCGAACATGGTCTGGAAGACCGGCGTGCGCGCCGGATCGCGCGGCGGCGCCAGCCGGTCGATCAGCCGGTCGAGCGGCAGCGGCCGCGCGCCCAGCGCGGTGCGCATCTCGGCCGCCAGCCGGTCGATCAGCCCGGCCCCGCTGACCTGGCCCAGATCCACCGCCAGCACCAGGGTTTCGACCAGCAGGCCGACGGTCTCGGCGGTCTCGGGCGCCAGGCGTTCTGCGGCCGGCAGGCCGATGGCGAAGCGGTCGGCCTGGGCAAGGCCGCCGAGCAGGGCCGCCTGGGCCGCCGCCAGCACCACGGCGGTCGTCGTGCCCCGGGCGGCGGCAAGGCTGCGGGCCGCCTCTGCCAGGGTGGCGGGCAGGGTGAACCCGTGGCAGGCGCCCAGGCCGCGGCGGATGTCGGGCCTGGGCCGGTCGGTCGGCAGGTCCAGCACCGGCAGCCCGGCCAGGGCCGCGGCGCGCCGGTCCAGCGCCGCATTCACCGCCGCCATCCGCCGGGGATCGGCCTCGGCGGCACCCAGATCGGCCGATCCGATCACCACCGGCGGCAGGTCGGTATCGCCCTGATAGAGCGCGCCCAGATCGCGCGCCAGCAGCCCGACCGACCAGCCGTCACCCGCGACATGGTGCAGACAGGCGACCAGGACATGATCCTGCCGCCCACGCCGCAGCAGGGTGCAGCGGAAGGCGGGCTCGTTCGCCAGATCGAAGGGGCGGGCGAGTTCGGCCCGGATCCATTCGGCCGCATCCTCGGGCTCGACCACGGCCAGCGGCTGCGGTGCAGCGGGCGCCACCAGCTGGACCGGCTGGCCGGCCACGGTCGGGAAGCGCGACCGCAGCGCCTCGTGCCGGGCGATGAGCCCGTCGATCGCCGCCTGCAGCCGGGCGAGGTCGAGAGGGCCGGTCAGGCCGAGCAGCAGCGGGATGGTGTGCGCCGGGCCGGGGGCGGCCTCGTTCAGGAACAGCATCCGGCGCTGGGCGGCCGACAGCGGCAGCGGCCGGCCGTCGCGCGGCACCGGGCGCAGCGGCGGCAGGCCATCGCTGCCGGCCAGGCCCTCGATCCTGGCGGCCTGGGCTTCGAGGCTGGTGGCGGCGAAGAGGGTCGGCCAGTCGAGGGTGACGCCGAATTCCCGCGCAATCCGGTGGGCGAGGCGGGCGAGCAGCAGCGAATGGCCGCCGAGGGCGAAGAAATCATCACGGCGGCCGGGTGCCGGCACGCCCAGCAGTTCTTCCCAGATCCGGGCCAGCCGGATCTCGGTCGCCGTGGCGGGCGCCGCACCGCCGCTGCCGGCGACCGGTGACGGGTCGGGCAGGGCGGCAAGGTCGAGCTTGCCGTTGCGGGTGAGCGGCAGCGCCGCCACCGGCATGATCGCGGAGGGGACCATCCAGTCGGGCAGCCGGGCCTTCAGATGGTCGCGCAGATCTTCCGGGACATCGTCGGCCAGGATCCAGGCCACCAGCCGCAATTCCCCATCCGCGCCGCCGGCACGGGCCGCCACCGCGGCATCGGCGATGGCTGGATGGGCGAGGAGGGCCGCGCGGATTTCGGCCGGTTCGATCCGGAAACCGCGGATCTTCACCTGGGCGTCGATCCGCCCCAGATGATCGAGCCGGCCATCGCTGCGCCAGCGGCCGAGATCGCCGCTGCGATAGAGCCGGGTGCCGTCGGCGGTGGTGATGAAACGCTCGGCCGTCAGGTCGTCGCGACCCAGATAGCCGCGGGCGAGGCCGCGGCCGCCGACATGGATTTCCCCCGCCGCCCCGATCGGCACCGGGCGCCCCTGATGGTCGAGCAGCTGCAGGGAGAGATCGGGGATCGGCACGCCGATCGGCGCCGTGCCGGTTTCAGCGGCGTGGGGCGCGCGGATCCGGGCATGGGTGACATGAACGGTGGTTTCGGTGATGCCGTACATGTTGACCAGCGCCGGGCGGTCGTCGCCATGGCGGGCGAACCAGCCGGCAAGGCTTGCGGCATCCAGGGCCTCGCCGCCGAAGATCACCAGACGCAGCGCATCGAGTGCCGGGACGCCTGCCGCCAGGGCATCGGCCGCGTCGAGGGCTGCGAAGGCGCTCGGCGTCTGGTTCAGCACCGTCACGCCTTCATGCGCCAGCAGGCGATGGAAGCCGGCCGGGTCGCGGGCCTGGTCGTGATCGACGATCACCAGCCGGCCGCCGGTTGCGAGCGGCCCCCAGATCTCCCAGACCGAGAAGTCGAAGGCGGGGGAATGGAACAGGGTCCAGACGTCCCCGGGCCCGAAATCGAACCAGGGCCGGGTGGCATCGATCAGCCGGGCGAGATTGCCGAGGGTGACGACGACGCCCTTGGGCGTGCCGGTGGATCCCGAGGTGTAGATGACATAGGCGGGCTGATCCCGCCAGTCCGCGGCGGGTTGGGGCAGCGGGTCGAGCAGGGGGCCGGTGCCGGTGACGGCGGCGACATCCAGCCGCAGCGCCGGGGCCCCGGCGAGGTCGTGAAGACGGCCGAGCCCCGCCACATCCGCAAGCACCGCCCGCGGCCGGGCATGGCCCAGAACCGCGGCGATGCGGGCATCGGGATAGACCGGGTCGAGCGGCAGATAGGCGGCGCCGGCCAGATGGATGCCGACCATGGCCGCGACCAGTTCGGGGCAGCGCGGCATCAGCAGGGCGACGAGATCGCCCTTGCCCACGCCCGCCGCAACCAGCCGGGCGGCGACCCGGCGGGCGGCGGTGTCGAGCCAGGCGCGATCCAGCCGGCGATCGCCATGGATCAGCGCCGGCTCCCCGGCCCCATGGTCGGCAAGGCGCAGATGCAGTGGCCGGTCGTCATCGGCAACCGGTGCCGGATCCCCGGCGAAGCCGGCCGCGATCGCCGCCGCGCCACGGCCCTCAGACCAGTCGGCGATCAGCCGGCGCTCGGCCGCATCCAGCACGTCGACCGTGGCCAGCCGGGCCAGGGGATCCCGGGTGAGGCCGGCCAGCGCGGTCAGCATCTGGCCGAGCAGCCGGTCGGCCGCCCCGGCATCGACCAGCCCCGGATCATAGGCGATGTCGACCGCGAAGCCGTCGCCCGGCAGCACGGTGACGGCCAGCGGATATTCGGTGCGGCCCTCGTAGACGGTGTCGGCGACATCCAGCACCGGCGGGGTGGCGGCATCGCCCTTCAGCGCCTCGGCGACCGGGTAGTTTTCGAAGGCGAGGATGGTTTCGAACAGCGGCCGGCGCTGCTCTCCCGGCAGGGCCCAGCGCTGGACCAGGCCCAGGGGGGCGGCCTCGAAGGCGGTGGCGGCGCGGCGGCTTTCCTGAAGCTCGGCCAGCCAGTCGCCGATGCGGCGGGCGGGATCGATCCGCACGCGCACGGCGACGGTGTTGATGAACAGGCCGACCATGCGTTCGACCTCTGCCACCGCCTCGGGCCGGCCCGAGACCGTGGTGCCGAAGACGACGTCGTCGCGGTCGCCATGGCGGGCCAGCACCATCGCCCAGGCGGCCTGGGCGATGGTGGCCGGCGTCACCTTCAGCAGCCGGGCGGCCTCTATGATCCGTGCCGCCGCCGGAGCCGGCAGGCGGCCGGTGACGTGGCGGCGTTCGGCCGTCGCCGTGCCGCCGGGGCGGGCCGCGGGCAGCGGCTGCGGTTCGGGCAGGGTGTCGAGGGCCGCGCGCCAATAGGTCTCTTCGGCCAGCGGATTGCGGGCGGCGAGCCAGGCGGCGAAGCGGGCGAGCGGGGCGGCCGGCGCCAGATCCGGCGTTGCGCCGCGGCTGAGGGCGGCATAGGCGGCCAGCACCTCTTCCAGCACCCGGAAGGTCGACCAGCCGTCGAGCAGGGCGTGGTGGAAGCTCCAGACCAGCACGATGTCGCCCGCCCCGACATCTTCATCAGAGCCGGCATCCCCGGGCAACCGGTGCAGGGCCAGGCGCCAGGGGCAGGCCCGGGCGGCATCGAAGCGGGTGGCCCGGTCGCGGGCAAGTGCGGCATCGAGCGCCGCTTCGGCCACGGCCGGTGCAAGCGCCCGATGGTTGCAGGTCGCGATCTCGGGGCTGTGGTGTCGCGCGACCACCACCAGCGGCCGCTCCAACCCCTCGTGCAGGATCAGCGAGCGCAGCGCCTGGTGGCGGGCGGTGACCAGATCCCAGGCGCGGGCCAGCGCCCCGGTGTCGACGGGCGGGCGCAGGCGGAAGGCGAATTGTTCGACATAGAGCGCCGCCCCCTCGGCCGGGCCGCGCGCGCCCTGCAGCAGCAGGCCGTGCTGAAGTGCCGTTGCCGGCCAGGCGGTTTCCACCGCCTCCGCCGGGATCGGCAGCCGGGCGAGCAGGCCATCGAGGCCCGGCTGATCCAGCCCGGCGAGCGGCAGATCCGAGGGCGTCAGCCCGGCGGCATCGGCCGCCATGCAGGCATCGACCAGGGCGCCGAGTTCGGCCACCACATCATCGGCCAGCCGCTCCATACGGGCGGCGGCGATGCGGTCGCCGGGCCAGGTGATCTCGACCCTGAGCCGCCCCGCCATCACCGCGGCACCGATGGTCAGCGCATGCAGACGCTGCGCCGCCGGGCTTTGCAGGGGCCCGACAGGCTCTGGTGCCGCGGCCAGCAGGCCGCCGCCATCCAGCGCCGCATCGACCTGGCCCAGATAGTTGAAGGCGATCCCGGGCGCCGGTGGCGGGGTGTCGATCCGCCCGGCGCGGATGAGCGGGCCGAAGCCGGCACCCCGGCGCGGCACGGCGCGGAGCGCGTCCTTGATCCGGGCGAGGCTGGCCCGGGGCGGCTCGGCCGGATCGACGATCAGTGCCACCGGGTGAATGGCGGTGAACCAGCCGGTGATCCGGGCAGGATCGAGACCCGGCACCAGATCCTCGCGGCCATGGCCTTCGCGGTCGATCAGCAGGGTGACCGGGCCAGGGGCGGTGACCGGGGTGGTGGCCGGGGCGGTAACCGGGGCGGTGGCCGTCAGCCGGGCCAGCGCGCGGGCGACGGCCGCGGTGATGATCTCCGCCGCCTCGGTGCGCAGGGCGCGGTTGGCGGCGCGCAGCAGCCGGTCGGTGCGGGTCTCGTCGAGCGCGCGGTGGGTGGCCCGGGCGCGCCCGACCAGATCGGGCGCGGCCGGGTCGTCGACCGGCAGGTCCGCGGCCGAGGTCGCGGCGCGGGCGACCGCCTGCCAGTGCGGGATTTCGTCGTCGAAGGCGCCGCGCGCGGCCCGATCGGCCAGTGCCGCCGCCCAGCGGGTGAAGGAGGGTGCCGGTGTGACGGAGGGAGCCGGTACCGGGTCGACGGCATCACCGGCCAGCAGCTCGCGCAGCTCGTCGAGCAGCAGCCGCCACGACACCGCATCGATCACCAGGTGATGGGCGACGATCAGCAGGCGGTCGGTGTCGGCACCGGTCCGGTAGCGGACCACACGCAGCAGCGGGCCGCGGGAGATGTCCAGCCCCGCCTGCACCCGGGCGGCATGGGCGCCCCAGTCGTCGCCGCGGGCATCGATGCTGTCGAACCGGGTGGCGCCGTCCACCGGGCCCGCCTGCTGCATCATCCGGCCGCTGCCATCGGGGGCGAAGCGCAGGCGCAGCGCGTCGTGGCGGCCGGCAAGGGTCTGCACGGCGGCCCGGATCGCCGCATCCCCGGTTCCAGCCGGCAGGGTCAGCAGGATCGCCTGGTTGAAGTGATGCGGGTCGACCGGTTCCCGGTCCAGGAACCAGGCCTGAACGGGGGTGAGCGGTACGGCGCCGTCGACCGGCAGGCAGGCATCGCGGCCGGCATCGGTTTCGGCGCGGGCGTCCAGCGCCCCGGCCAGTTCCGCCAGGGTCTGATGGGCGAAGAGGTCGCGGACGGCCAGCGGCAGCCCGGCCTTGCGGGCGCGGGAGGCGACCTGGATCGACAGGATCGAATCGCCGCCGGCCTCGAAGAAATTGTCCGTCCGGCCAATTGTGGGAATGCCCAGAACCTCGCACCAGATCCGGGCGAGGGTCGCCTCGGTGGCGCCGGCCGGGGTGGCGGCGGCCTCGGGAGCCGCGGCGCGCGAGGCGGTGAGCCGCGCCAGCAGGGCGGCCCGATCCAGCTTGCCGTTGGGGGTAAGCGGCAGCCGGTCGGCCAGGCGGATCTCGGCCGGCACCAGGGCTTCGGGCAGGCGGCGGCGCAGATGGTCGCGCAGGCGGCGGATCATGCGCCGGTCGGCACCGGCGGCCAGCGGGTCGTTGATCGGGCTGCGCGCCGGCATCGACCGCCAGGGCGCCCAGAGCGGCGGGCGCGGATCTTCGGCCGCGGCGGCGGGTTCGATCAGCACATGCATCAGGGCCGGATCCTCGGCCCAGGTGATGCGCAGGGCGACGCCGGCTTCATCGGCGATCGACCAGAGGGTTTCGGGATCCACGGCATCCCGCGCCGCTTCGGCTGCGGCCGCGGCGATGTCGCCCGCCGTGGCATGGCGGCCGTCCAGCCGGTCGGCCGCCGCCATGTCGGCGGCCGTGCGGGCATTGGGCAGGTCCAGGATCTCGATCCGGCCACCCTCTGCCGCCACCCGCGCACAGAGGGCGGGGAAATCGGGGCCGTCCGCCCAGACCATCCGCCGGTCGGGCACCAGCGGCGCCCGGGCCGCACCCTTGAACAGGGTGACGTCATAGCGGAAGCGGGTCATCTCGTTGCGGTCGCGGCCGCGCTTCAGCCGGATGTCCACCCCTGCCACACCGGGCAGGGCCGCGGCGCGGGTCAGGAACCAGGCCGGGTCGATCAGCAGTTCCTTTTCGGCCGCCAGCGCATCGGCGATGCGGGCTGAGAGCGCCTCCGCCGGGGTGGCCGCGGGGGCCTGATGCAGGGCGATCGAGGTCTGGAAACCGCGCTCGACATGGGCGGCGCGGATGTCGCCGGCAAAGAGCGCGCCGTCGGGCGCGATGGCATCGAGCGCGCCGCGCAGCACCCGCAGCAGATAGTCCTCGCCCGGGAAATACTGGATGACCGAATTGATGACGATCGCATCCCAGGGGCCCGCCGGCCGGTTATCCCAGGGGCCTGTCGGCCGGTCGGCCATGTCGTCGGCGGCGCGGCGCTCCAGCGTGACGTGATCGATGCCGCTTCGGGCCAGATCGGCCTTCAGATGCGCGATCGCCTCGGCGGAGAAGTCGGTGGCATGGTAGCGGCGGCGGCGCGGTGCCAGCTTCCACAGCAGCAGACCGCTGCCGCAGCCGATTTCCCAGACCGTCTCTCCGCCCAGCCGGTCGATGGCGGCGACGGTGGCATCGCGCCAGGCGGCCATTTCCGGGGCCGGGATCGGGCTGCGGTCGTAGCTGCTGGTCCAGCCGGCGATGCGGAAGACCGGGTCGCCGTCCAGCGCGCCATAGGTATCGGCATAAAGCCGGCGCCAGTCCTCGGCGCGCTCGGCCTCGCGGGCGGCACGGTCGGCCTCGTCGGCGGCGGTATCTGCCACCACGAAGGCGACCAGCCGGGCGCCGGCCTGGCCATCGCCGGCCGGCGCCAGCAGCACGGCGGCCTCGGCGACCGCCGGATCGTCGCGCAGCGCCGCCTCGATCTCCCCCGGCTCGATCCGGTGACCGCGGAGCTTCACCTGGCCGTCGGCGCGGCCGCGGAAATCGAGCGATCCGTCGGGCCGCCGCACCACCAGATCGCCGGTGCGGTAGAGCCGGGCCCCGGGGGTCGAGGAGAACGGGTCGGGCAGGAAAGCCGTGGCGGTCAGCTCCGCCCGGCCCAGATAGCCGCGGGCGAGACCGGCGCCGCCCAGCCAGAGTTCACCCGCCACACCCAGGGGTACCGGGCGCATCCGGCGGTCCAGGACATGGGCGGTGAAGCCGTCGATCGGCCGGCCGATGGCGGGTGCGCGGCCGTCGGCTATCTCTGCCGGATCGACCGGGCCGGCGGTGGCGACCACCGCGGTCTCGGTGGGGCCGTAATGGTTGATCAGCCGCACGCCGGGCATCTCGGGGGCAGTCGCCAGCCGTTCGCCGCCGGTCAGAAGCAGGTCGAGCTTCAACCCCTCGGGCCTGGGGCGCGAGAGCAGCGGGGCGGCAAGCGGTGTCGGCACGAAGGCCTGGGTCACGCCATGGGTGACGAAATCGGCCAGCAGCAGGTCGGGATCGCGGCTGGCCCCCGGCTGGGGCAGGACCAGGGCGGCCCCGGCGGCAAGTGCCGGCCAGATCTCCCAGCCGGCGGCGTCGAAGGCGAGGCCGGCCACCTGGGCCATGCGCGTGGTCTGGTCGGGCGCATAGACCCGCCGGTGCCAGGCGACCAGATTGGCGAGCCCGCCATGGGTGACGGCCACGCCCTTGGGCCGGCCGGTGGAGCCCGAGGTATAGACCACATAGGCGAGGCGGTCGGCATCCAGGCCCGCCGGATCCAGGCCCGCCGGATCTGGCAGCCGGGCTGCGGCATCGCCGTCACCCGTATCGTCGTCCGGCACCAGCACGGGCACGGCATCGCCGATGCGGGGTGCCTGATCGGCGGCGGCCAGCACCGCGCGCATGCCGGCATCGGCGATCTGCCAGCGGATGCGCTCGTCCGGATAGTCGGTGACCATCGGGACGTAGGCGGCGCCAGCGCGCAGCACCGCCAGTGCCGCGATCACGAAAGCGGGCGAGCGGTCGAAAAGCAGGCCGACCCGGTCTTCGGGTCCGATACCGGCCGCGATCAGCCGCCGGGCGAGGCGCGTGGCGGCCTGGTCCAGATCGGTGCGAGAGAGGGGGGCACCCTGGTGCAGGATCGCCGGAGCCGCGGGGGCCTCGGCCGCCCGATCGGCAATTTCGGCGGTGACGGGACGGAAGGCCGCGGCCGGCGGGCCGGCACGGAGCGCGGCGAGGGCGGCCTCTTCATCCGCGGTCGCGACCGGCAGGGTCGATACCGGGGCCTCGGGCCGGGCCAGGGCGGCGGCGAGCAGGGTTTCATAGCGGCCGAGCAGCCGGTCGATGGTGGCCGCATCGAAAAGGTCGGTGGCGTAATAGGCGACCAGGTCGTAGCCGGTCTCCGACGGCCAGACATGGAGTTCCAGATCGAAGCGGGTGCGGGTGACCTCGCGTTCGACGGCCCTGATGTCGAGCCCGTCAAGCGCGAGCGGCGGCAATTCGGCGTTCTGGACCGCGAAGGCGATCTGGAACAGGGGGTTGCGGTCCAGCGCCCGGTCGGGCTCCAGCGCTTCGACCAGCACTTCGAAGGGCAGGTCCTGATGGTCCTGGGCGTCGAGCACCACCTGGCGCACCCGGTCGGTGAAGGCGGCGAAGCCCGGATCGTCGTTGAAGCGGCTGCGCAGCACCAGGGCGTTGACGAAAAAGCCGATCAGCGCCTCGGTATCGGGATGGGTGCGGTTGGCGATGGGCGAGCCGACGGCGACGTCGGCGGTGCCCGAGATGCGGCCGATCAGCAGCTGGAAGGCGGCGAGCAGCACCACGAAGGGCGTCGCCTTGTGGCGGCGCGCCGTCTCGTCGACATGGCGGGCAAGTGCCGCCGGCATCGGCCGGCGGGTCAGCGCGCCCTGATAGCTCTGCACCGCCGGCCGCGGCCGGTCGAAGACCGGTTCGGGGGCGGTAAAGCCGTCGAGCACGCCGCGCCAGTGGTCGAGCAGCCGGTCGCGTTCAGCCCCGGACAGGCGGGCGCGTTGCCAGAGCGCCACATCGGCATAGTCGACGGAGAGCGGCGGCAGCGGATCGGGCCGGCCGGCGGCGAACGCGGCATAAAGCGCGCCCAGCTCGCGCACCATCACCCCGATCGACCAGCCGTCGGAGGCGATGTGATGGAGGGTGGCGAGCAGGACATGGGCGGTCGGGCCGAGCCGCAGCAGCCGGGTGCGGATCTTGAGCGGCCGGGTGAGGTCGAAAGGCGTTTCGGCATCCTCGACCGCGCGGGCGACCACCTCGGCCTCGGGATCGGCGAGGTGAGAGAGATCCTCGACCGGCAGCGGCCAGGTCTCGGGTGCGGGATGGATGCGCTGCACCGGCCGGCCGTCGCGCTCGATCATCGCGGTGCGCAGCACGGCATGGCGGCGGCAGATCGCGGCGAAGGCGCGGGCCAGGGCGTCGTGGTCCAGCCTGCCGGTCAGGCGCAGGGCGGCCGGCATGTTGTAGGCGCCGCGCGCCGGGCTCAACTGATCGATGAACCACAACCGCTCCTGCGCGAAGGAGAGCGGCAGGTCGTCGTCGTCCGTGCGGCGCGGGATCGGGGCGGTCCGGCCGGCCGGCGTCAGGGCATCGAGGGCGGCCGCCAGATCCGCAAGGCGCGGGGTCTCGAAGACCTGGGCCACCGCAGGCTCCAGGCCCAGATCGCGGCCGATGCGGGCGATCAGCTGGGTGGCGCGCAGCGAATGGCCGCCGAGGGCGAAGAAATCGTCGCCGCGCGACACCGCATCGACCGGCAGGGCCAGGATTTCGGCCCAGATCGCCGCCAGCCGCCGCTCGGTTTCGGTGGCGGGCGGCGCGGCCGTGGCGGCGGCGAGCGGCATGCCGTCGACGGCCGGCAGGGCCCGACGGTCGAGCTTGCCGTTGGCCGAGCGCGGCAGGGCGGGGCTGATCACCCAGCGCGCCGGCACCATCGGCTCGGGCAGGCGGGCACGCAGATGGTCGGCGAGCGCCTGGGCGAAGCCGGTCTCGTCGGCGGGGCGTGCGCGCGGCTCGACATGGGCGACCAGCGTCGCCTGGCCGGCGATCGTCCGCACCACCACCAGCGCCTGGGCGACATCCGGATGGCTGCCCAGCGCCGCCTCGATCTCGCCCGGTTCGACCCGGAAACCGCGGATCTTCACCTGGTCGTCGGCCCGGCCCAGATAGCTGAGCCGGCCGTCGCGATGGCGGAGCACCCGGTCGCCGGTGCGATAGGCGCGGCCGCCATCGGGGCCGGTGACGAAGCGTTCCGCGGTGCGGGCGGCATCGCCGGCATAGCCGAGCGCCGGGGCCGTGCCGCCGATCAGCAGCTCGCCCGCCACCTCGTCGGGCAGGAGATGGCCGGCCGGGTCGGTGACGAAAAGCGTGGCGCCGTCGACCGGGCGGCCGATCGCCGGGCGGTCGGGCCAGCGGTCGACATCCGATGCCGGCAGCAGTTCGGCGGCGACGACATGGGTCTCGGTCGGGCCGTACTGGTTGTCGATGGCGAAGGGCTGCCGCCGGCACCAGTCGCGGACCGGGGCGGTGATGCGCAGCTGCTCGCCCGCGGTCGCGATCATCTGCACCGAGGCGGGGGTGCGGTCGGGATGGTCGGCCAGATGGTCGGCCAGCGCATGGAGCATCACCACCGGCAGGAACAGCCGGGCGATGTCGTGGCGCGAGATGAAGGCGGCAAGCGCCGCCGGGTCGCGGCGGGTGGCCTCGTCGGCGGTGACCAGCGTCCCACCCTCGGCCCAGGCCAGGGCCGCTTCCTGCATCGAGACGTCGAAGCCGAGCGGCGCGAAGCCGAGGGTGCGGGCGGGCATGGGGTGGCGGGCCCGGTGCCAGCCGATCAGCTGGTCGAGCGTGCGCCAGGCGACCCGCACCCCCTTGGGCGTGCCGGTCGAGCCCGAGGTGAAGAGCAGATAGGCGAGGTCGTCGGGCGATGTCGCGACCGGCCGGGTTTCGGCGGTGGCATCGGGCAGGGGAAGCACGGGCCGGTCGGTCAGCCGGCGCAGCCGGTCGATCTCTGCCGCATCGGCGACGATCGCGGCCGGTTCCGCGATGGCGATCATGGTTGCGAGCCGGGCATCCGGCAGCTCGGGATCGAGCGGCATGGCCCCCGCACCGGCCAGCCAGGCACCCAGCAGGCCGATGCCATGGGCCTGACCGCGGCCGAGCATCAACCCCACCGGTGCACCCTGCACGGCGCCGAGTTGCCCGGCGAGCGCGGCGGCGCGGCCGATCAGACTGCGGCGATCCAGGCTGCCATGGGCGTCGATCAAAGCCGGTGCCGTGGGGGCCTCGGCCGCGCGGGCCAGGATCTCGTCCAGCACCCGCGGGTGGCGGATGGCGGCGCCGCGGGCCGCAGCATCGATGCGCGTGGCCTCGGCCGCGGTCAGGATCGGCAGGTCGGCCCAGGCTTCATCGGAGCGGGTCGCCATGCCGTCCAGGATCAGACCCAACCGGTCCAGCAGGTCGGTGGCAGCGGTGCGGCCGATCCGGGCCGGATCGAAAGTGACCGCCAGATCGAAGCCCTCGGGCCCGGCATGGCCGTGAATTTCAAGGTCGAGCCGGGTGCGCGTGGCCGGGGCGGGCAGAATGGCGACGTCGAGACCGCCCAGCCCCGGCGCCGGCAGATCGGCGGTGCCGGCTGCGACCAGCACCCGGAAGAGCGGGTTGTCGGTGCCGGTGCGGGCAATGCCCAGCGCGTCGACCAGCCGGTCGAAGGGGAGCGACTGGTGGGCAAGCGCATCGCGGGTGTCGCCGCGGATGGCGGTGAGCAGCTCGCGCACCGTGCGCGCCCGGCCGAGTGCCGCGCGCAGCACCAGCGTGTTGGTGACGAAGCCGATCAGCGCCTCGGCATCGGCATCGGGGCGGTTGGCGACCGGGGTGCCGAGGGCGAAATCCCGGCTGCCCGACAGCCGGCCGATCAGGATCTGGGCGGCCGCGGTCAGGATGATGAAGGGGGTGACGCCCAGCCCGCGGCCGAGGGCGTCGAGCCGGGCCGCCGTCTCTGGGGCAAGACGCCGCCGGATCACGTGGTCGCCCCCGGTCGGTTCGGGGTGCCCGGGCAGAAGAAGGTCCGAGGCGGGCGGCAGGTCGGCGAGCATCCGGCGCCAGAGATCGAGATCGGCGGCGCGGATCCGCGCCTGATCCTGCATCACCTCGGCATAGCTGCGGCGGAGCGGCGGCAGCGTGCCGCCGTCATACAGAACCTGCAACTCGTGGAGCAGCACGCCCAGCGACCAGCCATCGGCGGCGGCATGGTGCAGCACCACCACCAGCCGGTGATGATCGGGCGCCTGGCGGAGGAGCGCGGTGCGGAGGTTGAGCCCGTCCGCCAGATCGATCGGCCGGGCGGCAATCTCGCGCGCGATCGCATCGGCCATGGCGTCGTCGGCGGCATCGGTCACCGGCAGCGGCCAGGCCGTGGGCACCGGCCGGAGCACGGCGCGCGGCGTGCCCTGAAGATCGAGGATTGCGGTCCTGAGCGGCTGATGGCGGCGGACGATGTCGGCGAAGGCCCGGGCCAGGCGGTCGATGTCGAGCGGGCCCCTGAGGTCGAGCGCCGCGGTGATCAGCGCCGCCCGCGGATCGGCGCCCAGCCGGTCGAGGAACCACCAGCGGGCCTGGCCGGGGGCGAGCGGGATCTCATCATCCAGTTCGGGGTGGAAGGGGGGCAGCGGGTCGCGGTCATCCGCCGCGGCGACGGCGGCCGCCTCGGCCAGAAGCGCGATCAACTCGGCGCGGCGCGCCCCGATCTCGGCCCGCAGTTCCGGGGTCAGCGCCCCTTTCGGTGCCCGGAAGCGCAGCTCGCCATTCTCGGACCAGAGCTGGATGCCGGCACCGGCGACGCGGGCGAGCAGGTCGGTGGCGGTCACAGGGCGCCCTCCTCGAAATCCTCGTCGGCTCCGGCCGGGCCCGGCGCCGCAATGCCGTCGACATGCGCCGCCAGCGCGCGGATGGTCGGGGCATCGAACAGCGCGGCCGGGGTGAGGTGCAGGCCGAAATGGTCGTTGATCCGGGTGACGATCCGGGCGGCGAGCAGGCTGTGGCCGCCGGCGGCGAAGAAATCGGCATCGATGCCGGCGACCGGTGCCGGCAGCAGTTCCGACCAGATCGCGGCCAAGGCGGTTTCGGTCGGCGTGCGGGGGGCGACGGCCGCAAGGGTGTCGCCGCCGCCGGCAAGGGCCGCAAGGGCGTCGTCGCTTTCCGGCAGATGATCGACATGGCGGAGCCCGGGCCCGGCAGGGGTGCCGAAGACGTCTTCGGCCCGGCGGAGCGTCGCCGGGGCAGCCGTTTCACCTGCCACCAGCAGCACCGCGCGGGCGCGGGCGGGGGACAGTTCCGGATCGATGCAGCGGGCCGCGATCATCGGATGGCGGCGATCGGCGCCGATCACCGCGCGGGTGAGGCCGGCGGCCAGCACGACATCCAGGCTGGCCAGACCGTCGGCGGGCGGGATGGGCAGCAGGCCGCGGCCGCGGGCGAGGCCGGCGGCACCGGTGACGGCCGCCCCCATGCCGGGCCCTTCCCAATTCGTCCAGGCGATGGTGACGAGGCGTGGCCCGCCGGGCCGGCGCAGCGCAGCGGCTTCGGCTTCGAGGGCCGCATTGGCGGCGGCATAGGCCGCGGTGCCGGCCGCCGGCAGATGGGCCACGACGGAGGAGAAGGCGATCAGCAGCCCGTCATCCCGCAGCAGGCGGGCAAGCGCCGGCAGCATGCCGGTCTTGGGCGCCGCCAGCTCGGCCACCGCCCTGCCGTCTTCCTCGGCCGCCGGGCGCTCGCGATAGAGCCCGGCCAGATGGGCGATGCCGTCGAACCGGCCGAGGGCCGCAAGCCGCGCGCCGGCATCGGCGGCGGCAAGATCGAGCGACAGGGCCTGCACCCGCGGGTCATCCATCGTTGCCATGCGCCGGCCGATGACGGTAATGGAGGCCACGCCCCGATCGAGCAGGTGGCGGATCAGCGCCCGGCCGAGCCCGCCATGGCCGCCGGTGACCAGCCAGGACTGCCCCGGGGCGATACCCTGGGCAGGGATGTCGGTGGCGAGCCGCGCCGGGCGCAGCACCGGCCGGGTGCGGCCGCCGGCCGTAAGGTGGACCACCGGCAGGGTGCCGCGGGCGATCTCGTCGGTGACCACCGCTTCGGGGGTACCGTCGGCCACGATGATCCGGCGCAGATGCAGGCCGGGCAGGTCCTCGGCCGCGGCGGCGGTGAAGGCATCGACCGCGGCGGCGGTGACGTCGCCGGCGGGTGTCACGGTGACCAGTTCGGCATCCTGCACCAGCTCGGCATCCTGGCCGGCCAGCCGGGCCAGCAGCGCGCGCCGGCGGTCGATGGCATCGGCCAGCGCCATGCCACGCGGCAGGCGGTCTTCGATCAGCCCAAGCCGCGGGGCGCCGGCAAGCGGCGGGGCGGGGGCATCCCCCGGCTCAAGGAACCAGTCGGGCAGTCCCGGCCCCCGATCGCGGCCCGGGGCGAGGCCGAGGGTGGCAAGTCGGGCATCGAAATCGCCCGCTTCCAGCCGGCGGCGCAGGGCGGTGCGCTGGATCTTGCCGCTGGTGGTCTTGGGGAAATCGGCCCGGTCCAGCGGCACCACCACCGAGGGCGCAATGCCGAGCCGGCGGGCAAGACGGGCGGTGATCTCGGCGATTTCGGCGCGGCGCGGGCCGGCATCATCGGCGGCACCGATCTCGGCCAGACAAGCCTCGGGCACGTAGAAAACGGCGATCCCTTCGGTGCCGAGATCGGGGCGGTCGACGGCGGTGGCGGCGACGAAAGTGGCGGCGACCCCTGCCGCACGGCCGGCCTCGTCTTCGACGTCATGGGCATAGTGATTGGCGCCGCGGACGACGATCATCTCTTTCAGCCGGCCGGTCAGCACCAGGCGGCCATCGGCGATGAAGCCCAGATCGCCGGTGTCGAACCAGCCGGCATCGGCGAAGGCCGCTTCATTGGCGGCGGCGTTGTCGATATAGCCGGGGGTGGTGACGGCACCCCGCGCCTGAAGCCGGCCGATCACGCCTTCCGGGCAGGTGGCGCCGTCGGGATCGGCGATGCGGATCGCGACACCGGGGATCGGCCGGCCGGCATCGACGAAGCTGACCGTGCCGGGGCCGGGGGCCGTGGCGGCGCGCAGCCGGCCGGTCAGCGATCCGGCGGTGACATGGCGGCAGGCGCCGTCTGCGGTGAAGTCGATGCCGCCGGTCATCACCGTGCAGAGTTCGGCCATGCCGAATTCATTGCGCACGGCACCGGGGCGCAGGCCATGCGGCACCATGGCCGCCAGCGCATCGGCGACCACCGGTGCCGTCACCTGTTCGCCCGCATTGATGAACCAGCGGATCGAAGACAGGTCGCGCCGCCGCCCCGTCTCACGCGACAAGGCGTCGGCCACCAGGCGAAAGGCGAAATTGGGTGCCCAGGCCAGCGTCACCCGGTGGCGTTCGATCAGGTCGAGCCAGAGCAGCGGCCGGTCCAGCACCGCAGCGGTGGGGGCCTGGATCTGCTGGCGGCCGAGCACCGTGTCCTTCAGATGGCAGGTCAGCATCGGCACGACATGGTCGAAGGGCAGCCAGTTCATCGACACGTCGTCGGGGCCGTGCCCCCAGGCGTCGACCTGGCCGAAGACATGGGCGATCACCCCGCCATGGGTGACCTGGATGCATTTGGGCACACCGGTCGAGCCCGAGGAGAGCTGGATGAAGGCGACATCCTCCGGGGCGGCCGGATGGAGAATGCCCTCGGGCGTGTCGGCGGCGGGGGCGGCGACCAGGATCCGGGCCTGGGGCAGGATCCGGGTCAGATGATCGCGGGTGTCGGCATCGGTCAGCACCGGCGGGGCGCCCAGATGCGCATGGGTGCCCGAAAGCTTGGCCGCGACGGCATCGCCGGCGGCATGGGGCACGGCGACCGTCACCGGCCGGAGGCCGCCCAGGATGCAGGCCCAGAGTGCCTCGATATGGCGGGAGAGATCGGCGAAGACCAGCACCGCCCGGTCGCCCGGGCGCAGCCCTGCCGCCTGAAGCCGGCCGAGCGTGCGGCGGGCCGCCGCCAGCAGCCCGGCATAATCCTGAAGCTGCGGCGATCCGCGGCCGTCGTCATGCAGAATGCCGCGCCCCGGATGGCCGGCGGCGGTTGCGATCAGGGCGGCATCCAGCGTGCGCGGGGCATCGGCGGGCAGAACCAGCGGTCCGCCATCGGCCAGTGCCGGCGGCGGCGGGTCGCCCGGCACCAGCCAGTCCGCGTCATCCGCCGCTCTGGCGGTGCCGGGCAGGCTGTCGAGCGGCAGGTGCTGCAGGGCAGGGGCCGGCGCCTCCACCCAGACCAGGGCCGCCCGATCCGCCCGGTGCGGGGCCGCGGGCACGGCCAGCCGGTCGAGGGCGGCGCGGTCGGGCCGGCCCTCGGCATCGCGCGGGATGGCGTGAACCGGCAGGACGGCATCCGGGCGGAGCAGCGGCGGCAGCGCGTCCACAAGCCCGGCCGCGAAACCCGCAGGCCCGATCGACGGAATGCGGGTCGCGACCGCTGCGACCAGACGGGCCTCGTGATCGGTGCCGATGCGGGTCCAGACCGCCGCATCGAGCACGCCGGGCAGGCGGCGCAGCGCCGCTTCCACCGCGGCCGGATGAACCCGTGCGGTGCCGCGGCGCAGTGCGCCGTCGATGCCGGGCAGCAGCCGCAGCCGGCCGTCGGACAACCGCCGCGCGCGGTCGGGGCCGGGCAGCAGCCGGCCCGGCAGACCCACGGGCGCCAGATGCAGCCGGCCATCGGGGCCGGTCACCACCGGCAGGTCGTCGCCGGCGGGTTCGGTCGTCAGGGCCAGGCGCGAGACCGGCAGGCTGCCGTCCAGGCTGATGGCGTCGACGACCAGCCCGAAAGCGTCGGCGAGTGCGGCGGCGAGCGCCGGCGGTACCATGTCGGGCCGGAAGCCCAGCGATCCGGCCAGCCCGCCGGCGGGATCTTCATGGGCCGTCAGATAGAGCGCGAAATCCAGCCGGTCGGCCGGCAGCGGCAGCGGCCGGAAGCGCAGGCCGTGGGCGTCGGCCGCAGGTGCCGGCACGTTCAGGAAGCTGAAGGCGGCATCGATCGCCGGCCGGGCCCCGGCGCCATGGCGGCGGTCGATCGCTTCCATGATCTGGGCGAGGGTGATGCCGTCATGGGCCTGGGCGTCGATCACCGCATCGCGGGTGCGGGTGAGCAGGGTATCCACGCCCGGATCGTCGGCGGTGGCGAGCCGCAGCACCACCAGATCGGCGAATTCGCCGATCGTGCGGTCGAGCGCCGGATCGGGGCGGTTGGCGACCGCGACCGCGATCGTGGTGTCGCCCTGATCGGTGAACCGGCCGAGCACCGCGCCCCAGGCGGCGAGCAGGGCGGTGAAGACCGTGGCGCCGGGCACACGCCGGCTGAGGCCGGCCAGGGCTTCCGTCCGCGCGGGGCTGATCCGGAAGGGCAGGTGCCGGGCGGGGCCCGGCTCTCCCGGCCCGCCATCCAGCATCAGCCGCCGCGGTGCACCGGCCAGACGGTCGACCCATTGGTCTAGCCTGCGGCGATGCGCTTCCCCGCCTGCCAGATCGGCCAGACGCCGGGCTTCGTCGAAGGCGGAACGCGCAGGCGGCGGCGCCGGTTGCCGGCCGGCCATCCGCTGGGCATAGGCGTCCTGAATCAGGGCGAGGCAAAGCCCGGCCGACCAGCCATCGGCCACGATGTGATGCAGCACCACACCCAGCCCGTGCAGATCCGGCGCACAGCGGAACAGGCGGAAACGGGCAAGCGGGCCGGCAGCGAGATCGAAGCCCTCGCGGCCGAGGGTGAGGCCCGCCGCAACCAGCGCGGCGTCGGCATCCTCCGCCGGCCAGACATGGACGACCGGCAATGCCTCGGCCGGTGCGGGGGCGGGCAGCACCTCCTGCACCGGGCCCCGGGCGGTGTTCAGGATCCGGCAGCGCAGCGCCGCCTGGGCGGTGACGACGTCCGAGACCGCCGCCGCCAGCCGATCGGCATCGAGCGGCCCGTCGATGCGCAGCATCAGCGACATGGCCTGGGCATCGCCGGCCTCGTCTTCGGCCAGGAACAGGAAGCGCGCCTGGGCGGGGGAAAGCGGGGCCTGTGCGCCGACCTCGGGCCATGTCTCCGCAGCGACGGTCGTCGCAGGTGCTGCCGGAGCCCCGTCGCGGGCCGCCAGACGCTGCTTCAGCGCCGCGCGTTGGGCGGGGCTGAGGGCGGCCATGCGGTCAAGCAGGCTGCGGCCGGCAGGCGTATCGGGCGGGAGCGTGCTCATTGGGCGGCGGTATCCGGAAAGGTTTCGGCCTCGGGCCCATCTGTCCCGGGCCCATCTGTCTCGGGCCCATCCGTCTCGGGGAGTGCCTCGATTTCGGCCAGCAGGGCGGCGAGATCGTCATCTCCGGCCAGTGCCGCATCGGTCAGGGCGTCGAGGGCGGCGGCAAGCGTCGCCACGGTCGGGTTCTCGAACACGGTGCGCAGCGGCACCTCCACCGGCAGCGCCTCGTTCAGCCGGGCGAGCATGCGCACGGCCTTGAGCGAGTGGCCGCCGAGGGCGAAGAAGTCGTCGCTGCGCGCGATGGCCGGCCGGTCCAGCACCTCGGCCCAGATGTCCGCAATCAGGATCTCGACCGGGCTGGCCGGGGCATCGCCGCCGGCGGGGCGGTCGGCCGCGGGCAGCGGCCGGGCGGTCAGCGCCCGGCGGTCGAGCTTGCCCGAGGCGGTGAGCGGCAGGCTGTCGGTGGCGACGAACCGCGCCGGGATCATGTGGATCGGCAGATGCCGGGCGACATGGCGGCGGAGCACATCGGCCGCAGGCAGCGCCTGCCCCGGATGGCAGGTCAGCCAGGCGACCAGGGTCTCGCCGCTCTCGGCGCTCACCACCGTCACCCCGGCGCGGGCGATGGCGGGATGGGCGCTCAACACCGCTTCGATTTCACCCGGCTCGATCCGCTGGCCGCGGAGTTTCATCTGGGCGTCGATCCGGCCCTGATAGCGCAGCCGGCCCCGGGCATCGACCAGCACCCGATCGCCGGTCAGATAGCAGCGGGCGCCGGGGCGGGGGGCCGCCGGGTCGGGACGGAAGGCGAGCGCGGTGCGCACCGGATCGCCGTGATAGCCGCGGCCGACGGTCTCGCCGCCGATGGCGAGTTCACCCGGCAGGCCCGGCGGGACGGGACGGCCGGTGCGGTCGAGCACCATGAGATGCACGCCGTCGATCGCCGCCCCAAGCGGTGCCGTGCCCGTCTGGGGCAAGTCCTGGGGCAGGTCGTCCGCGACCCAGGCGGTCGCATCGATGCAGCATTCCGTGGGGCCGTAGAGATTGATGACGGCACAGCCCGCCGGCAGGGTCGCCCGCGCCGCGCGGATGGTGGGGGTGCCGAGTGCCTCGCCGCCGATGAAGAGCCGGCGCAGCCGCCGGCCGCGGGCCAGGGCGTCGGTGGCCGCGAGCGCATCGACCAGGGTCGGCGTCGCCTGAAGGATGGTGATGCCATGGGCGTCGAGCAGCCTGCCCAGGGTCTCGGGCGCGCGATGGCTGCCCGAAGGGGCCAGCACCAGCCGGGCGCCGGTCATCAGCGGCGCCTGGAACTCCCAGACCGAGGCGTCGAAGCCGGTGGGCGTCTTCTGAAGCACGGCATCTGCGGCGTCGAGCGGGAAGCTGCGGTTCATCCAGGCCATGTGCCGGGCGAGCGCGCGGTGCGGCACGGCCACCGGCTTGGGCGTGCCGGTGGAGCCCGAGGTGAACAGCAGATAGGCCAGCCGGTCGGGATGGCGGGCGCCGGCCGGCAGCGGATGATCGCCGGCGGCGGCATCGATCCGGGCGGCGCCGTCGGCATCCAGCACCAGATCGGGGGCGGCGGTCGCCAGGATCAGCGCCCGGCGCGCCTCGGGCTCGTCCTCGTCGAGGGCGAGCCAGGCACCGCCGGCAATCGCCACCGCCAGCATCGACACCACCAGCTCGGCCCCGCGGGGATGGGCGAGGGCGACGATGCGATCGGGGCCGATGCCGGCCGCGACCAGCCCCGCCGCGCGGCGGCGGGCCCGGGCTGCCAGTTCTGCGGCGGTGAGGCTGATGCCGGTGGCCGCGTCGACCAGCGCGATCCGGCCGGGATCGGCGTCGAGACGGGCGAGGATGACGTCGACGACATCGGAGGCGGGGGCGGGGGACGCCGGCACTGTCGGAACCGGGGCTTCGAAGAGTTCCGGCAGACGCGCTGCGGGATGGCGGGCGGCGGCGCGGATCAGGGCGGTGAGCCGGTCGGCGATCAGGGCGATCGTTCGGGGCTCGAACAGCTCGGCGCGATAGTCGAAGCGCCAGGACATCGACCGGCCGGAGTCTTCGACCGAAAGCATCAGGTCGAATTTGGCCGCGGTGAAGGCGGGGGCAAGCCGGCTGACGGCAAGCCCCGGCAGTTCCAGCCGGCTGGCGCCGGCCAGCTGCCAGGCCAGCATCACCTGGAAGAGCGGCGTATGGGCCAGGCTGCGTTCGGGCGCGAAGGCATCGACCAGGCGCTCGAAGGGCAGGTCCGGATGGTCGAAGGCGGCGAGGCAGGTGGCGCGGGTGCGGGAGAGCAGGGCGGGAAGATCGGCCCCCCTCAGATCCAGCCTGAGCGGCAGGGTGTTGGTGAAGAAGCCGACCAGATCCTCCAGCCGCCGGTCCGGACGGTTGGTCACCGGCGTGCCGATCACGACCTCGTCCTGGCCGGCCATGCGGCCGAGCAGCAGGCCGAACAGGGCGGTCATCACCATGAAGGGGGTACCGCCGGCAGCGGCGGCAAGCCTGCGGAGATCGTCCGGCAGATCCGCGGGCAGATCGCGGACAAGGCAGCCGCCGTCCGACGAGACCACCGGCGGCCGCGGCCGGTCGGTCGGCAGATCCAGCACCGGCGGGTCGGTCAGTACGCCCCGCCAATGGTCCAACTGGCGGCGGGCTTCGGCCTCGTTCAGGCGGCGGCGCTGCCAATCGGCGACATCGGCATAGGTGAGCGCGGGCGCCGGCGGCAGATCGGGGCCGGCACCGATCCGGGCGGCATAAAGGGCGGTCAGCTCTTCCAGCACGATCTGCCCCGACCAGCCGTCGCCGGCGATGTGATGCAGGTTGACCAGCAGGACATGGGCGTCATCGGCCAGCCGCAGCAGGGTCAGCCGCAGCAGCGGCGCCCGGGTCAGGTCGAAGGGCGTGGCGGCGTCGCGGGCGGCGGCCTCGGTCACCGCCGCATCGCGTGTCGCCGGATCGAGATCCCTGAGGTCGCGGGTCGCGAGCACCAGCCGTGCCTCAGGGTCGACCCGCTGAAGCGGCACGCCGTCGGGGGCCGCGAAGCAGGTGCGCAGCATCGGATGGCGATCGGGCAGCACGGCCGCGGCCTCGGCAAAGGCTGCGACGTCGAGCGGGCCGTCGATGCGGACCGCCATCGCCATATTGTAGGCGACGGCGCCATCCGGCCACTGGGCCAGGAACCAGATCCGCTCCTGCGCGAACGACAGCGGGCGCAGGCTGCCGGCGGGGACCGGCAGGATGTCGAGCACGGGGCCGGGGGCCGCAGGGGCATCCCGGCGCCGGGCGGCGACGAGTGCTGCCAGATCGTCGAGGCGGGGATGGTCGAACAGCTCTTCCAGGCCGATTTCGACATCGAACACCGCGCGCAGCCGCGTCGCCACCTGCATGGCCTTCAGCGAATGGCCGCCGAGGGCGAAGAAATCCGCGCCGGATCCGGGCATCGGCAGGTCGAGCACTTCTGCCCAGATCGCGGCGATTTCGGCCTGAAGCGGGCCGTCGAGGCGGGCGCGGGCGGCGGTGGCCGGTGCCTCTCCGGCCATCGCCTGGCCAAGGGCCCGGCGGTCGAGCTTGCCGGAACGCGACAGCGGCAGGCGATCGGCGGTGGTGACGACCGCGGGGTGGAGCACGGCGGGCAGGCGGGCCGCCAGATGGCGGCGCAACTCGTCGGGGGCCGGGGCAGGATGGCCGGGGCGGAGCACGATGCAGGCGCCCAGCCGGGGAGCGGCGCCGTCGGTCGCCGGCAGCAGGGCTGCGCCCGCCTGGGCGATGGCGGGATGGGCCATCAGCGCGGCTTCGATCTCGCCCGGCTCGATCCGCCGGCCGCCCAGTTTGATCTGGCCGTCGATCCGGCCCAGCGCCAGCAGGGCATCCCGTTCCGTGCGGCGGACGCGATCGCCGGTCAGATAGCGGCGGGCGCCCGGCATCTCCGCCTCGGGGTCGGGGCGGAAGGCGAGCGCGGTGCGCACCGGATCGCCGTGATAGCCACGGCCGACGGCGAGGCCGCCGATGGCGAGTTCACCGGCGACCCCCGGGCCGACCGGGTCGCCCGCGGCATCGATCACCTGCAGGCTGGCGCCGTCGACCGGATCACCCAGCGGCGCCGCCCCCTGCAGATCCGCCGGGATGTCGGCGGCCGAGGCGTCGATACAGCATTCCGTGGGGCCGTAGAGATTGATCAGGGCGGCATCGGCGGGCAGGGCCGCCCGGGCGGCGGCGATGGTCGCGGGGCCCAGGATCTCGCCGCCCGCGAACAGGCGGCGCAGCCGGCTGGCACGGGCGAGCGCCCCGCTCGCGGCCAGCGCGTCGATCAGGGTCGGCGTGGCCTGCAGGATGGTGGCACCGTAATCTGCGCAAAGGCGCCCGATCATCTCAGGGTCGCGATGGCTGCCGGCCGGCGCCAGCACCAGCCGCGCGCCGGCCATCAGCGGCGCCAGAAACTCCCAGATCGAGGCGTCGAAACCGGCCGGGGTCTTCTGCAGGACGACGTCGTCGGGGCCGAGCGGATAGCGCCGGCCCATCCAGGCCATGTGCATGGCCAGGGCCCGGTGCGGCACGGCGACCGGCTTGGGCGTGCCGGTCGAGCCCGAGGTGAACAGCAGATAGGCGAGCTGTTCGGGATCAACCGGCCGTGCTGCCGGCCGGGCATCGGCGGCAACGGTCAGGTCGAGGGCGCGGGCCGACTGGTCGTCCAGCACCAGCAGGGGGCGGGCCTGATCGCGCATCGCCGCCTGGCGGGCAGGGGGATCCTCGGGATCGAGCGGCAGCCAGGCGGCGCCTGCCATCGAGACCGCGAGCCGCGAGACCACGGTCTCGATTCCCGAAGGATGGGCAAGGCCGATCACGCTTTCGGGGCCGGCACCGGCGCGCTGAAGGGCGGCCGCGCGGCGGCCGGCGCGGGCGACGAGGCCCTGATAGTCCACCCGATCCCCGGTCGCGGCATCGACCACCGCAAGGGCCGCGGGCGTGGCGGCGGCCTGGGCCGCGATCGCATCGGCGAGCGGTGCGAGATCGCCCGGTCGTGGCGGCCGGCCGCGGCCCAGCCGGCCGAGCCGGGCGAGGGTTTCGGCGTCCGGCCGGTCGAGCCGGCCGAGGCTGGCTTCAGGCTGGTCGAGGAGCCGATGGCAGAGTCGGTCGAAACGGGCGATCAGGGCCGGGATGTCGTCGGCGGCGAAAACGTCGCTGCGCCAGTCCAGATCGACGGTGACGGCGGCGCCGTCGTGATAGTCGCGCACGAAGATCGAGAGCGGATGCGGCTCTCGTCCGGTGGAGAGGGTATGGGCGGTCGCCGTCGCCGGGCCGAAGCGGGCATCGTAGTCGTGCGGCTCGAAAGACAGGGTGAGATCGAAAGCGGGCGTGCCCCGGCCACGCACCGCCGCCAGCATCGCCGCCTGTTCGGCAAAGGCGATGCTGCGATGGCGATAGGCGCTGCGCATCCTGCGGGCCAGAGCGGCCGCGACATCGAGCGGGCGGTCGGTCGCATCGATCGCAACGATGGCCGGCTGCATGGTGGCGAACAGGCCGACGGCAGCCTTGTGAGCGGCGGTCGGCCGGTTGGCGACCGGCAGGCCGGCGACCAGGGCATCCCGCCCCGCCCGGCGGAGCAGGGCGGCGGAGGCCAGCACCAGAAGCAGCTGCGGCAGGCCGGCGCCGGCCTCTGCGGCAAGCCGGGCGAGGCCGTCATAGACCCGGCGCTCCAGCCCGATCCGGGTTCGCCGGCCCGGCACGTCGGGCTCGGGCGGGGCGAGATCCGGTGGGCCGAAATCCGGTGGGCCGAAATGCGGGGGCGGCAGGGGCGGTACCGGGTTGAGCACCGGCGGGGCCGCTGCCAGAACCGTCGACCAGTGGCGGCGCGCCGACACGCCGTCGCCTGCAAGCGGATCCCCGATCGCCAGCGGATCGCTGCCGGCGAGGCCCGGGTCGCGGCCGGCGAGCAGCGAGGTGTATGCATGTGCGGCATCCTGCACGATCCGGGAGATCGCGTGGCCGTCGACGATCAGATGATGATAGGTCTTGGTCCAGAAATGGCGGTCGGCTGCGAGGCGTATCAACCCCCACCTGAACAGGGGGGCGCCGGCCGGAAATATCCGGCGGAAATCCGCCGCCATCCATGCGTTCGCAGCTGCCACAGGATTTTCCTCCTGCGACAGATCGACGCTGACAGGTGACGAGAAGGTGTCTTGGTATGTGAGAAGACGAAAACCGTCTCCTTCGGGCACCGGTTGCATATGCAGGCCGGCATGTGCAACCGCCACCGCCTTCAGTGCCGCGCCGAAGATATCGATATCCAGAGGACCACGGAGTTCAACATATCCACCGATGTGATATGAGCCCGGTCCGGTATTCAGCCGTTCATCCAGCCAGATGTTTTGATGTGCGATGAAATGTGGCGCGGTCATCGGCAGTCTTCATTCCGCTGGTGATCGAGCGATGATAGGCGCGGCTCTGGCGATGCGGCAACCTGCGAGGGGGTGTTCCGGTCGATGGTTGTTGATCGCCGGATGGCGCAGAGGTGAAGGCAGCCGCAGATCCTGCTATCGATGACCATGGGATCCGGCACGGTGCATTCCGCCACAGTTTCGGTGCCCATGAAGTTGCGCCCATTGGTAGGCCGGGAGATATTCCCGTGCAAGTGGATTTTTGGTTGCGGTCCAGTAGACAGGTGATGCCATGTCGTGTCACCCTCCATCCCGGACCAGTGACCGTTCGCGGTGTGTTGCGCCGCAGCAGGGGAGTGGGATGAGGGCGAGAGGCTGGATCACGCTGGTGATCGTTGCAGGCTTGGCCGGCGCCGCCGGCTGGGCGTGGCAGGCCGGTCTCGTGCCTGGCGTGCCTGCGCCGGGGGCGACGAAAGGGCCGGCCGTGGCCGGAACCGCCGCCACGCCGCCCCAGCAGCCCCCGGCGGCGCCGGCGATGAAGGTGGGCGTGGCCAAGGCCGGTCACGGCACGGCCTATGATCGCCTGATCACCTTCGGCACGGTGGAACCGGTGGCGCGCATCGTGCTGTCGCCGCAATCCGGCGGCCATGTGGTCGCGGTGCTGTTCCGCGAGGGGGAGACGGTGAAGCAGGGCCAGCCCCTGGTCCGGCTGGACCAGCGCGTGGCCGAGGCCGAGCTTGCAAGCGCCCGGGCGACCGCGGCGCTGGACGCCCAGAACCTGAAGCGCGACGAAGAACTGGGCCGCCGGGGCACCAAATCCCGCGCCGATATCGACCAGTCGCGGGCGGCGGTCGCGGCCTCGCGGGCGGCGCTGGAGGTGAAGCAGACCCAGCTCGACCTGCTCACCCTGCGCGCACCCATCGACGGCGTCGCCGGCACCCGCAAGATCGAGGTCGGCAGCTTTCTCTCTCCCGGTGAAGAGGCGCTGACGGTCGAGGACCGCTCCCGCCTGCGGGTGACCTTCCGGGTGTCGGAAAAACTTCTGCCCCGGCTGAAGACCGGCCTGCCGGTCACCCTCTCGTCCCAGAGCCTGGGCCCCGACCCCATCCAGGGGCGGGTGACGCTGGTCGATCCCTCGATCGAACCCGACAGCCGCAGCATCCTGCTCCGCGCCGAGCTGACCCAGGCCGAAATCGGCGGCCGGCCGATCCATCCGGGCCTGTTCGTCAATGTCGATCTGCTGCTCGACAGCCGCGAGGGCGCCGTACTGGTGCCGCGGCCGGCGGTGATGTCGTCGCTCTCGGGCGACTACGTCTATGTGGCCGACAATGGCAAGGCCGTCCGCCGCCCGGTGACCATCGGTGCCGATGGCGATGGCGGCACGGTCGAGATCGTGACCGGGCTCGATGCCGGTACGCCGGTGATCGTGGAAGGCCAGTTCAAGGTCGAGGACGGCATGCGGATCGATCCGGTACCGGCGGGCGGGGGCGGCTGATGCTGATCTCCGACCTCTGCATCCGCCGGCCGGTCTTCGCGATCGTGATCAACCTGATCCTGGCGCTGCTGGGGCTTTACGCGCTCAACCATCTGTCCATCCGCCAGCTGCCGGCGATGGATTTCCCCTATGTCACCATCACCACCATCTATCCCGGGGCTGCGGCCGAACAGGTCGAACGCCAGCTGACCACGCCGATCGAACAGGCGGTCTCGGGCATTTCGGGCGTGCAGCAGATCACCTCTCAAAGCCGCGCCGGCATGTCGCTGGTCCAGATCCAGTTCCGCCTGGGGCTGGACGGGCTGCTGCTCGCCAACGAGGTGCGCAACAAGGTGGCGCCGCTGACCGACACGCTGCCCCAGGCGGCGCGGGCGCCGGTGGTGGCGCAGCAATCGCTCGACGCCCAGCCGATCATGTTCCTGACGGTGGCGAGCGACAACCATGATGCGCTGGAGATCAGCGACACCGCCAACCGCCTGCTGCTGCCGCGGATCGCGGCGCTGGACGGCGTGGCCCAGGCGACGCTGCTGGGCGAGCGGCGCTATGCCATCCGCATCGTGCTCGACCCGATCCGCCTTGCGTCCTATGGCATCACCATTGGCGATGTCCGGGCGGCGATCGTCGCCCAGAATGCCGACGTGCCCGGCGGCGAAATCCGTACCCGCACCGACCGCACCGATGTGGTGGTGGAAGGGGCGCTGTCGACCGCGGCCGAATTCGACCGGCTGGTGGTGCGTGCCGAGCCGGGCTATCTGGTCCGCATTTCCGATCTGGGCCGGGCGGAGGTGGGGCCGGAAAGCCTGGACAACGCCATCCGCTTCAACGGCCGCGATGTGGTGGCCGTCGGCATCGTGCCGCAGAGCACCGCCAATCCACTCGACATCGCGAAACTGGTGAAGGCCGAGCTGCCGGCCCTGCAGGCCGGCCTGCCCGGCGGTTTCCGGCTCGAGATCGCCTTCGACAGCACGATCTATATCGACGCCTCGGTGCACGAGGTGTTCGAGACGATCGCGATCGCCGTCGCCCTGGTGCTGGGTGTGGTGGTCATCTTCCTGGGCTCGCTGCGTTCCAGCGCCATCGCGCTGGTCACCATCCCGCTGTCGCTCTTGGGCACGCTGGGGCTGATGGCGGCGATGGATTTCAGCATCAACACCCTGACCCTGATGGCGGTGGTGCTGGCGATCGGCCTGGTGGTCGACGATGCGATCGTCGAGATCGAAAACGTCCAGCGCCATGTCGATGACGGGCTGGATGCCTTCACCGCCTCCTTCCTGGGCAGCCGCGAGATCGGCTTTGCGGTGATCGCGACCACGTTGACCCTGGCGGCGGTCTTCGCGCCCATCGGCCTGGTCGGCGGCCAGATCGGCATGCTGTTCCGGGAATTCGCCTTCACTCTGGCGGGGGCCGTGCTGATTTCGGGCTTCATCGCCCGCACGCTGTCGCCGATGATGTGCGCGCGGCTGATCGGTGCCCGGGCCGAACACGGCTATGCCCGCAGGGTGGAACGGGCGACCGAGGCGCTGGCCCGCGGCTATGCCCGGCTGCTGGGCTGGCTGCTGCACCGGCGCTGGCTGGTGCTGCTGGGGGTGATCGCCGCCCTCTATGTCGGCTTCTCGGCGACCAGCCGGCTGAACTTCGCCTTCGCGCCGGTCGAGGATCAGGGCTATATCCTGTTCGATATCGAGGCGCGCGGCACCTCGACCCTCGATCATCTTCAGGATCAGATCGCCCGGGTGGAGGCGGTGCTGAAAACCGTGCCCGAGGCGACCGGCGTCCTCACCCTGCTCGGCAGCCCCAAGCCGTCCGCCGCCAATGCCTATCTGCTGCTGAAGCCCTGGGGGGAACGCAGCCGCAGCGCCACCGAAATCGGTGATGCGCTGAAGCCGCTGCTGGCGGCGATCCAGGGCCTGCGGATCGACGTTCTGCAGGTCAGCCCGCTGGGTGGCGGCGGCAGTTCGCGGCCGATCCAGCTGATGATCACCACCACCGGCAGCTATGACGATCTGGCCCGGACCATGGACCGGCTGGTGACGAAGGCCCGCGAGCTGCCGTCGATCGCGGACCCGGCCTCCAGCCTGGAGCTGGACCGGCCGCAGCTGGAGGTGACGCTGGACCGCGACGGCGCGGGCGAGCAGGGGGTGACGGCAACCGCGCTGGGCGACACGCTGCAGGCGGCGCTGGGCGGCAACCCGGTTTCCACCTTCACCAACCGCGGCGAACTCTACAAGGTGATCATCGACCTGCCGCCCGAATGGCGGGGCCAGGTGGAGACGATCAACACGCTGGAAATCCGCGGCAAGAGCGTCGATCCGCTGCCGCTGCGCGATTTCGTGGAGCTGCGCCGCACCGTCGGCGCCGACACGCTGGAGCACACCGACGGCCTGCGCTCGGCCACCTTTACGGCAGCGGTCGCCCCCGGTCATCAACTGGCCGAAGCCTTCCAGGCGCTGATGCCGCTGATGGGCGAGGTGCTGCAGCCGGGCATGAAGCCGGTGCTGGCCGGCGACGCCGCCAAGGCTTCGCAGGAAAGCGGCTCGGCCGGTCTGGTGCTGCTGCTGGCGCTGGTGTTCATCTTCTTCATGCTGAGCGCCCAGTTCGAAAGCTTCCGCGACCCGGTGATCGTGCTGGCCATCGCGCCGCTGGCGGTGGCCGGTGCGATCTTCACCCTGAGCGAGACCGGCGGCGGGCTGAACATCTACAGCTTCATCGGCTTCGTGACCCTGATCGGCCTGATCGCCAAGCACGGCATCCTGATCACCGAATTCGCCAATCAGCTGCGCGATGCCGGCCGCGACCGGACCGAGGCGGTGATTGAGGCGGCCGAAACCCGGCTCCGGCCGATCATCATGACCACGATCGCCACCGTGCTGGGCGCTGTGCCGCTGGCCATCGCCACCGGCGCCGGCGCCGGCGGGCGCCGCGAACTGGGCTGGGTGATCGTCGGCGGCATGACCTTTGGTACGTTCGTGTCGCTGTTCGTCATACCTGCGGTTTATACTCTGATTTCGCGGAAGCGGCGCAAGGTGCTGGTGGAACCGCCACCGCCCGATGCACTGCTTCAGCAGAGATTGAAGGATCGGACGGCATCATGACCGCGCCGGGTGTGAAAACCCCGCCACGGGATGCCGGCCAGATGGCGTACCGCCTGCGGAACCGGATGTCTCCGGGAATTCCGTTGGCGTTTCAGAGGAAGAATGGCACGCTCTGCGTGGATCATCAGTATGGTACGGGTGACCTTGCCCGCACGGCACTGTCCCTCCACGGTACTGCCCCACGACGGGCTGTCGTCCCTTCCCCCTTCCGACCCACCGAACGATCCCGGCAAGACTGGCCTATCCCGGCAAGACTGGTCCGGGCCCCTGGATGAGGATGCGATCGATGTCCACCGCCGAAGTGACGGCTGCTCCCGCCGAAGAGTACACCCCTGAGCTGCGCGCCGACGATGCGCGTTCGCTGGTCAAGCGTTGCGCGCTCTGGGGCGCGGGCGCCGGCCTGCTGCCTTTCCCCCTGCTCGACGTGGCCCTGGTCACGGGCGTGCAGGTGAAGATGATCTACGAGCTGTCGAAGCTCTATGACGTGCCGTTCAGCGAGAACCGCGCCAAGGCGATCATCGGCTCGCTGGCCAACACCGTCGTCCCCGGCACCGCCGCGGCCGGCCTGGTCGGTGGCGTCGCCAGCCTGGTGAAGGCGGTGCCGGTGGTCGGTACCGTCATCGGTCTCGCGGTTTCGCCCACCGTTTCCTATGCCGTGACCTACGCCATCGGCCGGGTGTTCATCCAGCACTTCGAGACCGGCGGCACGCTGCTGAACTTCAACCCGGATCAGCTGCGCGAGCACTTCAAGGCCGAATTCGAGGCCGCCAAGGCCGATGCGCCGTCGACCACCGAAGCGGCGAAGGCCGCGGCCGACGCAGCGAAGGCCGAGGGCAAGCCCGCCGCCACCAAGGCGTCGTGACTGCCGTTCAACGGATGACCATCCGACAGGTCGCCCGCCCGCTTCCGTCACCGCATCTGCGGGGCGCGGGGCGGGCGGCGCCCGTCGCCTGACCACGTCGAACCCGGTCTCTGGACCTGCGCACCGAGAGGATCACCGCGATGCCGCCGATTGCCGGCCTCATGCTCCCCATCATCTACGTCGTCATGTCGGTGATGGTCGGCCTCTGTGGCGCGGGCCGCAAACCGGGCTTCGTCGTCTCCTTCCTGCTGTCCATCCTGCTGACCCCCTTCGTGGTGCTGCTGGTGCTGTATGCGACCCGCCCGCGCGAGCCGGCTCCTCCGGTGGTCGCGCGCAAGGCGCGGCGGCGCTGAGCGCCGGAAGACCGTATCGCGGAACGGGGCCTGACCCGATGCACCGCGACCCGCTTCCCCGGGCCATCTCCCGGGCAGGATTTTCCCGAGCAAGACCGAGTTCCGCCCGGTGACGATGCCCCTGATCGAGCTTATTCGCCGCGACCTGACGGCGAAGCCGGCGACCCTCCTGTTCATCGCCGCGCTCGCCGGTGTCAGCAACGCGCTGGTGATGGCGATCATCAACAATTCCGCCGGGCTCTACGACGATGCGCTCGACCTGCGGACGGTGGCGCTGTTTGCGATCGTGGTCGCGGTCTATGTGCTCAGCCAGCGCCGGATGATGCAGATCACCGCCACCGAGGTGGAGGAGATCATCCATCGCCAGCGTAGCAGCCTGATCGACGCGGTTTCGCGATCCGATCTGCTGCCCCTGGAACAGGTGGGGCGCGGCAATATCCTGGCCAGCGTCATCCGCGACACCCAGACGATTTCCCAGGCCGCCAACCTGCTGGTGATCGCCGCCCAGTCGGTGATCCTGGTCGGGCTGGCGATGATCTACATCTTCATCACCGATCGCACCGCCTTCTGGCTCAGCACCGGTTTCATCGCCATCGCGGTGTTTCTGGTCGTCCGGCGGCTGATCGATCTGCGCAACCGGTATCCGGCTGCGATGATGAAGGAAAACCAGGTTTTCGAGAGCATGCGCGACGTGCTCGACGGCTTCAAGGAAGTGAAGCTGTCGTCCTCGCGCCGCGATGCCCTGCTGCGCGACATGGCACGGCTGTCCACCGAGGCGCGCGATGCCAAGGCCGACATGCAGGTGAAGTCGGGCAATGAATTCGTTTTCGGCCAGACGATGATCTTCCTGCTGCTGGGCGTGGTGGTCTTCGTGGTGCCGAGCTTCGGCAATACCGAGCCCGAGGCGGTGGTCCGCACCGCCACCGCGATCCTGTTCATCGTCGGCCCGCTCAGCATGGTCATCCAGGCCGTGCCGATGATGGCGATGGCCAATGCCGCCGCCGAGAACCTGATGCGCATGGACCGCGTGCTGCGCGAGATCGCCGCCGCGTCCGAGGTGGCCGAGACCCCGCCCCAGACCCTGACCTCGTTCGAGGAGATCCGGCTGGACGGGGTGGCCTTCACCTATGCGCCGGTGGGCGGCGTGTCATTCGGGGTGGGGCCGGTGGATCTGACCATCCGGGCCGGCGAGCTGATCTTCGTGACCGGCGGCAACGGCTCGGGCAAGTCGACCCTGATCCGCCTGCTGCTCGGCCTCTATCATGCCGACAGGGGCATGATCCGGCTGGATGGGAAACCGGTCACCCGCGGTTCGTTCGAAACCTATCGTTCGCTGTTCTCGGCGATCTATGCCGACTACCATCTGTTCCGCCGCCTTTACGGGATCGAGCCGCCGGATGCGGCCGAATTCGAGGCGCTGGTGAAGCTGATGGAGATGGGCGGCAAGGTGGCGCTTCAGGGCGACCTGTTCGATACGATCGACCTGTCGAGCGGCCAGCGGAAGCGCCTGGCGCTGATGGTGTCGATGATCGAGGACCGGCCGGTGCTGGTGCTCGACGAATGGGCTGCCGATCAGGACCCGCAGTTCCGGCGCAAATTCTATCGGGAACTGCTGCCGATGCTGAAGGCGCGTGGCAAGACGGTGATCGCGATCACCCATGACGACCGCTATTTCGACGTCGCCGACCGTCGGGTGGCGATGGAGGAGGGGCGCGTGGTCAGGATCGTCGACAACGGCGACGCCCGTACTGAAGACGAAGCCCGTACTGAAGGCGAAGATTGGGAGGATCCGGCATGACGGTCGCCGATATGGACATGACCGACGAGCCGGAGCGTCCCGGACCTCTCGGCCGGATCGGCGGCTGGCTGCGCCGCCATCTCTGGTCGCTGACCCTGTCGGTGCTGATCGCCGGCGCGCTGATCATCCTGTTCTGGCCGGCGATGTTCATCACCGTGCCGGCCGGTCATGCCGGCGTCGTCTGGCACCGCTTCAGCGGGACCGATGTCGACAGCCCGACGGGTGAAGGGTTGCAGGTGATCTGGCCCTGGGACCGGCTGGAGATCTATGACGTCCGCTTCCAGACCGTGACCCAGACCTATGATGCGATCACCGCAGACGGCCTGACGGTCGCCACCACCATCTCGTTCCGCTACCGGGTGAACGAGCAGTATGTCGGTATCCTGCACAAGAATGTCGGCCCGGAATACCTGCACAAGATCATCATTCCCGAGGTCGGATCGGTCGCCCGGGCGCGCATCTCGCAGTACACCGCCGAGGATTTTTACTCGAACCTGCGTACCATCGTGCAGAACGAGATCTACGAGGGCGTGAAGGCGAATTTCCTGCGCGGCAACTATTACAGCCAGCCCGGTTTCGACCTGATCGAGCTGCAGGACGTGCTGATCAAGGCGATCCATCTGCCCGAGCGCGTCGCCCAGGCGATCGAACGCAAGGTCGAGCAGTATCAGCGTCAGCTGGAATATGATTACCGCCTGGCGACCGAGCAGAAGGAAGCCGAACGCAAGCGGATCGAAGGTGAAGGTATCCGCATGCTGTTCGACCGGGTCGGTGCCTCGGAGATTCCGGATTATCTCACCTGGCTCGGCATCAATGCCTCGGTGCAGCTGGCCCAGTCGACCAATGCCAAGGTGGTGGTGATCGGCAACAAGGATTCGGGCGGCATGCCGCTGATCCTGGGTGGCATCGACAGCAATGGCGCCCGCGCGGCGACGACGTCCGGCGCTACGGGCGGGCCCCAGGCTGCCGATGGCGGTGCCGGCCAGCCGGTCATCCTGGGCGACGTGGATGCGGGCACGGCCGAGATCCGGCCGGTGGGGTCGGAGCCCCTCAACCAGACGGGCTCTCGGCCCGCGCCGGCCGGCGGGCCGAAATCAGGGCCGCGCATGGATAGTGGCGAGAGCGAGGCGGTCGTCGAAGGCGCGCCTGCCGGCACCGCCTCGGTCGGCCGGGCCATGGTGCCGGAAACCACCACGCCCGAGCATCCGACGGCGCCGGCGGCCCCGGTGCAGCCTGCCTCGCCCCAGCCGGCGCCCACCGCCGTGCGCCAGGGCTTCCTGCCGGGTGAGCCGGTGACCCTGGAACAGCTGAGCCGGTGGCTGGGCATCGGCGGCGGCACGGGTGCCGTGACCACGCCCTATGGGCCGGCGGGGTTCGGGCCCTATGGCGTCGTTCCTGAAACCGCCCCGCCCGTGGGCGGCGCCAGGGTCGCGGGCGCGGGGGGCTGAGCCTCAGACCATGCCGCGCGCGGCCAGCACGCGCGCAACCACCCGGGCGGGATCGGCCGCCAGATAGAAATGCCCGCCCGGGAAGATCTCGCGCATGAAGCCGGCGGTGGTGAAACCCTGCCAGGCGGCCAGCCGTTCGGGGGCGGCATGGATGTCGTCGGCCCCGCCCAGCGCCAGGATCGGGCAGGGCAGGCGCGGGCAGGCGGCAGGATCCGGGCGATATTCCGCGACCATCCGGAAATCGGCCCTGAGGGTCGGCAGGAACACGGCCATCAATTCGCGATCGGCGAGCAGGGCGGCCGGGATGCCGTCATACCGGGCGGCAAGCGCATCCGCGAAGCCGGCATCGTCCAGCCCGAGCAGATCGCCCAGCGTGCTGGATGAGCCGGGGGCGGTGCGGCCCGAGACGATCAGCGTGCGCGGCGCATGGGGCGAGGCCTCCCCCACCAGCCGGGCGGCCAGTTCATAGCCGATCATCGCACCCATGCTGTGTCCGAAGATCAGGGTCGGCTTGGGTGCAAGACGGCCGAGGGCGGTGGCCAGCCCGTCGACCACCGGTGCCACCCGGTCGAGCGCCGGTTCGGGAAAACGGCTTTCGCGGCCCGGCAGCTGGGCGACCAGAAGCTCGACATCCGGGCCGGTGAACCCCTCCCAGGGGCGGAAGGCGCTGGCGCCGCCGCCGGCATGGGGGATGCAGAGCAGCCGCCAGGGCGCGGCGCTTCGGCCGGCGGGACCGGTGAGCCAGCGATCCTGGCCGGGCTGGACCCAGCGCGAGGCGGTGGGCTGCATGAAACCCCTCCTTCGGTGTCGTCGGCATGGGCGGCCGCATCCGGGCCGGATGCGACCGCTATACCTCAGGAGGGATGACCTGTCACCCGGTGGTTGCGGTCGCTGACCCCTCCGCCGTCAGGGCCGACCGGCTGCGCCGGCGCATCGGCTCTCCCAGGAACAGCAGGATGGGGGCGGCGATGAACACCGAGGACGAGGCCGCGACCACGATGCCGAACACCATCGGGACCGCGAAACTCTCCACCGCGCTGCCGCCCCAGATCGCCAGCGGCAGCATGGCGAGGAAGGCGGTCGCCGAGGTGTAGAGGCTGCGGGTCAGTGTCTGATTGATCGAAAGATCGATCATCTCGCGCAGCGACAGCGTGCGATGCAGGCGCAGGTTCTCGCGCATCCGGTCGTAGACCACGACCTTGTCGTTGACCGAATAGCCGATCAGGGTCAACAGGGCGGCGATGGCGGTCAGGTTGAAGTCGATGCCGGTAAGGGCGAAGAAGCCGATCGTCTTGGTGATGTCGAGCACCAGCGTCGCGATGGCCCCCACCGCAAAGGGCCATTCGAAGCGCCACCAGATGTAGACCATCATGGCGAGGCCGGCGAGCACCACCGCCAGCACGCCGGCGGTGGCAAGTTCGCCGCTGACCCTGGCCCCCACCACATCGACCCGCTCGATGCCGGCGGCGGGGTCGACATCCCGGATCGCCGCCTTGAGCCTTTCGACCGCGATGGTCTGTGCGGCATCATCGCCCGGCTGACGCGCCACCCGGACCAGGACACCGTCGCTGCCGGTCTGCTGGAGGGTGATCTCTCCCAACCCCAGCCCGTCCAGCCGGTCGCGCAGGCGGCCCGGATCGGCATGGGTTGCGGCCTCGATCTGGATGCCGCCCTTGAAGTCGACGCCGTAATTGAGCCCGGGCGAGACGAACAGCCCGATCGAGGCGAGCGACAGCGCGGCCGAGACCGCAATGCCGGCAAAGCGGGCGCGCATGAAGCGGATCCGGGTGTCGCCTTTCGGCATCAGCCGGATCAGCGGTTCGATCTCCAGCCTGGCCGTGGAGGAGCGGAGCGCGCCGCGCCGTTCCAGAATCCGGGTCATGACGATCCTGACCACGGTGACCGCGGTGAACATCGAGATCAGGATGCCGAGCGCCATGGTGACGGCGAAGCCGCGCACCGGGCCGCTGCCGAACTGGAACAGCAGCAGGGTGGCGATCAGGCTGGTGACGTTGGAATCGACGATGGTCGCATAGGCCCGCTTGAACCCGGCATCGAGTGCGGCCCGTGCCGCGCGGCCGCGGCGGGTCTCTTCCCGGATGCGCTCGTTGATCAGCACATTGGCATCGACCGCAAGTCCCAGCCCCAGAATGATGCCGGCGATACCTGGCAGAGTGAGGGTGGCACCCAGCGCCGAGAGCGCGCCCAGGGTGAGGGCGACGTTGAGCAGCAGGGCCAGGTTCGCGATCATCCCCCAGCCGCGATAGAGCACCACCATGAAGCCGCAGACCAGCGCGAAGCCGGCCAGGCCGGCAATGATGCCGGCACGGATCGCGTCTCCGCCCAGATCGGGGCCGACGCTGCGTTCCTCGATCACCCTGAGCGGGGCCGGCAGGGCGCCGGCACGGAGCAGGGCCGAAAGCACGCCGGCCTCGGCCACCGAGAACCGGCCGCTGATCTGGCCCGCGCCGCCGGTGATCGGCTCGCGGATCACCGGGGCGCTCAGGATCCGACCGTCGAGCACGATGGCGAAGGGGCGGCCGACATTCTGCGTCGTGATCTCGGCGAAGCGCCGGGCGCCGGCCTCGTCGAAGCGGAAATTGACCACCGGCTCGCCACTGCGTGGATCGAAGCCGGCATGGGCATCGGCCAGCCGGTCGCCGTCGAGCGCGGGCTGTGCCTGAACCGCCAGCTTTCGCGGCGCGCCGCTGCCGTCGCGTTCGTCCTGCATGGGCAGCAGCAGGGTGCCGGGTGCCGGGCGGGCTCCGGGGGCCGGCGGATCGGCCAGCATATGGAAGCCGAGCTTCGCCGTGCTGCCGAGCAGGGTGCGGATCCGGGCCGGATCCTGCACGCCGGGCAGCTGGACCATGATCCGGTCGTCGCCGACCCGCTGGACCGAGGGTTCGGCGACGCCGATCTGGTCGATGCGCGTGCGGACGATTTCGAGGCTCTGGGTCAGGGCGGCATTCAGCCGTTCGGCGCGCTCCGCCTCGGTCAGCCTGGGATCGTTGAGCAGGGCGGAGGCGTCGACCTCCAGCACCAGCTGCGACCCGCCGCGGAGATCGAGGCCGAGGGTGACGGGTTTCGACGGCAGCCAGCCGGGCAGTGCCGCCCTCTGGCCGGGGGTGAGCAGGTTGGGCAGGGCGGCGGACAGCCCCACCAGAATGATCAGCGCATAGGTCAGGATCAGCCAGCGCGACAGGCGCATCTAACCGGTCTCCATAGGGGGCCCGTGCCGCCGCACCCGGGTCGCGGCACAGATCTGCGCCGCCATCCCCGGATCCGGAGGGACGGGAGGTTTCAATGGCTTGGAGAGGTCGGTGACATGCGGGCCGCGGCGGCCGGTCAGGCGGCGGCGATGCGGCCCCGGCCGGCGGGCGGGGCGCGGACGGCGGGGCGGGAGAAGCGGCGGCGCCGTATCCGATCCTGCGGTTCTGCCGCACGGCGCAGGTGCTGCGGGGCGAGGCGGCGGCCGGGGATGGGGACGGCCGGCGGGGGAAGGGCCGATCCGCCCGCGGCGGGCAGGCCCATGGGCTGGCGGCCGTGATCGGCCAGAAGCACCGGCCCTGCATCGCGCGGCAGGATGAAGGGCGTGCCGGGCCCGGTGGCGGTCCCGACAGTGCGCGGCTGGCCGGCGGCATCCCGCGCGGCCGGCAGCTGCGGCACCGCACCCGCCACCGCGCCCGCCGTCCACAACAGGGCGAGCAGCGCCAGCAGCATCGGCAGCAGGCGCTGCCGGCCGGCGGCGTGCGGGCCATGCGGGATGGGCTGGGGCATGGGGAGGGAGGCCTTCGGGGCGCGCGCGGCGGGGCAGACTGACCGGTAAAGTCGGGTGAGGTTCTTGAACCGTCAAGGGCTGCGCCATATACCGGGAAGAGCGGTTTCCGTCCGCACCTCCCCATCGCCCTGATCCCTTCCTTCAACCTTCGTGACCGATGACGCATGTCTGCGTCGGGCGTCTCGCGACCCGATTTCGCCTGCCTCCCATTCTTCCGCTCAGCTTTTCCGGAGACCCGGCCGCGCATGCATCACGACCTGCCCCTCGTCACCACCATCGTCGCCGGCCTGGGTCTCGCCTTCGTGCTGGGGGCGATCGCCCAGCGGCTGAAGATTTCGCCGCTGGTCGGCTATCTGCTGGCGGGGGTGGCGATCGGGCCGGCGACGCCGGGCTATGTCGCCGACCAGATGCTGGTGCCGCAGCTGGCCGAGCTGGGGGTGATCCTGCTGATGTTCGGCGTGGGGCTGCATTTCTCGGTCAAGGATCTGATGTCGGTCCGGCGGATCTCTCTGCCCGGCGCCATCGCCCAGATGGGGCTGGCCACCCTGCTGGGGCTGGGGCTGGCGCTTGCGCTGGGCTGGACGGTGACGGCCGGTCTGGTCTTCGGCCTGGCGCTGTCGGTGGCGAGCACCGTGGTGCTGCTGCGGGCGCTGCAGGAACGCCGGCTGATCGAGACCGAGCGCGGCCGGATCGCCGTCGGCTGGCTGATCGTCGAGGATCTGGCCATGGTGCTTGCCCTGGTTCTGGTGCCGGCCTTCGGGGCTTTGATGACCGCCGAAGGCCGCGGCGCACCGTCGCCGGCAGAGATTGCGGTCACGGTGGCGCTGACGCTCGGCAAGGTCGCGGTGTTCGTGGGCGTGATGCTGCTGATCGGGCGCCGGGTGGTGCCCTGGGTGCTGCACCAGGTGGCGCATATGGGCTCCCGCGAGCTGTTCCGGCTGTGCGTGCTGGCGCTGGCATTGGGCGTCGCCTTCGCCGCCTCGGAACTCTTCGGGGCCTCTTTCGCGCTGGGCGCCTTTTTTGCCGGGCTGGTGCTGAGCGAATCGACCCTGTCGCATCGGGCGGCGGAGGAATCGCTGCCGCTGCGCGATGCCTTCGCAGTGCTGTTCTTCGTTTCGGTCGGCATGCTGTTCGACCCGGCGATCCTGATCGAGGATCCCCTGCCGGTGGCGGCGACGCTGGTCATCATCGTCCTGGGCAAGTCGCTGGCCGCCTATGGCATCGTGCGGGCCTTCGGCCATGGCCGGGGTACGGCGCTGACCATTTCGGCGAGCCTTGCCCAGATCGGCGAGTTCTCGTTCATCCTGGCGGCGCTGGGCGTGTCCCAGGGGCTGATGCCGGCCGAGGGGCAGGATTTCATTCTGGCGGGGGCCATCCTGTCGATCCTGGTCAACCCGCTGCTGTTCCGGGCGATCGACATCTGGCGCGCGCGGACCGAGCCGATGCTGCCGCCGGCCCGGCCCGAAGACGCGCCCGACCTGCCCCCGGTGCCGACCACGCTGGCCGATCATGCGGTGGTGGTGGGCTATGGCCAGGTCGGCCGGCGGATCTGTGCGGAGCTGGAGGCCCGCGATCTGCCTTTTCTGGTGATCGAGGATCTGCCCGGCCGCACCGCCGATCTGGCGAAACGCGGCATCGAATGCGTCCACGGCAATGCCGCATCGCCGGACATCCTGAAGGCCGCCAATCTGGCGGGGGCGCGGATGATGTTCGTGATGATCTCGCGCAGTTTCGAGGCGGGGCAGGTGGTCGGCCAGGCGCTGGCGGCCAATCCCGGGCTGATCGTGGTCGCCCGGGCCGAGGATGACGATCAGGCCGCCTATCTGGCGGCTCAGGGCCATGTGGAAGTGGTGACCGACCCCGAAGAGATTGCCCGCAGCATGATCCTGCGGGCCTTCAGCCGGCGGCTTGCGGATGAAGCCGGGGCAGCATCGCCGGTGTCACCCGGTGCAAGCGCCAGCGGGGCCGGGGCTGCCTGACGGGCGCGAGCAGGGCGCCCGCCAGATGCAGGCCCCCGCGCCCGTCTGCGGGCGGCAGTTCCTGATGGGTCAGATGCCAGGCAAGGCCCGGCGGCGGGGCGGGATCGCGGGCTTCGATATCTGGCAGCAGCCCGTCGGCCGGCCAGGCGGCGGGAAAGCGGATGCTGAAGCCTGAGAGTTTCTGCGACAGCCCCTGGCCGGTGGTCTTGATCACCGCTTCCTTGAGCGTCCAGAGGGTGAGGAAGCGGCGGGCACGCTCTGCCGCCGTGGGCAGGGCTTCGAGTGCCGCCGCCTCGTCCTCGGCGAAGAAACTCCGGGCGATGCGGGCGTCGTAATCGCCCAGCCGGTCGGCGGCTTCGATATCGACGCCCAGATCCACCGCCGCACAGGCCGGATCGGTGCTGACCGCCACCGCCACCGCCTCGCGGGTGTGCGACAGGTTGAAGCGCAGCGCCGGCCGGCCATCGGGCAGAACCGGCATCTGCCCGGCCGCCAGTTCCGGCTTGCCGCGGGCACCGGCGGTGAAGCGGAGCCGGGCCGGGGCGATGCCGGTCCGCACCGCCAGCACCGACCGGACCAGGGCATGGGCGGCGATATAGGTCCGGCGGTCGCGGTCGAAATGAAAGCGCGCGGCCCGCGCCCGCTCCTCGTCGTCGAGAAGGGGCGCGAGCCGGGTATTGATCTCCGGATCGGTCGCATCCAGGGTCATGACCAGAAGGTCGACCCCGGGGCCACCGTCGGGGTGGCTAGTGGGGGCCGGCCAGTCAGTGCGCGCCCGATCGTCAGTGGGCAACATGGCCCTGGGCTCCCTCGGCGGCGAGTTCGGCATCGCTCGGCGCCTCGACGATCGGCTTCATGTCGCGGCGGCTGATATAGGTATAGACCGTCGGGATCACGAACAGGGTGAAGAAGGTGCCGACCAGCAGGCCGCCGACGATCACCCAGCCGATATCCTGACGGCTTTCGGCGCCGGCGCCGGTGGCGAGCGCCAGCGGCACCGTGCCCAGCACCATGGCACCCGTGGTCATCAGAATCGGGCGCAGGCGCTGCACCGCCGCCTCGACCACCGCATCGCTGCGCGACAGGCCCTCGCGCCGGATCTGGTTGGAGAATTCGACGATCAGGATGCCGTGCTTGGTGATCAGGCCGATCAGGGTGACCACGCCGACCTGGCTGTAGATGTTGAAGGTGCCGCCCGAGAGGTACAGCGCCAGAAGGCCGCCGGTGATCGAGAGCGGCACGGTCAGCATGATGATGAACGGGTCGCGCCAGCTTTCGAACTGGGCGGCGAGCACCAGGAAGATGAAGCCCAGCGCCAGCACGAAGGTCATCACCAGGCTGGAGGCGCTGTCGCGGAATTCGCGGCTCTGGCCCGAGAGATCGGTGGTCGCCTGGCCGCCCAGTTCCTCCCGCGCGACCTGGTCGAGGAAGGTGAGGGCGTCACCCAGCGCATAGCCCGGCGCCAGATTGGCATCGACCGTCACCGAGCGCAGCTGGTTGAAGTGGTTCAGCCCCTGCGGCGCCACGGTCTCGGTCACCTTGACCAGGTTGGACAGCTGGACCATCTCGCCGGTGGCCGAGCGGACATAGATCGCGCTCAGATCCGACGGCGTGGCGCGATAGCGGTCGTCCAGCCGGATGATCACGTCATACTGGTCGCCATGCAGCTTGAAGCGGGTGACCTGACGCCCGCCGAGGGCGGTTTCCAGCGTCCGGCCGATCACGTCCACGCCGATGCCGAGATCGGCGGCCTTGGCCCGGTCGACCGAGACGGTCAGCTGCGGCCGGTTGAGCTTGAGGTCGGTTTCGACATTCTGCAGCCCGGGGTTCTGCATGGCCCGGGCGACGATCTTGTCGACCAGCGCGCCCAGCTGTTCATAGGGCAGCGAGGACTGGACCACGAACTGCACCGGCTTCTGGCCGATTTCCTGGCCGAGCGGTGCGGGCGGGATCGGGAAGGCCATCACGCCCGGCAGGCCGCCGAACATCGACGGCATCACCGAGGCTGCGATCTCGGAGGCGCTGCGCTCGCGATCCGCCCAGTCCTTGAGCTTCACGAAGCTGATGCCCTGCGATTTCAGCGGGAAGCCGGCGACCACGAAATAGGTCTCGGCCTCGGGGATGCCGGCATAGATGCCTTCCAGACCGCGGGCATAGCGCTCGGTATAATCGAGCGTCGCGCCCTCGGGGCCGATGATGAAACCGATCAGGAAGCCCTGATCTTCATAGGGTGCCAGCTCTTCCGGCAGGGCCTTGAGCAGGAAGAAGCTGCCGCTCGCCACAGCCAGACCGATCAGCAGGATCAGCGGCCGGACCTTGAGCGCGCCCTTGAGCGTTGCCCGATAGCCGCGGGTCAGGCCGTTCAGGAAGCCTTCGATGACCCGGTAGAACAGGCCATGGCTCGACTGGTGCTTCAGCAGCACGCCGCACATCATCGGCGTCAGCGTCAGCGCCACGAAGCCCGAGATCAGCACGGCGCCGGCCAGGGTGAGGGCGAATTCGGTGAACAGCCGGCCGGTGGTGCCGGTCTGGAAGGCGATCGGCATGTAGACGGCGGCGAGGGTGATGGTCATCGCGATGACCGCGAAGGCGATCTCGCGGCTGCCCTTGAAGGCCGCGCGCATCGGCGACATGCCCGCCTCGATATGGCGGAAGATGTTCTCCAGCATCACGATCGCGTCGTCGACCACCAGGCCGATGGCGAGCACCAGCGACAGCAGGGTCAGCGTGTTGATGGTGAAGCCCAGCAGATACATCATGAAGAAGGCGCCGATCAGCGAGACCGGAATGGTCACCAGCGGCACCAGCGTCGCGCGGAGCGAGCGCAGGAACAGGAAGATGATCAGGATGACCAGCACCACCGCCTCGATGATGGTGTCGTAGACGTTGTTGATCGATTCCTGAATGAAGACCGAGCTGTCATAGGCGACGTCGACCTGCATGCCCTGGGGCAGGTTCTCGATGATCTCGGGGATGCGGGCGCGTACCGCCGCCGAGACGTCGAGCGGGTTGGCGGTCGCCTGCTTGACGACACCCATCGCCACGGCGGGCTTGCCGTTGAAGCGGGCGGCGCTGTCTTCCGCCTCGGCGCCGATGAAGGCCTGGCCGACATCGGAGAGGTGGATCTGGTGGCCGTCGCGCTCGGCCAGGACGATGGCGTTGAACTGTTCGGGGCGCTGCAGGTCGGTTTCCGAGAGCACGGTGAATTCGCGCTCGGCGCTTTCGATCGTGCCGGCCGGGATTTCGACGTTCTGCGCGGCCAGCGCCGCCTCGATCTCCTGGATCGTCAGCCCGTAGCCGGCGACGCGGATCGGGTCGAGCGCGATGCGCATCGAATAGCGCCGCTCACCGAAGATCATCACCTGCGACACGCCGGTCAGGATCTGCAGCTGGTCCTTGACGTAGCGGTCGGCGTAATCCGACAGCTCCAGCGGCGAATGCCGGTCGGACGAGAAGGCGAGATAGATGATCGGCTGGGCGTCGGCCTCGACCTTCTCGATGATCGGCTCGTCGATCTCGTCGGGCAGCTGGCCGCGGACGCGCGCCACGCGGTCACGGACATCTGCCGCCGCATCGCTCGGGTCGCGGTCGAGCTTGAAGCGCAGGGTGATCTGGCTCTGCTGCTGGCGGCTGATCGAGGTGATGTAGTCGATCCCCTCGATGCCCGACAGGCTGTCTTCCAGGATCTGGGTGATCTGGCTTTCCATGATCTGGGCGCTGGCGCCCGGATAGGTGGTCTCGACGTTCACGACCGGCGGGTCGATGTTGGGATATTCGCGGACCGACAGCCGGTCATAGGCGACCAGGCCCAGCAGCAGGACCACGAAGCTCAGCACGGTCGCGAAGACCGGTCGCTGGATGCAGATATCGGAGAGTTTCATAAGGCTCTGTCCTCTCCGCGATCAGCCGCCGGCACCGGGGGCGGGCGCCGCGAAGGGATCGGCGCCGGTCGGCAGCGGCATCACCGGCATGCCCGGGCCGATCTTGATCTGGCCGGCGGTGATGACCAGGTCGCCATCGGCGAGCCCCTTGGTCACCCCCACTTCACCCACGCGCCGCGCACCGATGGTGACCGGCTGGGGCGTCGCCTTGCCGTCGACGATCTTGTAGACGAAGGGCCCGTCCCGGCCGGGCACGATCGCCTGTTCGGGAATGATCAGCGCATCGCCGATTTCGTTCAGCACCGCGGTGATGCGGGCGAACATGCCGGGCCGGAGCCGGCCGTCGGCATTGTCGATCTCGGCGCGCACCGCCAGGCTGCGGCCGCCGGGGTCGAGCCGGGGGTCGATGGCGGCCACCCGGGCGGGGAAGCGCTCGCCGGGAAAGGCCTCCACCTCCACCGTCACCGCCGTGCCGGGATGGACGGAGCCCGCGAAGCGTTCGGGCAGGCGGAACACCGCCCGGATCGGGTCGATGTCGTCGAGCGTGGTCAGGGTCTGGCCGGGCGAGACATAGGCGCCCAGATCGACCTGACGGAAGCCGGCGATGCCGTCGAAGGGGGCCGTGATCACGGTTTTTTCCAGCTGGACCTGTGCCGACTGCACCTGGGCCCGGGTGATCAGCAACTCGGCCTCTGCCTCGTCGCTGGCCCGCGCGGTGCCGGCGCCGCGGCGGGCAAGGTCGCGGGCGCGTTCGGCATTGCGACGGTTGACCTCGATCGAGGCCTGGGCCTCGGCCAGCACGGTGCGGGCGATGGCGTCGTCCAGGCGGAACAGAACCTGGCCGGCCTTCACCCTGGCCCCGTCGGTCACCTCGATCGCCGACAGCCGGCCGGTGATTTCCGAGGCGACGTCGATCGCCTGCACCGCTTCCAGCCCGCCGGCGACGGTGATGGTTTCGGCGAAGGGTTCCGCGCGTGCCTTTGCCGCTTCGACCGGCATGCCCTGCGGGGCGCCCTGGGCGAAAGCGCTGGTGATGCCCGGCCCCGGCAGCAGAATGAGGATCGCGGCCGTCAGAAGCGGGGCAGCCACCGCCGCGGCTGCGGGATGGGCACGAAGCTGCCTGCGGCGGGTCTGGTGGCGTCGGTCGGTCATCTGGCTTTCGGTCCCGGTCGTGCCGGCCGTGGCGCGGCAGGATTGCCGCGCTGGCCGGTATTGGTGCGGTGATGCTGGCGGGCGGACGGAATGATCCGCAGCTGAATGCAGCCTGGAATGCCGAAGGGGCAGGGCTCCCTTTCCGGAGACGGGCCTCATTTCCGGAGACGGGAATTTTGCCCTCTTTCATCCGGCCGGCGAGCGATTATGTTAGAGTTCAAAGGCCACGTCGCCCGGAATCCGTCGGGCGCGAGGGTCGGGCGGTCGTCAACGTATCGGTTTCGTTCGCGGCCGTCGCATGCAGGTCACAGCAAGGAGGTCCAGCCGATGCCCATGCCGGCACTGCGCATTACCGATGCCGCCGCCGACAGGCTGCGCGGCCTGATGGCCGACAAGGATGGTGTGGTCGGCATCCGCGTGGGCGTGAAGACCGCCGGGTGCTCGGGGCTCGCCTATACCATGGAAATGGCCGACGACGTCGCCAAGCATGACGAGGTGATCGAGGAGAAGGGCGTCCGCATCCTGATCGATCCCAAGGCGATCCTGTTCCTGATCGGCACCGAGATGGATTGGGAAGAGGACAAGCTTCAGGCCGGTTTCGTATTCCGGAACCCGAACGAGAAGGGTCGCTGCGGCTGCGGCGAGAGCTTCCACGTCTGATCGCCGGCCCGCCCGACGGCACCTAGCAACAGTTGAGTCGAAAACGGGTCATTCACTATAGGTTGAATGTCCGGAAGATCCGGCATAGTCTGGCGATGGTCGCAGGCGCAAGTGCCCGCGGGCTCGGAGAGTTTCGGGCTTGCCCTCGGCGATGGAATGCGGTTCAACGAAGCCGAGCGAGCTTGCCGCCGCGGGCGTGGAGCCCGTCCGGGTCCGTGCGGCGGACACGAGGGACGAGAGAAGAAACGCGATGCCCAAGATCACCTTCATCGAGCGTGACGGCAACCGCCGCGAAGTCGAGGCGCCCGTCGGCCTGTCGATCCTCGAGATCGCCCACCGCAACAGTATCGATATCGAGGGCGCCTGCGAAGGATCGCTGGCCTGCTCCACCTGCCATGTGATCGTGGCACCCGAAGATTTCGAGCGTCTGCCCGACGCGGCGGAAGAGGAAGAGGACATGCTCGACCTCGCCTGGGGCCTGACCAAGACCTCGCGCCTCGGCTGCCAGATCATCATCACCGAAGAGCTGGACGGCCTGACCGTCTCGCTGCCGAGTGAGGTCCACAACGCGCTGATCGACTGATCGGGACCGCGCGTTCTGGCATTTGAGACTTTGAGGACGCCGCCGGTTCTGCCGGCGGCGTTTTCGCATGGCCGGGATGTCCCGTCCGGGGCTGGCCAGGTCCGGCTGGCGCGGCTAGTCTGCGGGCCCTGCCTCCTGCCGCACCGCCCAGAGGAGATCCGGAATGCTCGACGACCTGCCGGCCGGCCATGGCCTGTTCGCCGAAGACGGGCTGATCGCCCGGCTGCGCGATCTGACCCGCACCGACTGGGAGGCCTATATCGGCCATGATTTCGTGCGCGGGCTGGGCCGGGGCGACCTGCCGCGGCCGGCCTTCCGGCATTATCTGATCCAGGACTATCTGTTCCTGATCCAGTTCGCGCGGGCCTATGCGCTCGCCGCCTTCAAGGCCGAGACGCTGGACGACATGCGCGCCGCGGCCGAGACCCTGCGCGGCCTGACCGATACCGAGATGAAGCTGCATGTCCGGACCTGCGCCGGCTGGGGGCTGACGGAAGCGCAGATGGCGGCGACGCCCGAGGATCTGCCGACCATCGCCTACACCCGCTTTGTGATCGATGCCGGACTGAAGGGCGACCTGCTCGACCTGCTGGTGGCGCTGTCGCCCTGCGTGGTCGGCTATGGCGAGATCGGGCTGCGCCTGAAGGCGGCCGCGGCGGCACTGCCCGAAGGCGATGCGTATCGCGACTGGATCGAGGCCTATTCGGGCGAGGAATATCTGGCGATCGCCCGGGCCGCCGCCGACCAGATCGACCGGGTCTGGCGCGAGCGCGGCGCCGAGGCGCGGCTGCCGGCCCTGACCGGACTTTTCGCCGCCGCCAGCCGCCTGGAAGCCGCGTTCTGGCAAATGGGACTGGACGCGGCCGCCCGCGCGACCGACATCTGAAGGCATGCAGAGCCTCCGCCCTTCGAAACCGGCTAAGGAAAGACACGGCAGATGAACAGCCTCGGCCTCGACAAGCCCGCCGCCGCCACGCGGGTGGTGGTCGCCATGTCGGGCGGCGTCGACAGCTCGGTGACGGCCGCGATGCTGAAGGCCGAGGGCTATGACGTCGTCGGTGTCACCCTGCAGCTTTATGATCACGGCATGGCGGTGGAAAAGGCGGGTGCCTGCTGTGCCGGCCGCGACATCCGCGACGCCCGGGCGGTGGCGGAAAAGCTCGGCATCCCGCATTACGTGCTGGATTACGAGCAGCGTTTCCGCGCGGCGGTGATCGATGATTTCGCAGAGAGCTATCTGGCCGGCGAGACGCCGATCCCCTGCGTGCGCTGCAACGAGCGGGTGAAGTTCCGGGACCTGCTCGACACAGCCCTCGACCTGGATGCCGACCTGCTGGTCACCGGCCATTACGCCCGGCTGACCACGGGCGCCGATGGCGGGCCGGCCCTGCTGCGCGGCCGCGACCCGGCCCGCGACCAGAGCTATTTCCTGTTCGCGATCACCAAGCAACGGCTCGCCCGGCTGCGCTTTCCGCTGGGCGACATGGAAAAGCCGAAGGTGCGGGCGCTCGCCGCCGAATACGGGCTGGTGGTGGCCGCCAAGCCCGACAGCCAGGACATCTGCTTCGTGCCGTCCGGCCGCTATGCCGAAACCGTGCGCAAGCTCGCCCCGGCCGCCGAGGCCCCGGGCGAGATCGTCCATGCGGTGACCGGCGAGGTGCTGGGCGCGCATGAAGGCGTCTATCGCTACACCATCGGCCAGCGCCGCGGGCTGAAGCTCGATCGCGGCGGCCCTGAGCCGCTTTATGTGGTGCGGCTGGATGCGGTGCGCCGGCGGGTGATCGTGGGACCGGGCCATCTTCTGGGCCATCACGAGGTGGCGGTCAGCGATGTGCACTGGCTGGGCGAGGGCGATCTGCCGCCGGCAGAGGGGCTGCGCATCCAGGCGCGGATCCGCTCTACCGTCGAGCCGGCAGCGGCCCGGCTGACGGTCACGGCCGATGCGGCGGGCGGGCTGACGGCGAGCGTGGTGTTCGACGACCCGCAGCGCGCGGTCGCCCCGGGCCAGGCCTGCGTGTTCTATCAGGGAGACCGCGTGCTGGGCGGCGGCTGGATCACCGGCGCCGTCGACGGCCAGGTCGCCGCCTGACGGCAGGTTGACAGCGGTTTGCCCCCGAGCGGCCGGGGAAGTGCCGGGCAACGGATGCGGTGCTATAAGCGCGCTGCGGGCCCTGCCGCCCGCGACCGGCCCCGGTCGGGGGACGATGCCCTGGAAGACGCTGACCCATGATGAATGCCCGGACCTTCTTCACCCCCGCCAGGCTGATCAGGCGCTGTCTGATCCTGCTTGCCCTGCTGGCCGCTCCGCTGGTCGTGTCTGCCTGCGCCAGCATGAGCGAGGACGAGTGCCGCGTGGCCGACTGGCAGCGCACCGGCTATGCCGACGGCGCCGCCGGCGAGGACCAGGACACGATCGCGAGCTATACCAGCGACTGCGCCAAGGCGGGTGTGCGCCCCGATGCCAAGGCCTGGCGGGCCGGCTGGGACCAGGGCATCAAGACCTATTGCACCCCGGCCCGCGGCTGGGAAGAGGGCGTGGACGGCAATTCCTGGAAGAGCGATGTCTGCCGCGGCCAGCCCCAGGGCGCCGCGTTCGAACGGGCGCTCCGCGACGGGCTGAAGGTCTCCGAAACGCGCCGCGACCTCCAGAACAATGATTTCCGGATCAACGAACTGGAGCGCAAGCTGCAGAAGGCGCAGAAGGATGACGAGCGCCGCAGCCTGCGCGACCAGATCCGCAATCTCGACCGCCAGCAGTCGACCCTGCGCGATCTTCTGTCGCGTCAGGAGAAGCTGAAGCCCTGAGGCGTCAACGGTCGCTGCGGCGGGCACTCTGGCGGCGGCTGGGCTTCAGGCGCCGCAGCAGCGGCCAGAGAATGAAGCCCACGGTCGCCGCGGCGATGACCATCGACAGCGGGCTCGACACCAGGTGCAGGGGGTCGCCACGTCCGATCAGCAGGGCGCGGCGCACCCCCTGTTCCGCCATCGGGCCCAGGATCATGCCGAGCACGATGGGGGCGAGCGGCACCTCCAGCTTCTCCAGCAGATAGCCGGCAAGGCCTGCGCCGAACATCAGCCAGAGATCCACCACCCGGCCGTTGATGACATAGACGCCAACCGCCATCAGCACCAGGATGGTCGGGACCAGCATCACCCCCGGCAGGCGCTGGACCTGGGCGAAGACCCGGGTGGCGGCGGCACCGCCCACCGCCAGGATCAGCACCGAGGTCACCAGCATCTGCACCATGAAGCCGCCGACCAGATCCGGCGCCTGGTGGAAAAGCTGCGGGCCCGGCTGCAGGCCGTGGATCAGCAGCGCGCCCAGCACCAGGGCCGCCACCACATTGCCCGGAATGCCCAGGGTGAGCGCCGGGATCATCGAGGCGGCATTGTCGGCATTGTTGCCGCATTCGGCCGCCGCCACGCCCTCGGGCGCGCCCTTGCCGAAACGGTCGGGGTCGCGGGCGCGGTTCTTGGCCGCGTTGTAGGACAGAAAGGCGGCGATGTTGCCGCCGGCGCCGGGCAGAATGCCGACCGCGATGCCGATCAGCGACGAGCGGATCCAGGTTGGCACCAGGGCCAGCACCTCGGCGCGGCCGAGCCGGACGCGGGCGAGGCGGAGCGCGCTGGCCGGCAGGCCCTTGAGATCCGCGGCCTCCGCCAGCTGCAGCACCGGCGGCAGGGCGTAGAGGCCGACCAGGATCACGATCAGGTCCAGCCCGCCCAGCAGCCAGGGCTGATCGAAGGTGAAGCGCGAGCTGCCCGAAAGCTGGTCGAGCCCGACCGTTCCCAGCAACAGCCCCAGCACCGAGGCGATGAGGCCCTTCAGCGCATCGCGGCCGACCATCACGCCGACCGAGGCCATGCCGAACATGGCGATCCAGAAATACTCCGCCGGGCCGAAATAGAGCGTGCCGCGGGCAAGCAGCGGGCCAAGCGTCATCAGCGCGATCGCCGAGGCGGTGCCGCCGATGGCGGAGGACCAGCAGGCGATCTTGAGCGCCTTGGCCGCCTCGCCGCGCTGGGCCATGGGATGGCCGTCGAAGGTGGTGGCGATGGCGGCCGGCGTGCCCGGGATGCGCAGCAGGATCGCCGGGATCGCGCCGCCATACATGGAGCCGTTATAGATGCCGGCGACCATGCCCAGCGCCACCAGCGGGTCCATGGAATAGGTGAGCGGCAGCAGCAGGGCGATGGCCATGACCGGGTTCAGCCCGGGCAGGGCGCCGATGAACACGCCGAGCAGCGAGGCGCCGAGCATGGCGAGGAGCGGGCCGGCCGCGAACACGCCCGACAGGATCTGGAGGATGATGTCCATGGGGGTGCGGAAACCTCAGCCGGGGCGGAACCAGATTTCGGGCGGCAGCGGCTTGTTCAGCACCATCGAGAACACCAGCCAGACCGCCGCGGTGAAGATGACGGTGCCAAGCGCGACCAGCACCGGCCGGCGCAGGCCCAGCGCCACGGGCATGATCGCGACCGCGAGCGCCGAGGCGGTGTAGAAGCCGAGCACCGGCACCAGGGCCAGATAGGCGGCGCCCATGGCGCTGGTGCCGATCAGCCGGGGGGCGTGGATGGCCAGCGGTCGCGGCTTCCGGCTGCCCCGGACCGCCGCACGGACGGCCAGGGCCAGACCGAGCACTGCAAGCACGATCCCGAGCGCCAGGGGGTAGTGGCCCGAGGCACCGCGATAGCCTGAGGCCTCGAGGCCCGCGAACCCGCCGAGGGCGGCGAGGACGAGGCCGAGGACGACGTCCTGCCGCCGCTCCATCTCAGTTGCCCAGGCCCAGCGCCTTGGCCACACGGGCAAGGGCGTCGTATTCGCCCTGCAGCCGGGCCGCCAGCGCCTCACCGGTCACGACATTGGGGATCTCGCCGCGGGTTGCCAGGAACTCGACATATTCAGGCGTGTTCACCGCCTCCTGGATCGCCCGGGTCAGGATCTCGACCTCGGCCGGATCCATGCCCTTGGGGCCCATGATCGCCCGCCAGAGCAGGGTCTCTTCACTGCCGAGCCCCAGAGAGGCGAGACCGGCGGCATCGGGCAGGGCCGCGACCGGCGCGGCCGAGGTGACGATCAGGCACCTGGCCTCTCCCGACTGGACGTAAGGGATGACCGGCGAGATCGAGCCGCCATAGATGTCGACATGGCCGCCCAGGAAGTTCTGCAGGGTTTCACCGGCGCCGCCGAAGGGGATGGCCACCGCCTTCACGCCCTTGGCCTGGAAGATCCGCTCGGCGGCAAGCTGCATGGTGCCGCCGATGCCGTCATTGCCATAGGTGTATTTGTCGGGATGGGCGGCGAGTTCCGCCAGGAATTCGGCGCCGGTCGCAGCCGGGAAATCCGCCTTGACGCAGAGCGTATAGGCGGTTTCCGAGGTCGAGGCGATCGGCGTGAAGCTGGCCGCGTCATAGGCGACCTTCTGCACCTGCGGCACGGTGGTCAGCGGGCTGTTCCAGGTGGCGAGCAGGGCATAGCCGTCGGGCTTTGCGCGCAGGAACTGGGTGGCGCCGACTGCGCCGCCGCCGCCGGCCACGTTCAGGATGGCGATGCTGGTGCCGAGCTTCTCTTCCAGAAGGGTGGCGAGCTTGCGGGCGGCGGTGTCGGTGCCGCCGCCGGCAGGTGCCGGCACCGTCATCTCGATCGGCCGTTCGGGATAGGCGGCGAGCGCCGGCGACGAGGTGGCGAGCAGGCCGGCCATGGCGGCCGTGGTCACGAGCGTCTTCATTGTCGTCCCTCCCTGGACGTTGTCTTCTCTGGGGCGGCTTCCCGATATGTCTGGCCGGGCCTGCACGGCGGGCGCATCCGCGGGCGGGCGTGGGCGGCCAGAGGGCGGCCAGAGGGCGGTGATTCAGCCGATCCGGCTGCGGTAGCGGAAATTCAGCGCGTCGCCGCGGGCGATCCGCCATTCGACGGCGGTGCCGTCGATGGTGAAGGCGGTGCGTTCGATGCAGGCGACCGGCGCAGCTTCGGCGATGCCCAGCCGCGCCGCGGTGGTGGCGTCGGCCCGGCCGAAGCTGACATCGTCGATCGCGCGTGCGACGAAGACCCCGAAGCGGTCGTAATAAACCGGGTAGAGCAGGGGGCCGAGTTCGTGGGCGGGCAGGCTTTCCAGCCCCTCGAAACGATCGGCGCGGATGTAGATCTCCTCGGCCAGGATCGGCCGGCCCGAGAGCGAACGGACGCGTTCGATCCGGATGGTATCGGCCGTGCCCAGGATCGCCGCGACCGGCTCGGGCGCCGTCATCCGGACACGGGTGATCAGCTGGCTTTTCGGAATGCTGCGGGCATCCTCGCCCGGGCCTTGCATCTGAAAGAAGCGGAACAGCGTCGCGTCGAAGGCGGGCTTGCGCAGATAGGTTCCCGAGCCCTGGCGCCGTTCCAGCAGGCCTTCATCGACCAGCTGCTGCACGGCCTTGCGCACGGTACCCACCGACAGCCGGTGATCGCGGGCGAGCGCGTTTTCCGACGGCAGCGCACGGTCGGGGCCCCATTCCCCGGCGGCGATGCGGGCCGCCAGCTCGTCGCGCAGGCGCAGATAGGCCGGCAGCCGTTCATCGGACGGCATGGACTGATATGGCATCGCTCTGGTCTCCCTCTGCCTTCCTGCCTAAACCCTTTGACCCCTCAGGTCAACCAGTTCTATATAGAACTATATGATGGAGGCGAGATGATCGGTTTCGATGCGCATGTTCATGTCTACGATCAGGTGGCGGCCGTCGGCCGCGTGCGCTATCTGCCCGACCGGCCGGCACCTCTGGCGGGCTGGCTCGACCTGCTGGCGGCGCACGGCCTGAAAGGCGGGGTGATCGTTCAGGTCAGCTTTCTCGGAACCGACAACCGCATGATGCTGGACGCGCTGGAGCGGCTGGATCGCAGCCGCTTCGCCGGGGTGGCGGTCGTCGATACCGACGCGGCGGCCGGGGAGTTGAGCGGCCTGCGGGCGGCCGGGGTGCGCGGCCTGCGCTGGAACCTGGTGGCGGGCGCCCCCGTGCCCGACCCGGCCGATCCGGAAGTGCGGCGCTTTCTGGGGCGCATGCGCGATGCCGGGCTGCATCTGGAAATCCAGCTGGAAAGCAGCCGCCTGGCGCCGGTTCTGGCGCCGCTCGCCAGGGCGGCGGGCGGGCTGGTGATCGACCATCTGGGCCTGCCCGAGGCGGCGGACCCGGCCGCCGAGCCCTGGTTTCGGGCACTGGCCGCCCTGCCGTCGGATCATGGGGTTCATGTCAAGGCCAGCGCGCCCTATCGCAGCCGGGTGGCGGTGGACGGCCATGTCGCCTGGCTGGCGCAGCGGCTCGGCCCCGACCGCATCCTCTGGGGCAGCGACTGGCCCCATACCCGCCACGAGGCCCGGGCGGCGTATCGCGGTCTGCTCGACCGCCTGCCGCCCATCCTCGACGACGCGGCCGCCGCGGCCCGCCTCTACGGCCTGACCGCCACGACCGCGATCGGGGACCAGCCTGCCAAAAACCGTCACACCGCCCCTTGACAACCCGCCTGCCGATCCGCTATTTCACGCCCACCTGAGCGGCGGCGCCGAAGACGAACCGGCACCACCGCATTGCGGCGGGGTAGCTCAGTGGTAGAGCAGGGGACTCATAAGCCCTTGGTCGGGGGTTCAAATCCCTCCCTCGCTACCAATCAATGCAGTGCTACTGGCACTGTGGGAAAAGGCTCGATTGACGTTTCTGTCAGTCGGGCCTTTTTCCGTTTCGACGGTTGAGGTGCCAGGTGGATCGTCATTTTGCTGCCGCGTCAGGTCGAGATTGACGGCGTGGGACGGCGACGTCATCTATATGTGACGGACCCTGTAAGGGGAGGTGGCCATGAAAAACGGACGAAATCGCAAGCGGGCGGCCGGTGCCTTCGTGTCGGGGATGATGGCCGGGCTGACCGTCATGGGCTCGTTCGTCGCCGGCGCTCTGGCCCCGCCCGTCACCGGCAGATTCCAGAACATCCGCAATCCATCCGGCCCGGCATCCGACGTGAAGAATGTCGGTCGCGACATGTATGCGGCTTTCCGTCAGGTCAAGGCGCGTGACCAGGTCTCCTGACGCTGGTGGGAAACCGGAAGCTCGAACCGACGCACCTCAGGATCTTCCGCCTGAGGAGGGCGAACGGCTGAAGCGTATTGAGGCGGTCATCGAGGGGCTGCCGGCCGAGGAGCAAGTTGACTTCAGCTGAGGCACTCCGGTTGGCCTACGACGGCGGTTTTGCCTCTATATGCAACCAAAAGTAGATGATCCGTTGAATGCCTATGTAAAAACTGCAAGATGACAATAAATGACGAATGAAGAATTTGTGGCAATTGCTCGCGCCTTGTACGGAGCCAGCGGATGGCAGACAGCGTTTGCCGATGCTTCAGGATATTCCGTGCGGGCGATTAATCGCGTGGCTAGCGGCGCTGTGAAGGTGACGCGCAGTATGCGTGAGTCGCTTGTCCACGTCGCCGAACAGCGTGTCGCTGAGGTAAATGCCGCAGCTGAGTTGGCACGAAAGGCGGTGGGTGACTGAATAGATTAGAAAATTCAGTCGGTTATTGTAATTTGCTCGTGCTGTGGTGTCGATGGTATCGACCGGTCGCTACCAATTCCACAGGCGTCAAGATGGCTGTTGGGATAGGCTTGGCCACGGATTCGGGAGCATCTGCGATCCCGCAAGAACCTTCGGCGAGAGCACAGGTCACGCAGACTGCCGGAGAGCGCGCAGGGCCGCTTCGGGTTCGCGCTGCAGGATGATCATCAGGGCACGCCCGGCCGGATCGGGCGCCGTCCGGGCCTGTTCCCAGTTGCGCAGGGTCCCCAGGGGGATATGCAGGACGTCCGCGAACTGCTTCTGGGTCATGCCCAACCGGCGGCGGACGTCGCGCGGGTTCAGGAAGCGGAGGGTGTCGAGAGGGGCGTCCGGATCCTGTCCGTCTTCGATCATATGCCGGCGGAGGTCGGTTTCGGTGGTGGCATCTATCTTCGCCTGATCTACCTCCGCAGGTCGCGACATGATCTCGTCCAGCGTCATGCGGGTTATGGCCATAGCGACTGCTCCCTTCTGGTGGCGAGGCGGGCGGAGATGATCCGGATCGTGTCACCCCTCATGGTGTAGACAACGCAATAAAGTCGGCCGTCGACCATACCCAGGGCGCAGATGCGGTCCTCGTCATAGGTGAAGCGGTCATCGAGCCATTCGACGACGTGGCCGGAGAAGATCCTGGCGGCCTGGTCAAAACCAAAGCCGCGATCTCGCAGGTTCTTCTTGTGCTTGGCGTCGTCCCACTCAAACCGCGTGCGGCACATTATACGCTCTGAGCGTAGTTACCGTTAGTGGGAAGTTGATCAGTGCCAGGGAATGGCTCAAAGGGGGCAGGATGCGCTCTTGTATCATTTTAAATACTCGCAAAAATTGTATATATTAAAATGATAATATGAAAGCGATTGCTTTCCATTCGTGCAAGTTAATGAAGATATAAATCTAGATCACGTCGAAAAAATTGACGAGCTGAATCAGCAGCAGTCCGATGAAAAATTTCGGCACTGCTGCTGATTGACGGTGAAGGAGCCCGGACAGCATAAACCACCCGGGCCTTCTTCATCTCTGAACGATATTTATCTCATTTGGCGAGATGGCGTGACCCTCACGCCGCCATCGCCAGACACCGTTCGGCGCAATGGCGGCAGGCTGCGGCGCAGGCCTCCATGCCCTCCAGGTCGTTGCAGCTGCGGGCGCATTCCTGGCAGATCTCGGCGCATTCGCGGCAGACATGGCGGTGGTGGCGGGTGCCGGTCAGCATGAAATGGGCCGAGGTGCGGCAGATTTCCGCGCAGGCCATCATCAGGCGGAAATGTTCGGGCGCGACATGGCGGCCGCCGCTTTCCAGGCAATGGCCCATGGCAGTGCCCAGGCAGGACTGATAGCAGGCGAGACAGGCATCGATGCAGCGCTGCATCTCAGGCGTGATCCGGGTCATCGGGGGCTCCGTTGCAGGTTGCGGTTCGGGGACGCAACCGGCGCCGTCGCCATCGGTTCCGGAGGATGCGGGCTGCGGGGTCACCGCCAGACCGGCAGCTCCGCCGTCAGCCGGGTCAGCAGATGGTCGAGCTGCGCGCGCTCCTCGGGGCTCAACACTGCCAGCATTTCGGCCTCGCGCGCCTGGAACAGCGGCATCAGCCGGGCATAGAGGGCGCGGCCGGTCTCGGTCAGGTGCAGGAGCGCGCGGCGGGCATCCTCCGGGTCGGGGCTGCGGGTGATCAGGCCCTTGGCTTCCAGCAGGGCAGCGCCGCGGCTGACATTGTTGCGCGGCTGTTCGGTGAAATCGCAGATGTCGCGCGGGTTCAGCCCGTCCTGGTGGCTGAGACAGATCAGGATCGTCCATTCCGGGCGGGTCAGCCCGTGTTCCTGCTCGATCCGGCGCAGCAGCGGCGCCCGGTAGAAATTGGTCAGGAAAGCCAGGCGATAGGCCTGGCGGATCGGCACCGTGTCGAACAGACCGAAGAGTTTCAGATCGCGGACGAGGGGAGCCGTCTCCTCCATGTCGGTGGTGGTCTTCGACGGACGGGGCAAGGGCGGGCCTCCTGGTGGCAGCCTGGTCTGGCGGGGGTTTACAATTCGTCCCATATGGGAGGATTATGCTCCCCATGGCATCAGCGCTCCGCACGATAGCAGATCGGCGACCCGGCGCGAGATGCCCGACCACACAAGCCGAGCACACAAGAACGGGCCGGGCCTCTGCGCCCTGAAGCCCGCGGCGCCATGGCGCCGGAGCGGGAGGAAACCAGATGCGGAACAAGAGCAAGGCGGCCGGCGGCCGCCTGGCGGTGGTCCTGGCCGTGGTGGCGGGACTGATGGCCGTGGCCGGGCAGGCCGCGGCGGACGAGATGAAGCCGATCCGGATCGGCGTGCTGACCGATCTCGGCGGCGTTACCGCCGATGCGACCGGCAAGGGCTCGGTCGAGGCGGCGCGGCTGGCGGTCGAAGACATGGGCGGCAAGGTTGCCGGCCGTCCGGTCGAGGTGATCTCGGCCGACCATCAGCACAAGACCGATCTCGGCTCGTCGATCGCGCGTGAATGGTTCGATCAGGCCGGGGTCGACGTGATCGTCGACGTGCCCAATTCGGCTGTGGCGCTGGCGGTGCAGGAAATCGCCCGCGAAAAGAAGAAGATGGTGCTGTTCTCGGGCGCCGGCACCCCGGCGCTGACCGGCAAGTCGTGCTCGCCCTATGGCGTGCACTGGACCTACGACACCTATGCCCTCTCCAGGGGCACGGCCGGGGCGGTGGTGAAGGCCGGCGGCGACAGCTGGTTCATGATCGCGTCCGACTATGCCTTCGGCCATCAGCTGGCGCGCGATGCGGCAGCCGTGGTCACCGGCGCCGGCGGCCAGGTGGTGGGCGAGGTGTTCCATCCGCTGGCGACGGCGGACTTCTCGTCCTACCTGCTGCAGGCCCAGGCCTCGGGCGCGAAGGTGGTGGGCATCGCCAATGCCGGCGGCGACACGATCAACACCATCAAACAGGCCGGCGAATTCGGTCTGGTCGCGGGCGGCCAGAAGCTGGCGGCCCTGATCCTGATGCTGTCGGACATCCACGGTCTGGGGCTTCAGGCGGCGCAGGGCACCTATCTCACCACGCCGTCCTACTGGGATGTCGACGACCGCGCACGGGCGCTGTCGAAGCGCTATATGGAGCGGGTGGGCGCCATGCCCGGCATGCTTCAGGCCGGCGTTTATGGCGAGGTGCTGCACTATCTGAAGGCGGTGGATGCCGTGGGCGGCACCGATGCCGATGCGGTTTCGGCCAAGATGCGTGCGCTGCCGATCGACGATCCCTATAGCCGCAATGCCCGGCTGCGCGAAGATGGCCGGGTGGTGCGGGACATGTATCTGGCCCGGGTGAAGGCGCCGGCCGAATCCAAGGGCCCCTGGGACTATCTCGATATCGTGGCGACCATTCCCGGCGACCAGCTGGTCTGGCCGCTGTCGGAAAGCACCTGCCCGCTGGTGGCGAAGTGACCGAGGCCCGAGGCCACGAGATGGATCTCGCCTGCTTCCGCAGCTTTCGCTGCGGCGGCGGGCGGGTCGTCACCCGGGATGCGGCGCCTGAGCGGATCAATTTCTCGGCCGACACGCCCGATTTCGTGCACGACCCCAATGGCGCTGTCTTCGCCGATCAGGCCTATGTCCAGAGCTTCGTGCCGCGCAACGCCCGGCCCGGCGCGCTGCCGCTGGTTCTGGTCCATGGCGGCGCGCTGACCGGATCGATGTGGGAGACGACGCCCGACGGCCGGCCCGGCTGGTTGACCCGTTTCGTTCAGGCGGGGTTCACCACCCATGTCGTCGACGGGGTGGAGCGCGGCCGTGCCGGCTGGTGCGCGGTCGATGGCCACTGGCCGGGCCGGGCGATCATGCGCACCGACGAACAGGCCTGGACGCTCTATCGGCTGGGCGCTGCGGCAGACATGGCGGCACGGCGCCCCTTCCCGGGGCAGCGTTTCCCGATGGCGGGCTTCGACGACCTTTGCCGCAACCATGTGCCGCGCTGGCTGTCGACGGCGCCCCAGGCGCTGGCGGCGCTGATCGCGGTGATCGAAACCATCGGCCCCTGCATCCTGGTCGGCCACAGCCAGGGCGGCTGGTTCACCCATGCGGCGGCGGCGGCCAGACCGGATCTCGTCCGCGGCTGCATCGGCATCGAGCCCTCGGGCATGCCGGCGCTGCCCCAAGGCTGGTCGCCCCTGGGCCCCGACGGCCGGCCGCAGCGGCGCCTGCTGATGCTGGGCGATTTCGTCGACGAGACGCCGTTCTGGTCGTATCTGGCCGCCACCACCCGCAGCCATGTGGATCAGCTGAGGGCGGCCGGGGTGGAGGCGAGCCTGATGGACCTGCCGGCGATGGGCATCCGCGGCAATTCGCACATGCCGATGATGGATGACAATTCCGATGCGCTCGCCGATCTGCTGATCGGCTGGATCGCCGCCTGAGACCAGGCGCGCAATCTCCGGGTGAATGCCCCGGCAGGCATTTGTGCGCTGCGATGCGACGATATGTTGCGGCGCACAAGAATTCCTCTTTCATTTCAAGGGTCTGTATCGGATCTCACCCCGACCAAGGTCGGGGCTGCGTCCTTCGGCCGCGCGGCGCATCGTTTCACCATCGACCGGCCTGACGGGCGATGGGGAAGATCGAAGCATCCGGGTCCGCGGGAACGGCCCTGCTTCAGGATCGGCGTCAGGCAGCGTCTTCCAACGCAGAAAACGTCTGAGCAACGCCACGTTGCAGGGAGGATACATGGCCAACATATCCATGGCGGATACGGGCAAGGCCGCACCCATGACCAGCAAGGAGAAGAAGGTCATCTTCGCCTCCTCGCTGGGAACCGTGTTCGAGTGGTACGATTTCTACCTCTACGGCTCGCTGGCCGCGATCATCGCCAAACAGTTTTTCTCGGGCGTGAACGAGACGGCGGCGTACATTTTCGCACTGCTCGCCTTCGCCGCCGGCTTCGCCGTGCGTCCCTTCGGTGCGCTGGTTTTCGGCCGCCTGGGTGACCTGATCGGCCGCAAATACACCTTCCTCGTCACCATCCTGATCATGGGTGCCTCGACCTTCATCGTGGGCATCCTGCCGAATTACGCCACCATCGGCATCGCCGCACCGGTGATCCTGATCATCCTGCGCCTGCTGCAGGGCCTGGCGCTGGGTGGCGAATACGGCGGTGCGGCGACCTATGTCGCCGAACATGCCCCGAATGGCCGCCGCGGCGCCTATACCGCCTGGATCCAGACCACCGCGACGCTGGGCCTGTTCCTGTCGCTGCTGGTCATCCTGGGCTGCCGCGTGTCGATGTCGGCCGAGGCCTTCGAAAGCTGGGGCTGGCGCATTCCCTTCGTGATCTCGATCGTGCTGCTCGGCGTGTCGGTCTGGATCCGGATGATGCTGAACGAAAGCCCGGTCTTCCAGAAGATGAAGGAAGAGGGCAAGCATTCGAAGGCGCCGCTGACCGAGGCTTTCGGCAACTGGAAGAACCTCAAGATCGTCCTGCTGGCGCTGTTCGGCCTGGTCGCCGGTCAGGCGGTGGTCTGGTACACCGGCCAGTTCTATGCCCTGTTCTTCCTGCAGCAGACCCTGAAGATCGATCCGCAGGACGCCAACCTGATGATCGCCGCCGCCCTGCTGCTGGGCACGCCCTTCTTCGTGATCTTCGGCAGCCTGTCGGACCGCATCGGCCGCAAGCCGATCATCATGGTCGGCCTGGCGCTTGCGATCGTGACCTATTTCCCGATCTTCAAGGGCCTGACCCATTACGGCAACCCGGCGCTGGAACAGGCCGTGGCCAGCGCGCCGATCGTGGTCTATGCCGATCCGGAGAGCTGCAGCTTCCAGTTCAACCCGGTCGGCACGTCGAAATTCACCAGCAGCTGCGATATCGCCAAGTCGGCCCTGGTGAAGAAGGGCGCGCCCTATAGCAACGAGGCCGCCCCCGCCGGCACCATCGCCCAGATCCGTGTCGGCGATGTGGTGATCGACAGCTACGATGCATCGGGCGCCACGGGGAAGACCGAGGTCAACCTGCATGGCGGCGGCAGCCACGCCGCCCCGGTCGACCCGCAGTCCGCCGGCGCCGCCTTCAACAAGGCGCTTGGCGATGCCATGACCGCGGCCGGCTACCCCGCCAAGGCCGATCCGGCCCGGGTCAACCATGTGATGCTGATCGTGCTGCTGACCGTGCTGGTCATCTACGTGACCATGGTCTATGGCCCGATCGCGGCGATGCTGGTCGAGATGTTCCCGACCCGGATCCGCTATACCTCGATGTCGCTGCCCTATCACATCGGCAATGGCTGGTTCGGCGGCTTCCTGCCCACCACCAGCTTCGCCATCGTGGCCGCCACCGGCGACATCTATTCGGGCCTCTGGTACCCGATCGTGATCGCGGCGGCGACCCTGGTGATCGGCGTGCTCTTCGTCCGGGATACCAGGTCGGTGGACATCTACCAGCACGATTGAGCGACGCAACATACAGCCCAAGGGTGCGTGCTGCACCCGCGAATGGGGTATCATGGAACGGGCAGCTTCGGCTGTCCGTTTCAATTCATATGCAGACCGGCCTTGCGTCGGACAGAAACTTGCGCATGATCCTGCCTCATAAGGGTACGGCCAACGCAGCCGGATGCCCGGGACCCGAGGGGAGGGCGGGACATGTCGTATCGGATCCTGATCGCCGACGATCATCCGCTGATGCGGGCGGCACTCTGCCAGGCGGTGGCCGACAGCCTGCCCGGGGCGGAGACCATCCAGGCTTCGGAATTTTCGGGAGTCGAAACGGTGCTGGCCCGGGATGACGGCATCGACTGCGTGCTGCTGGACCTGCACATGCCGGGTATGAACGGGCTGATCGGCCTTGTGCTGCTGCGCAACGAACATCCGGCAATTCCGGTGATCGTGGTCTCGGCGATGGAGGATGCGGCCACCATCCGCCGGGCGATGCAGTACGGCGCCTCGGGCTTCGTGCCGAAATCGGCGCCGGTCGACCGGCTTGGTGCCGCGATCCGTGCGGTGATCGAGGGCCAGATCTGGCAGCCGGACACCGACGAGGCCGACACGGCCGAGGATGTCGACGTCGCCGACCGCATCGCCGGCCTGACCCCCCAGCAGCTGCGCGTGCTGGCCGGCATTGCCGAAGGCAAGCTCAACAAGCAGATCGCCTATGAAATGGGCGTGGTCGAAACCACGGTGAAGGCCCATGTGACGGTGATCCTGCGCCGCCTGGGCGTGGTGAGCCGCACCCAGGCCGCCATCCTGGCCGGCCGGCTGGCGCTGCATGCGACCGAGGTCGAGACGGCGGGCAGCTGACATCACCCGTAGCCGAGGTCATTCGGCGGCGCGGCTTCGCCCCTTCGCGACCATATGCGCGATCAGCGCCCGGAGTGCGCCCGGGCGCAGCGGCTTGTAGGCGATGCGGCAGTCGGCCGCCTCGGCCGCGCGCCGGACGGCGTCGCTGCGGTCGGCGGTGATGACGGCGGCGGGGAGGGCGGCGCCGAAACGGGTGCGCAGGCCGGCGAGCACGTCGAGCCCGCTCAGGCCGTGATCGAGGTGATAATCGGTCAGCACGATGTCGGGGCGGCGGTCGCCGAGGGCCGACAGCGCCGCCTCGGCAGTGGTGCCCCAGACCACCTCGCAGGACCAGCCGCCGAGCAGGGCGGTCATGGCTTCCGCGATCGCGGGTTCGTTTTCGATGCACAGGACCAGCGTACCGTCGAAGCCGCCGCCGCGGGTCTCTGGTGCCACGCGCCGCGCCAGGGCGCGGCTTTCGCTCACCGGCAGCTCGACCGAGAAACAGCTGCCGCGGCCGGGGGTGGAGCGGAGCCCGACCCGGTGGCCGAGGATCGCCGCCAGCCGCTCGACGATCGACAGACCCAGCCCCAGCCCCTTGTCGCGGTCCCCCGGCCCGCCATCGAGCTGGCGGAATTCCTGGAAGATCTCGGCCTGTTTTTCGGCCGGGATGCCGGGGCCGGTATCGTGGACCTCAATCCGCAGCCGGTCGCCCAGCCGCCGGCAACCGACCAGAACCCGGCCGGTTCGGGTATAGCGCAGCGCATTGCCGATCAGGTTCTGCAAAATCCGGCGCAGCAGCACGGCATCGGTCTCGACGGTCACCGAACTGGGGACGTGCACCAGTTTCAGCCCGTGGCGGGCGGCGACCACCGCCATTTCGCCCATCAGCGGCCGCAGCACCTCGTCGACCACCACCGCGCCGCGGCTGGGCTTGACCACGCCGGTGTCGAGCCGGGTGATGTCGAGCAGGTCGCCCAGCAGCTGTTCTACAGAGCGGAGCGCCGCATCGGCCTGGCCGACCAGCGGGTCGTTGCCGCGGTCGCGGGCGGCGGAAATGAACAGCCGGGCGGCGTGCAGGGGCTGCAGCAGATCGTGGCTGACCGCCGCCAGCAGGCGGGTCTTGGCGCGGTTGGCCCGGTCGGCCTCGGCCTTGGCATCGGCAAGATCGGCGGTGCGTTCGGCGATGCCGCGCTCCAGCCCCTCATTGGCTTCGCGCAGTGCTTCGGCCGCGCGGTGACGCTCGGTCACATCGTTGAAAACGGCGACGAAACCGCCATCGGGCAGCGGGTTGGAGGTGACCTCCAGCACCGTGCCGTCGGGGCGGATCCGCTGATACATGTCGGGCCGGCCGCGCAGATCCGGGTCGGACCGGCGCAGCAGGGTGACGATCTCGCGGTCATGGCTGAACTCGCCACGGGCATGGAGATGGTCGACGATGTCGGACAAGGGCGTGCCGACGGTGATCAGGCTTTCCGGCACGTCGAGCATGTCGAGGAAGCGCCGGTTCCAGACCAGGATCCGGAAGTCGCGATCGAAGGCGCAGATGCCCTTGCCGACATTCTCGATGGTCGAGCGCAGCAGGGTGTGCTGATCCAGAATGGCGCGCGAGGCCTCGTCGATGATGCTGCGGGCATCGGAACGGGACAGACGCCGGTCTGCGAGCAGGCTGGCCACCACCACCCGGGCCGAGGCCGAGCCGATGGCGCCGGCCAGCAGCCATTCGGTCGCCTGCACCGCTTCTTGGTCGATGCGCAGCGGCGGCGCGGCGTCGAAGCCGTCGGTATGAGGGTTGCGGGCCTGGGCGAGGTCGGCAAAGGCGGCGTCGGCGCGGGTGCGGCCGACATAGCGTGCGGCCAGTTCGTGCAGATCGGCCAGGGTCGCGCCGCGCGGGTGCACCCGCCGTTCGCCCAGCTCGTGGCGCATGGAGACGAAACGTTCCGCCTGCCGCGCCTCCAGATCTGACTGGCGGGTGAACCGCGACACCGCCAGCAGCACCACGAGATTGAGTGCCAGACTGACGAGCGCACCGCCGGAGAGAACGTCCAGGTCGTGCACGCTGGTGATGTCGTCGATGCTGATCCAGCCGGGCCGCAACAGAAGATCGTGCAGCAGGCTGCCGGCGACCACACCGGCCTCGGCGAAGGACGGCAACAGCACGGTGGCGACCCAGGCGGCGAAGCCTGCAACCAGACCGGCGATGGCGCCGGCCTTGGTGACCTGGCGGAAGAACAGGCCGAGCAGCAGGGGCGGCGCGAATTGTGCGACGCCGGCAAAGGACACCAGGCCGAAGGTGACCAGCGGGAAGGTGCTGCCGAGCAGCAGGTAGTTGATATAGGCGAGCGCCAGGATGCCGATCACCGCCAGCCGGCGGGCCAGAAGCAGCATGCGGGTGGGGTTGTCCCTGAGCCGGCGGGAGCCGGGGCGCAGCGCCATCAGCGCCGGCACGATCAGGTCGTTGCAGACCATGGTGCTGAGGGCGACCGCGCCGACCACGATCATGCCGGTGGCGGCCGACAGCCCGCCGATGAAGGCGAGCAGGGCGAGGCCCGGCTCTCCCATCGCCAGCGGCACGGTCACCAGGAAGGTGTCGGCATTCATGTCGGCGCCGGCGAAGAGCAGCAGGCCGGCCATGGCGACCGGCACCACGAACAGGTTGATCGCGATCAGATAGGCCGGGAACAGCCAGGCCGCGGTGCGGATGTCGCCGACATGGGTATTCTCCACAACCGCGACATGAAACTGGCGCGGCAGGCAGAGGATGGCGAAGCCCGACAGTAGGGTCATCGCCCACCAGCTGAGACCGAGCCGCGGTTCCAGCATATGGGCGAGCGCCGGGTCGGCAAGCGCGGTGCCGACCAGAGAGACCGGCCCGCCCGCCGCCACCACGGTGATCGCGGCGCCGACGATCAGGGCGGCGGCCAGCTTGACCAGGGATTCGGCCGAAATCGCGCTCATCAGCCCGGGGTGATGCTCGTTGGCATGGATGGTGCGCACGCCGAAGAGAATGGCGAAGGCGGCCATGATCACGGTGACCAGCAGGGTGGTCCGCCCGGGCAGGTCGGGCATGACCGAGCCGGCGAAGGGGTTGCCGGCCAGGGCCTCGAAACTGATGGTGATCGCCTTGAGCTGCAGGGCGAAATAGGGCAGCACCACGACCACCGCGATCGCGGTGACCAGCGCCGCCAGCACCCGGCTTTTGCCGTAACGCGCCGAGATGAAATCGGAAATCGACACGACGTTCTCGGCCTTGGCCACCCGTACCATCTTGGCGAGGACCGGCCAGCCGAGACCGATCATCAGGATCGGGCCGACATAGATCGACAGGAAATCGAAGCCGCCGGTGGCCGCGCGGCCGATGGCGCCATAGAAGGTCCACGAGGTGCAGTAGACCGCAAGGCTGAGGGCGTAGAGCAGGGGCGCGCGACGTGCGGCCGTGCCGCCGCGGCGCGCCGCCACCCGATCGCCCTGCCAGGCGATGGCGAACAGGACGGCGAGATAGCCCAGCGACAGGGCGAGCACGAGCCAGCTGTCCATGATCCGCCGCGGGCGGCCTCCTCCCCCTCACATATCCGGTCCGGCATCTGACGTCCGGGTTTATGGGGCAGTGTCCCGCGACCGCTGTCCGCGATCAAGCCTGCTACCGCCTTGCGGTCACCACCCGGTTGCGGCCCGCGGCCTTGGCGGCATAAAGCGCGCGATCGGCCAGGGCGATCAGCTCGGCGCGGGCGATGTCGTCCTGGCCCGAGCCGGGCGGGCAGGGGCCGAGCCCGATACTGATCGTGACCGGCGCCGGCAGATCCCGCAGTCGGGCGATGTCGCAACGCAGCCGTTCCGCCAGCGCGTAGCCGGCCTCGGGGTCGGTCTCGGGCAGCAGAACGGCAAACTCCTCGCCGCCATGACGGGCGACGATGCCGTTCTCGCCCAGGCTTCCGGTCATCGCGGCGGCGACCCGCGACAGGGTGGCATCCCCCGCCGGATGGCCGAAGCGATCGTTGAAGGCCTTGAAATGATCGATGTCGATCAGCAGCAGACACAGCGACCGGCCGGTGGCGGCGTGACGATCGAGCGCGTTTTCGAACTGCGCCATAAAGGCGCGCCGGTTGGCGAGACCGGTCAGCGGATCGGTGGCGGCCAGCCGCTCCAGCCGGTGATTGGCCTGCTCCACTTCGGTCCGGCGGCCATTCTTGCGGATATGGCGCTTCTCGATCCGATAGTCGGTGCGCTCGCCGCGCAGGACAGCCCGCAACAGGGCCAGATCGGACTGGAGATGATCGGGGTCCGTGATCTGCTGGAAATCGATCGCCAGCAGCTCGGTCTCGTCATATCCGCAGATCCGGCACAAGGCGCGGTTGACCTTGAGAAAGCGGCCATCCGGGGCGACCAGGGCCATACCGATCGGCGCCTGATCGAAGGCGGTGCCGAACAGCCGTGCCGCCGTATCCAGCCGCTTCTCGGTCAGCGGCCGGTCCCGTTCCGCAAGATCCCGCTCGACGACCCGGCCGAGTGCCGTTGCCATCATCTCGAGGAATTCGACCTCGCCGCTGCCGAATCCCTCGGGCCGGGGTCGCGCGTCCATGAAGGCGAGCGTGCCATAGATCCGCTCTTTCACCCAGACCGGGGCGGCGATGTAGGCCCAGAATGCGCCGGCCGGTATCGATGAAGTCGGCATAGGCGATGTCCGGCGCGGCATGCGCCGTCACCAGCACGCGATGGAGTTCGCGTAGCCGCATCGCCTGGACGCCAGGTCGGTCTTCCGCGTCGGGGTTGACCTGTTTCACCACGGTCATCATCCTCCACAGACACCGTAACAAACGAAGCCTAACACGGCTGCGGTGAAAGATCCGTTCATGCGGGCCGATGCCATTCCGGCCGCATGCCTCAGAGGAGACCATCCATGAGTTTCGACGGCCGCATCGCCCTCGTCACCGGCGCCGGATCCGGCATCGGTGCCGCCATTGCCCGCCGGCTTGGCGCGGGCGGCGCCCGGGTCGCGCTTGCCGATCTGAAGGCGGATGCGGCCGAAGCCCTGGCAGCGGAGTTGCGCGATGCCGATGTCGAGGCGGCCGCCTTTGCCGTCGACGTGGCCGACCCCGATGCGGTGGCAGGTCTGGTCGCCGATGTCGTGACCCGCTTCGGCGGCCTGCATCTCGCGGTCAACAATGCCGGCATCGGCGGGGCCGAAGGACCGGTCGGGGACTACAGCATCGCCGGCTGGCGCCGGGTGATCGACGTCAACCTGAACGGGGTCTTCTATGCCATGCATGCCGAGATCCCGGCGATGCTGGCGGCCGGGGGCGGGGCCATCGTCAACATGGCCTCGATCCTGGGGCTGAACGGCTTTGCCGGATCGGCCGCCTATGTCGCCGCCAAGCATGGGGTGATCGGGCTGACCAAGACGGCGGCGGTCGAATATTCGGCGCAGGGCGTGCGGGTGAACGCGGTCTGCCCCGGCTTCATCGACACGCCGCTGATCGCCCATGTCGAGCCCGAGGCGCGCCGGCATCTGGTCCGGCAGCATCCGATCGGCCGGCTGGGCACGCCGGAAGAGGTGGCGGCGCTCACCTGCTTCCTGCTGTCCGACGAGGCCGGCTTCGTCACCGGCAGCGCCCATCTGGTCGATGGCGGCTGGTCGGCGGTCTGACAAGGCTTGGGTGGTTCAGCTGCGGTGGATGGGATCGATCCACTTCACCGCTTCCGGCTTTTCCACCGGCTCGATGTCGAGATTGACCACCACCGGCTCCTGGTCCGAACGGACAAGCACGCATTCCAGCGGCTCGTCGGCTGCGGCGTTGATTTCCTGGTGGGGCACATAGGGCGGCACATAGATGAAGTCGCCCGGCCCCGCTTCGGCGGTGAACTGCAGCCGGTCGCCCCAGCGCATGCGGGCGCGGCCGCGGACGACATAGATCACGCTTTCCAGCGCGCCGTGATGATGGGCGCCGGTCTTGGCGTCGGGCTGGATGGTGACGGTGCCGGCCCAGATCTTGTTGGCACCGGTGCGGGCATTGTTGATGGCGGTGGCACGCGACATGCCCGGCGTCTGGGCGGTGTTCGGGTCCAGCTGATCGCCGGCGATCACCTGCACGCCGGTATGGCGCCAGTCGTCGCCAGAGCCGTGATTCGGGCCGTGATCATGATCGTGGGGGGCGCTCATTCGTGCTGCCTTTCGTGAGGCGAGGGGAAACGGCGTCGGGATCACGGGATGGCGGCAAGGGCCGTATCGGCCCGATCCCGATCGTGGACGGTGGCAAGGGCCGCCGCCGCATGGGCATGGGCCCTGATCGCGGCGGCGCGGGCGACATCGGCATCGGCCTCGTTCTGCGCATTGCGCACGATCGCCTCCAGCACCTGCAGCAGATGACAGGAAACCTCGACCGCATCGGCGCCGCAACGGGCGATGCGCATCAGGGCACGGTCGAGAACCAGATCCAGCGGCAGCGGCGGCAGCACCACATGGGCCGCACCGGGCCCCAGCCTTTCGGTATCGGCGGGGGCATCGGCATCGGCGGGCCGGGCGACGAGCCCGGTCAGCAGGGATTCCAGCCGGTCCAGGCAGATGATGGCCGTCTCCGGATCGTTGATGCCGGGCGACAGCGCCCGACAGGCGGTTTCGCACAGCAGTTCCAGGCAGAGCAGGGGGTCCTGTTCTTCGGTGCGGTCGCGGCCGATGTCGAAACAGCCGATCAGGATGTTGCGAAGGGCATCGTCGATCGGGCGGCCGTCATGGGTGCGGATCATCGCCATCGGCTTCTGCGGGTGCATGGCGGTGCCGGGCCTGTGGCAGATGATGACCGACAGCCGGTGCGCCTCGGCCGTGCCGGCCAGACGGGCAACGTCGATCAGACGCAGATGGCCGGTCAGGCGCGGATAGAGCGGCACCAGACCAGGCCCGCTCAGCGCCGGCATGGCCGCGGGCCTGAGGCGCAGGCCGTAGGCGGGGGATGCCCGATAGGTTTCGATCGCCTGGTCGCCGGTGCGGAAGATGCGGTCGATCATGCTCGACAGCTTCAGCAGGTCGGCGATGTGGTGGAACCAGAGCACCATGCGGTAGAGGGCGAGGCAGAGCGTGAGCAGCCCGCCCGCGCCGATCAGCAGCCGCGCACCGTCGCCGTCGCGGCCGAGACCCAGAACCACCACGCCCGTCACCGCATAGACGAAGCCGCCGATGAAGGCGGCCAGCGCCCGATGGGTCATGCGGTCGGACATCAGCCCCGGCAGGGCCCTGGGCGAGGCCTGGCCTGCGGCGGCGTTCAGCACCACCATCAGCACCGACAGCGTGACGGTGGCGATGGTGAGCAGGCTGCCGCCGCCCATCTTCAGCAGTTCGACGATGGTGTCCTTGTCGGGAATCGGCAGATCGTCCATGCCCGACAGCAGCGGCCCGCCGATGATGGCAAGCACCACCCAGAAGCCCGCAAGTGCCGAGGCCAGGGCCGGCTGGAACCACAGCGTCTGGCGCAGCCGTGTCCAGATCCGCTGGCGCAGACCCTCCATCATCTTGCGGTTCCCGCCTCTGGTGCTGTCGTGCTGCCCGATGATAGCGCATCGCCCGGACATGGGAACAGGCGCACCGGCCGGTCGCGTGCGGCGGGTGCCAGATCGAACAGGCTGCGGCAGCTGCCGGCGACGCAGATCTCGTGCGGCCCGGTCATGGTGGAATTGGCGAGCGTCAGCGCATCCTGCGGCGGCAGATGCGGGGTGTAGACCCAGTGGCCGTCGATCAGCCGGGCATCATCGGGCGGTTCCATGCCGGCGCCGCTGCCCTCTATGGCAGCCTCCCCGGCATGCAGGCGGCCGTCCCGGCCGATGATCCAGTCCTCGCGCCAGCGGATGCGCTCCACCGAATGGGTCCAGGCGAGGGTGAAGCGGTCGAGCGCGGCATCGGGATCGGCCGGCAGACGGGTGAGCGGCGGGCCGCCCGCGGCCAGTGCGATGCACAGGCCGAGGGCGGCAGCGGTGGTCATGATGCAGCACGCCGCGCCATGCGGCGGCGCAGCAGATGCTGGCCGACGACCAGGGCGGCGAGGGCGAGACCCAGTTCATCGGTGACCGGCAGGGCCGCAACCAGCATGAAGGCGGCGACGGCGGCGAGCAGCCGTTCCCACCAGGCAAGCGGCCCGGCCAGGAAGCCGATGCTGGCGGCCCCCCACAGCCCCATCGAGATCACCGCCTTGAGCACGATATAGCCGACCGCCGGCCAGTAGCCGATCGCCTGGGCCATCGGGCCGCCATCCTGAAGCATCAGCGCCGGGGTGTAGACCGCCATGAACGGCACGACGAAACCGGCGATGGCGATGCGCAGACAGTTCACGCCGATCTTCAGCCCGCTGGCCTTGGCAATGGGTGAGGCCGCGAACGCCGCCAGCGCCACCGGTGGCGTCAGATCGGCCATGATGCCGAAATAGAACACGAACATGTGGCTGACGATCAGCGGCACGCCCAGTTCCAGCAGTGCCGGCCCCACCAGCGACGAGGTGATGATGTAGTTGGGGATGGTCGGAATGCCCATGCCCAGCACCAGGCAGGTGAGCATGGTCAGCACCAGCGACAGGAACAGGCTCTGATCGCCGACTTCGATGATCACCCGGGCGAAGTTGGTGGCGAGGCCGGTCAGGGTCATCACGCCGATGATCGTGCCGACCAGCGCGCAGGCGATGCCGACGCCCAGGGCATTGCGGGCGCCGTCGGCCAGGGCCTGGACCATCATGTCGACCGTGGAGCGGAGCCCCTTGATCGCCAGGCAGACCACCACCAGCGCCAGGATCACCACCGCGATGACGTCGATGCCCCAGTGGAAGAAGCCGGCGGTGGCAAGGCCGATCGCCACCCAGAACAGGATGCGGAGCGGCATGGCCGGCAGCAGGCCCGAGATCGGCGCGCCCAGGATCAGGACCGCGGTCAGCGCCAGCCCCACCGTGCCCGCAAACAGCGGGGTGTAGCCGGCGAAGAGCAGGTAGACCAGGATGGCCAGCGGGATGATCAGGTGCCAGCGCGCCTTCACCGCCGCCAGCGGATCCGGCAGTTCCGCGCGCGGCAGGCCGGAAAGGTTCAGGCGCCCGGCTTCGAGATGCACCATCCAGAGCACGGTGGTGAAATAGAGCAGGGCCGGGATCAGCGCTGCTTCGACCACGTCGATATAGGGGACGTTCAGCGTCTCGGCCATGATGAAGGCCACCGCGCCCATCACCGGCGGCATGATCTGGCCGCCCATGCTCGACGTCGCCTCCACCGCGCCGGCAAAGGCGGGGCGATAGCCGAACCGCTTCATCAGCGGGATGGTGAACTGGCCGGTGGTCACCACATTGGCGACGCCCGAGCCGTTGATCGTGCCCATCAGCGCGGAGGAGACCACCGCCACCTTGGCCGGGCCGCCGCGGGCGCCGCCGACCGTGCCCATAGCGACGTCGGAGAACAGCATGATCATGCCGGCGCGTTCCAGGAAGGCGCCGAACAGGATGAACAGGAAAATATAGGTCGACGAGACCAGGATCGGGATGCCGAAGATGCCCTCGGTGCCGAGGAACATCTGGTCGACCACCTGATCGAAACCGTAGCCGCGATGATTGAGCGGCGAGGGCAGCAGATGCCCGAAGATCGCATAGGACAGGAACAGCGCGCAGATGATCGGCAGCGCGATGCCCATCGCCCGGCGGGCGGCTTCGAAGACCAGCAGGACCATCGCGCAGCCCAGCACGATGTCGGTCATCGACGGATCGCCGGCGCGCAGCAGGATGTCGGTCTCGAAGATCCAGTGATAGAGGCCGAGCGCGAAGCCGGCGATGCCGAGGCCAAGATCGATCCAGCGCATTGCCGAGCCTTTCGGCCGGTGCGCGGCGGTGATCATGAAGCCCAGCAGCAGCAGAAAACCGACATGGATCGAGCGGACCACCAGGCTCGACAGCGGCGTATAGGCGGCGGTGTAGATCTGGAAGGCCGAAAAGATCACGGCGACCAGAAAGATGGCCCGGCCGAGGCCCTGGGTCCGGTCGGGCAGGGGCGCATGCATCGGCCCCGCCTCGAAGCTGTGGTCCTGGAGGTGGTCATGGCCCTGATGCCGGGCCTCGTCGGCGGGCCGGACGGTCGATGCGGTCATGTGCGTGGATGTCCCGAGACAGGCGTGTCGACACGGGAAGCCGGCCGGGAACTGCATGCTTTGGCATGCATGATTCACCGGCCGGCCGCCTCGGGTTCCGTCACTTCAGGACGCCGGCCTCGCGATAATAGGCCTCGGCACCCGGGTGGAGCGGGATGGGCAGACCCTTGGTCGCGCCATCCAGCGAGATCGCCTTGGCGGCGGCATGGGCCGCGACCATGGTGTCGAGATGGGTGAACATCTGCTTCGCCATCTCGTGGGCCAGCGCATCCGGCACCTCGGCATGGGTCACCAGGATGTTGCGGATGGCCACCGCCGGCACCGCATCGGTCTGGCCGTCATAGGTCCCGGCCGGGATTTCGGTCGCCTGATAGGCGGCATCGCCGATCTTCGCCACCACATCGGCGGGCACCGCCACGATGGTGATCGGCACGCTGGTGGCGAGGTCGCGGATCGAGGCGACACCCAGGCCGGCCGACTGCAGGGTGGCATCGATCTGACGGTTCTTCATCAGCTCGACCGATTCGCCGAAGGGCAGGTATTCCACCTTGCCCAGATCGTCATAGCTGAGACCGGCCGCCCCCAGAATGGCGCGGGCATTCAGCTCGGTGCCCGAGCGCGGCGCGCCGACCGAGATGCGCTTGCCCTTCAGATCGGCGAGCGTCTTGATGCCGCTGTCCTGACTGGCCACGATCTGAACATAGTTGGGATAGATGGCGGCGATGGCGCGCAGCTTGTCGAGCTTGCCCTTGAAGCCGGCTTCGGTGTCGCCCGCCCAGGCGAGGCCGACCGAATCACCCAGCGCGAACCCGATCTCGCCGCGGCCGGCCTGAAGCAGGTTCAGGTTTTCGACCGATGCCTTGGTGGACTGCACCGAGGTGCGGGCATCCGGAATGTTGTCGGCGTAGATCTTCGAGAGTGCCACGCCCAGCGGGTAGTACACGCCGCTGGTACCGCCGGTGAGCACGTTGACGAACTGTTCGGCCTTGGCCGCCACCGGTGCCGCAATGGTGATCGCGGCGGCCATTGCCAGCCCCGCCAGCTGTCGTGCGCCGGCGCGCTTGCCCAGAGAAATCATGGATGTCGTTACCCCCGTATTGCCGCTGTTTCCGGCATTCATCCGGCCCTCCGCCTCCCCAGGCGGAGCGTCCCGACCTCTGCGGGACCGGCCGTTGGTCATGCCAGTTTAGCCGTGTGGGGGTGACCTGCGGCAAGCAAAAGCTGCATGTGTCGTCGGGGCAGTGGTATCGCAGAGCGTGGCGGCTCAGCGGAAGACCACCGTCTTGCTGTGATTGATCAGCACCCGCCGCTCCACGTGCCACTGCACGGCCCGGGCCAGAACCACGGTTTCGATGTCGCGGCCGATGGTCACCAGCTCTTCGGCGGTGTGGGTATGATCGACCCGTTCCACGGCCTGTTCGATGATCGGGCCCTCGTCCAGGTCCGTGGTCACGTAATGGGCGGTGGCGCCGATCAGCTTCACGCCGCGGGCATGGGCCTGATGATAGGGGCGGGCGCCCTTGAAGCCCGGCAGGAAGCTGTGATGGATGTTGATGCAGCGGCCGGACAGTGCCTGGCAGAGCGTCGGGCTCAGGATCTGCATGTAGCGGGCCAGCACCACCAGTTCGACATCCAGCGTGCGGATCAGGTCGAGCAGGGCGCGTTCCTGCTCCGCCTTGGTCGCGGCGGTCACCGGCAGGTGGTGGAAGGGCACGTTGTGCCAGTCGGCCAGATGGCGCAGGCTGTCGTGATTGCCCATCACGCCGGCCACCTCGATCGGCAGCAGGCCGCTGTGCCAGCGGTGCAGCAGGTCGTTCAGGCAGTGGCCCGCCTTGGTCACGCAGATCAGCACCCGCGGCCGGCGGCGCAGATCGTGCAGCGTCCAGCGCATGGAGAACCGGCGTGCGACCTCGGCGAAGCGCACCCCCAGCGCACCATCGCCATCGCCCGGAACCGACAGCACCACCCGCATGAAGAAGGTCTGGGTTTCCGGGTCGCCATACTGGGCGCTCTCGTTGATGAACACGCCTTCCCCGGACAGGAAGCCGGACACGGCCGCCACAAGGCCCACGATGTCGGGGCAGGTGATGGTCAGGACGTGGGTGGGGCTGGGCACGGGCATGGCGTGGTCGGGCTCCGTTCGGGGACGGCGTGGGGCAGGGACGGCGGGGACAGACACGAAAAAGGCCGGCCGCGTGTGCGGTCGGCCCCTGCTGAGACGTTTTGATGCAACGGAATTGGTGGAGCCGAGGGGGATCGAACCCCTGACCCCCTGCTTGCAAAGCAGGTGCTCTCCCAGCTGAGCTACGGCCCCGGGATCCCGTATGCGGTCGACGCGGTTTGTACTGCCTGTGGCGGCGCGTTGCAAGCGCTGATGATGCGGCCGCGCTCGCTGCTTGACCCCGCGGCTCCGAGCGGGTGGAGTTGAGGGCGGATGGTCACGAATGACAACAAGCAGGACCGCCGCAGCAGAATGAGGGATCGCCCGTGGAGCAGTGGGACAAGGAATCCGCCGGAGGCCTCACCCGCGGATTGATCGCGCTCGGGATCGCGGCCGCCGCCGTGGCGCTTGCCGTGGGCAGCGGCGCGATCACGCCCGGCCCGGGTGCAGTTGCGGCCATGTTGTTCGGCCTCGGCGCCATGATCGTGGTCCTGGCCATGCTGGTCCGGCGCGAACGGTCCATCGCCCGGCGCCATCTGGCCCGCGCCGAGGCGGCGGAACGGGTTCGCCGCACAAGCGAGGCGCGCCTGCTCGACGCCCTGAATTCCATGACCGATGCCCTGCTGCTCTGCGGGCCCGACGACCGCTATCTGATCAGCAATATCCGCTATCAGGAGATCATGGGGCCCGGGGCGCCGGAACTCCGGCCGGGCATGTCCTTCGATACCTTGATGCGCGACGTGCTGGAGCGCGGCATCATCGATACGATGGGTGAGACGGCGGAGGCCTGGGGGCGGCGCCGGCGCGAGATGCGGGCCCGCGGACGCGGGCGGTTCGAGATGCGTATGGCCGACGGCCGCTGGCTGATGGTCCGGGAAAGCCCCACCCATGACGGCGGGCTGCTCTCGCTCTATTCCGACGTGACCGCGATCAAGGCGCGCGAAGCGGCGCTCGCCGCCGCCCGTGATGCGGCGGAGCGGGCCAACAAGGTGAAGACGGATTTCCTGGCCAATGTCAGCCACGAACTTCGCACGCCGCTGAACGCCGTGATCGGCTTTACCGACATGCTGCTGATGGGCTATGCGGGCCCGGTGTCGGACCGGCAGCGGGAATATCTGGGCGATATCCGCGACAGCGCCACCCATCTGCTGAGCGTCATCAACGACATCCTGGATCTGAGCCGGGCCGAGGCGGCGGCTCTGCCGCTCGATCCCCGGCCGCTGGATCTGGCCCGGCTGCTGCGCTCCACCGTGCGCATGTTGCAGCCCAAGGCCGATCAGGGCGGGCTGACCCTGTCGCTCGACGTCGACCCGCCGGCCTTGCCGGCCGTGGTCGATGAAGTCCGCATCCGTCAGGTGATCGTCAACCTGCTCTCCAATGCCATCAAGTTCACCGAACCGGGCGGCTGGGTGACGATCACGGCCCGGCGGACGGTGGATGCCGGTCAGGAGGAGAGAGGGGCCGGGTGGATACGGATCGAGATTGCGGATGACGGCATCGGCATGCCCCCCGGCGAGATCGAGCGGGCTTTCGAGCCCTTCGTTCAGCTCGATGCCGGCTTCTCGCGCCGCTTCGAAGGGACAGGGCTGGGGCTGCCGCTGGCCCGCCGGCTGGTCGAGGCTCATGGTGGGCGGCTGAACCTGTTCAGCGAGCCGGGGGAGGGGACCCAGGCGGTGATCCTGCTGCCGCTGCCCGCAGAGGGCGGGCGGGACGAGGACTGAGCGAAGCGGTCGTCAGCGCGAGGCGGCGCGCAGTCGCGTTGCCGGTGCCGCCTCGGGTTCGGCACTGGAGAGCGGCAGCCAGATCCGGGCTTCGGTGCCGAGGCCCGGGGCCGAATTCAGGCTCAACTGCCCGTCATGAGCCTCGACGAAACGCCGGGCGAGCGGCAGGCCCAGCCCGGCCCCTTCGTAACGGCGGGCCAGGCTGCTGTCGATCTGCACGAAGGGCTGCTGCACCCGTTCGATCTGTTCGGCGGCAATGCCGATCCCGGTATCCGCGATGCTTACTTCGATCCCGGCGATCGGGCTGCCCTCCGGATGGGGCAGGGTGGTGTTGCGCAGGCTGACGGTGATATGACCGCCGGGCGGCGTGAATTTGATCGCATTCGACAGCAGCGCATCGATCGCCCGGCGCAGCAGACGCCGGTCGCCGCGGATCGCGCCATGCACCGGCACATCCAGCTCCAGCCGGGCCAGCGTGACGTCGGCCTCGCGGGCGGCGCGTTCGGCGTCGGTGACCGCACCTGCGACCAGCCGGTCCAGGTCCAGCGGTGCCGCCTTCAGCCCGTCGCGATCGGCCCGTACCATTTCCAGGATATCGTCGATCAGCGACAGCAGACGATTGCCGCCGTCGCGGACATGGCCCAGATATTCGCGCTGCCGATCGTTCAGCGGGCCTGCCGCCCCCTGCATGATCATATCGGTGAAACCGATGACGGCGTTGAGCGGCGTCTTGAACTCATGGCTCATATTGGCCAGGAATTCGGTCTTGGCGCGGCTGGCCGCCTCGGCGGCATGCATGGCGGTTGCAAGGTCGCGCTCGCGCCGCTTCAGCGGCGTGATGTCGGACATCACGAAGACCATGCCGCCATCGGCGGTGGCGCGGCGGCTGATCCGCAGCCAGTGGTCACCGGCCAGATGCAGTTCGTGATCGCGGTCCAGAGGCTGCGGATCAAGCGGGTCGATCTCGGCCCCGGATCCGGCTGCGCTGGTCCGGATGTCCATCACCGCTTCAGCAAACAGCTGGTCGCGCAGGGCACGGATGCGGCGGCCGGCAAAGGGCCGGCTGATGGTTGCGGGCATCAGCTCGTCGACCCGGCGGTTGGCGGTGACGATCCGGCCGTCGGCCGTGGCGATCAGCAGGCCGTCGGACATCGCGCTCATCGCATTCGACAGCATCTGTTCGGCGGCCAGCGCCTCGCGGCGGGCGCGGGTGGCCTCTTCGCGGCGCTGGCTTTCCCGCCTCACCGCCCCGGTCAGCAGCACGACCAGAAAGCCGCCGACCAGGATCAGGGCGGTAAGCGGCAGGGCGATCCAGTACCAGAGCGATCTGAGGCGCACCTCGAGTGCTGCAAGGCTGCGATTGCTGTCGAGCAGAAGCGCCACCGAGGCGTCGTAGGCCTTCGCCCGCAGGGCTTCGATGCTGCGCCCGAGTGCTGCGATGGCCTCGGCATCGTCCGAGGTCTCGACGATGCCCACATCCAGAAGGGTGATACGGATGGTGAAGACCAGATCCTTGATGTCCGGACGTCCGGCCAGCGCGTCGGCGACGATGCCCTCGCGGAACAGGCTGAGCCGGCTCTCGACGATGTCGGCGCGCAGCAACAGCTCGTCGAGCGCGTCCTGGCTGCGCTCGAAGCGGTAATGAGTATAGGCGTCGGCCATGCGCAGTGTTTCGAATTCCAGCTGCACCACGGCCCAGTCGCGCTCGCTCCGCTCCGTCGCCCTCAGCCGGGTTTCGGACACCAGCTGGGCCACGGTCCAGCCGATGGTCGCGACCAGGATCACGATCACCGCGCCGAGCGCGCCTGCCAGGCGTTTCGAGGTGAGAAGGCGTCGCATGCCGGCGGCCGATCCGGTTGGGGAGACTGGAAGTCGGGTCAGTTGAAGGTGATCTGCTTGAGCTGCCAGACCATGCGCGACTGCATCTCGTGCCGCTCCACCTCGGTCATGCCCTTCATGTCGTCGAGCGGAAAGACGATCCAGAGCGGGCCGCGCTCGCGCACCGACATCTGTTTGCCGTTGGTGAGGTCGGCGATGAGGGCGCCCCGCGACATCGCGTCGGCCAGATCGAACGTATAGGAATAGTCGTTCAGGGCCCGGGCCGTGATCCTGGTGCCGGTGGCCCCGAGGCGCGCCACCAGATCGGCCAGCAATACCCCTTCGAAGCGTTGCGCGCCTTCCGTCCAGGGGGTGGTCGTCTCTATGGCGGAGCGCGGCATGGCGGCAAGCATGGCGCGATCGAAGGCGGCGGAGCCTTCTGGGGTGTTGGTCACGGCGATGCTGCCGGAGACGTCGAGAATGACCTTGCCCGTGGGGGCGGCCAGTGACGAGCCTTCCGCAGCGCGGGCAGCGCCGGCAACCGGGGTGAGACCGGCGAAGGGCAACGTGCCCGGCAGCAGCGCAGGGCTGAACAGGGTGACACCCACGACGAGGGCCGTCAGCCTGATGGTCTTTGTGGTGAACGGGCGGTTGGGTCGGGCCATCCGTCGGCTGCCTTCTGCTGAATGGGGCGTTTATCAGGGCGACCCTGGGAACCGTATTATTGCCACGCGTTGCGCATGACGGGCGCGGCGCGGGCCTTGTCGTTGCCCTACAGGCTAGCGACCAAAGCTTAAATGAAGGTTAGCGAAAGGTGTCCGGTCCGGGCCGCGGCGGAATATCGCAGGCCGATGAACGCTGCCGATTTCGACGGCGGGGGGACTCGACGACGGCGAAGATGCGCACCATATCCGCTTCACACCACAAGGGGCGGAGAGCAGAGGGCATGATGCCGCAAAAACTGCTTGCCAGACCCGGTCGGCTTCTGTAGCCTCAGAAATTGTCGCCACGCAGAAATGCGCTGAGCGACACGCCGAAACAGCCGCCGAAAACGCTTCGAAAAAAGCAGTTGACGCAGCCGGACGGCGGGGGTAAAAACCGCCCCACACCGACGGGCACCGCGGACGACGCGGCGCCGGGCGGGGCTGAAAAGCCAGAGAATACAGCCTCTTAAGAGAGGCAGGCGCCCGAGGGTGCCGCGAGGCGGAAGCGCTTCGTCAGGATCTTTGACATTGTGAAACGGATCGGAAGGGATGCGAGGGCGGCGGTCGTCGATCTTAGGACTTTAAGAACGACTGACCGATGAGCGCCTTGGCATCTCGATATGACCTTGTGCCTAGAGAGAT